>NZ_JBHVFU010000083.1:0-26746 GCF_042801455.1 Streptomyces sp. NPDC057565 | reverse complement strand
CCGATGCCCCGCACGATCACTCCGGTCGTGCGGGGGCGGTGCCGTCCTTCCCCAAGCTCTCAACTCCGTTCGAGCAGGGGATACCCCATCCCGGATCGGGTGTCCGAGGGTGCGTCGTCCGATCGCGATGCCGGCGGCATCGTGACGGGACATCTTTCGGCGGGGGGTGGTCAGCGGTTTCTGCCAGTGCTGGGCACCCCACAAAGTGGTGTAGGCGGGGTCGACCGCGACAATGCTCAGGCCGTGTTCGGCGGCCATGGAGACGAGCCGGGCCTTGAGCCTGCCGGTCGGGATGCCGGAGATCAGCTGCCGGAACCGTTTGCGGCGGCCGTGCTTCTCCCGGGTCTTCTCGGTGGTGAAGTCGAGGTCTTCGATGCCGATCGCGGCGACACCAGCCTGCTCGGCCCAGTGGATCAGCCGGGTCAGCGCGTGGCGGAGCTGTGCGTCGCGGTGACCGGCGGTGCCGGACAGGTCGCAGAAGAACCGCCGGGGCCCGCCGATGGGGTTGCCGTGCCGGTCCAGGTGGTAGGCGGCGAAGTGGTCGGCGTTGGTGTCGACACCGATCATGCCCCGGGCGCGGGCGGCCTCCAGCGGGATGGTCTTCACGACGGGGCGCTGCCAGGATGCGGTGAGGTACCAGCGGCCACGCTCCGCGTCGAGGTGGATGCGGTAGGCGACCGCCCGGTTCGCGGCGATGCGGTCGGCCCACTCCACACCCCGGTGCGCGAAGCCGATCCGGGAGGCGAGGACGTACCTGCCGTGCCCGGCGTTGGC
This sequence comes from Streptomyces sp. NPDC057565, assembly GCF_042801455.1. Taxonomy (NCBI): domain Bacteria; kingdom Bacillati; phylum Actinomycetota; class Actinomycetes; order Kitasatosporales; family Streptomycetaceae; genus Streptomyces; species Streptomyces sp. NPDC057565. Next base: position 25,972 of record NZ_JBHVFU010000083.1, on the reverse strand, counting down.
CAGGTGCGCGAGCGAGGCAGGCAGCCTGATGGACACCTCGCCGTCCGGGGTGACGCGGATCGTCTCGTTCCCGAACCGCTTCCCCGACTCCCCATCGACCCCGATGAACCACCGCTCCGCCTCCCACCGTTGCCGCCACTGGTCCTCGGTGAGCCCGGCCTGCGCGAGGTGGTGGCGGGTGTTGAACAGACGTCTGCCACCCCGCACCACCCCCACCCGCCCGGCCTGCCACTCGGCAACAGCAGCAGCGTGCCGCGCCTCCAGCATCACGAGGCGGCGGGATTTGCGGAACCACTCGCTCTTCGACCGGTAGCCGCCCGCCACCCGCTTGGTGCCCTTCTCCCCGACCGGGAGAGACAGGCGGTGCCGCAGCATCTTGATCCCGGCTGCCAGCGTCTGGATGTGCGCGGCCTGGCAACGCCGGGCCAGCGCCCACTGATCATGAGTGGCCTTGGTGATGGCCCCGGCGATCCTGGACGACGACTTCTTCGTCAGGTCCCGCTTACGCGACGCCCAGCTGTCCGCGCCGTGCTCCAGACCGTCCGCACAGCGGGCCTTGAGATCACGCGAAGCCAGACGGCCCTGATGCTCACCGACCGCACGCAGCACCTCCTCGTCCTGGGGCGTGAGGTGCTTGAAACGGTCCCGGACCGCCACCCCACAAGGCCCGGGCACCACGAAGGGCACGGCCAACTCCCGCAAACCACCCACCACATCACCCCCTCCCACCAGGCCCGGCACCCGCTGTCCAGCCCAACGAGCAGCAGCCGCCAAGGTCACCCATTCGACCCCAGAACCCCCGTTCCCGCCCCCGCGAACCCGCCGACGGGACTCACTCCCGCACACCACCACTCACTTCAGCTCAGCAAACCGACAGCAGCTCACAACCCTTGGAATCGATCACCTCAAGACGTCGCCCTGCGGACGGGGTTCCGCGTGGCTGTCGCTCGCGGTACGGTCAGCCCGCCATCGAGATGGGGGTCCTGGGCCACGCCGTTCGCGCGGAGTTCGACGCAGCAGGCGTCGGGTTTTGGGGCGAGCACCGCTGTGTTGTTGTCGCTTCCCAGGCCGTGCAGGTATCCGGCCAGGAAAGCCTGGTTGACGGCGCAGACCAGTTCCGGGGCCTTGGCCGCCAGGGGGTGGAAGGGGCAGTTGCGCAGCCGCAGCAGGGTGGGGGCGGTGCGCTCTGGCTCGTACCCGAACTTCTCAAGCATTTCGGATGCCAGGCTCAGTCCTTGCATACCTGGGGTGAGCACCACGACCTGCGCGACAGGGCTGATCATCGCGGTCGTGGTGATGACCGCCGGCGCCCACGATAATCAGGTCGGCTCCGCGCTGCTGTCGAAGGATCTGGGGCGTGCCCCGGGCACATCCTCGCCTGACTGGGTGATGGCCCGCGCGGGGCGAGTGTTGGCGTTGGCGTAATCGGAAACTTGGGTCAGTCTCGTCGCGGAAGGGAGGCCCCGAAACATGGTCGTGCACGTTTTCGATTCCCCGTGTGGCGCCCGCGCTGGACTGCGGTTCCTGGTACGTGCCGCGCTGACCGCTGCCACTGCGTGCTCCAGCGGTTCGGCCCTGGCCCCGACCGGGAGTCCGAGTCCCATCGAAAAGTACAGGGAACTCGGCATGGACACCCACCTCCGGGCCGGGGGGAACGGCACGGCGTCCCCAGCGCCCGGCAGTGCCGCAGCAAGCGCGATCGGGCAGTAGCGATGGCTGCCGGACCCGGCGACCGCCCGCGCCGGCGCACGGTCACGCGTGTGCTGCTCCAAGTGGTGACCGCAGCCGCCCTGGCGGTGAACGCCTACGTGCACGCCGACCTAGCCGCCCCCTACGATGCGGTCGGGCGGCAGATCAGCCAGGGAACGCTGTTCCGCCTCGAAGCTGCCGTGGCGTCGCTGGCCGCGCTGCTGGTCCTGCTCCTTGGTCGACGGCGGCCGGTGTGGGCGTTCGCGTTCCTGGTGTCCGTCTCCGCCCTGGGCGCCGTGCTGCTCTATGGGAACGTGAACGTGGGCGCTCTCGGTCCGCTGCCGAACATGTACGAGCCGTTCTGGGGGCCGAAGAGGACCGCCAGCGCGATCGCCGAGGCCGTCGGCGCCGTGACCTCACTCGCCGGCTTCCTGATCACCGGCCCGCCGCGCTCTACATCCACTCGGGCCGGCGCTCCTCGGGGCGACAAGGCCGACGGCGTGGGCGGCTGATCACATGCCACGCCTCGCCCCGCGCACCGAATCCCGGCAGCTCCTTGGGCTGTTGTGGCTGTTGCTGCCCCTGGCGGTGACCGCCGCCCTGCTCTGGTAGGGCCGGGTACACACCCCGGAGTACCGGCGCAGCCTCTTCGGGGTGCACGGCCACGCCGTCGTCCTGCTCAAGGCCCAGCTGGGCAGCGCTCTGTTGGGCCTGGCGCTGATCCAGCTGCTCCTCGCGCTGTGGATGTACGGCCGACTGCCGGGCCCGCGCGCCGCGCCGCACCCGGTGCCCACCGTGTACCGCCTGATCGGTATGGTCGCTTTCCTGTTCTCTGTCCCGATCGCCCTGCAGCGCATCATCGCCCACGGCGTCAGCCTGACCGGGACCCGGGCGGCGCTGCACTCGCTCGCCGGCTGTTTTCTCTACGGGGCCGTCGTCGCCAAGGTCGTTGTAGTGCGCCACCGCCGCTGGCCGGGCTGGGCGCTCCCGCTCGCCGGTGGCGCGCTCGTTACGGTGATCGCCCTGGTCTGGTACTCGGCGGCGTTCTGGTACCTGGACGGCTACCGGGCGCCCGGCCTGTAGGCGGGCGGCGCCGGTTCGGTGCCGTCGTCGGCCACTATCGGTAGGGGGCGCAGCTCGCCAACCCGCCGCCTTCCCGAGGTGCGAGGTGACCGGTTCGCGCGAAAGCCGTTCCGTTCCTTCGGGGCGTTGGTGCCGCCGGTCTTGAGGTGCCCGGCGCCGCCGAACCTCGCGGCCGGGGGCGGCACCGCCCCTCAGCGCCGGGGCGACGTTGGCCGGCTGTGGGCCCGGCCCGCAGGTATGTGCCTTATATCCGCGCGTGCGGCTGACGCCCTTAAGATGAGATATAGGGCATTTATGAAAAAAATGGCACTTAACATACATGGTGCTGAAGGCAGGCGAGAGGAGTACATCATGATCGCCAAGCTGCTCGGCAAGCTGTCCTTCACCCGCAACTACGGTGCGTACGGCGGCCACGACTGGGCCACGCACACCGGCGACGACAGGATTTGACCGCACTGCCGGCGGGTGCCCCGGGCGCCCGCCGGTTTCCGGTCAAGGTGCCGACGATATCGGCCTGGACAGGGTACGAGGGTCAGGGGCGATCTCATGGGCCGAGTGAATGAGCCGCCGCGGTTGCCCGAAGGCAGTTTCGCGGCCTGGAGCCGCGATCGGCTGGCAGTGGCGCGCCGTGGCGCTGACGAGTGCGGGGACGTCTGGCAGCTGGAGCCGGGTGTCTACGTAGCCGCTGCGGCCGGGCCGTGTGAAGCAGTCCTGCGCCGCGCGAAGGACTTCCCCAAGGTGCCCTCGCCTCTCTTCCCGCCGTTGAAGCGGTCGAGCGGGGCACGGACGTCCGAGGAGCGTTCGCACGCTCACGCCGCCCGCATGCGCGGACTACGCGCGCAGGCGGTTGCAGCCCGGATCGGTGAGATAGCGCCCGGGACCGCTCGATTTGTTGACCAGTGGCCCACGGGCCAGGACGTCGAGATTCTGCCCCCGGTCCGGCATGCCCTGGCAGAGGTCGGCGTGCGCTACCTCTTCTCCGAAGACGCTCCCACCCTGCTGCCCTTTGCCGCACAGCTCTTCGTGGCCCGGGAGGTGCTCGTACGCCCCTCGCGCTGGGTATGGCCGCGCTGGGTCCCCACACCGGCACGGCGGTTCCGCACACGGCAGCAAGTCGCCTTCACCAACGCTCTGCGGCCCATCGTCCGCCGGCGCCGTTCATCGGGCCGGCTCGGAGACGACGTGCTGGGGGAGATGCTCCGGCCCTCCTCCCGCTACGGCCTGCTGCCGGAAGAGGCCATCGTCGACACTCTCCCCGGAATCACCATCGCCACCTTCGAGACACCTTCCCGCGCAGCCGGATGGATCCTGCTCCACCTGGCCCGGTACCCCCAGGCAGCGGACCGCATCGCGGCCGAAGCCGCCTTCCTGCCCACGGACCCGGCCGCGACCACCAGCACCCACCTCGACCGCCTGCAATACACCCAGGCACTGGTACGCGAAGTGCTCCGACTGCACCCCCCGAGCTGGCTACTGACCCGGCGCGCCCCGCGACGGACTCAGCTCGCCGGCTACACCATCGACGCCGGGTCCACCGTTCTCGTCTGCCCCTACACCGCCCACCGCGACGCACGGGAACACGCCGAGCCGGAGCAGTTCCACCCCGAGCGCTGGCTCGACGACTCGGGCTCGCCGACGAAACCCGGGGTCTTCCTCTCCTTCGGCACCGGGCCGCACGGCTGCGAGGGAGCGGCCCTGGCCATGGCGATGCTGACGCTCCTGACCGCACAGACCGCCCGCTGCTACCACTTGAGCGAGCCGCCCGGACCGGAACCCAGCCACCAGGTCACCACCTTCGAAGGCCTCACCACCGCCGGCCTGCGCCTGCGCGCCACCCTGCGCAGCTGAGGGCAGTCCTGCTTTCAGTGACAGGCCGCCTCAGCCCGCGAACAGTGAACGTTGATCAAGTTCGAGTGCCGTTCCGCACACGCTTGGATGACCGGCTCATGGTTCGCTCATCGTGTGTCGCTGGTCGAACTCGTCGACGAGCATGCCCATCATGACGAGGTCGTGGTGCCAGCCGGCGAAGAAAACGTGTTCCCGCAAATTGCTTCAGGAGTTCGAGCCGACCTCTGCAGACTCGGCGTCTCGCTGCTGCCGCGTACGCCGGTCCTCTACCAGCGTCGTTGATGTAAACGTTGGATGTCAGCGTTCGTCTCCCGGGCCATTGCACTCACTGGTATCGGTGCCGCTGTTACGCTGATTCACGGTATTCCGGCGCACCGTGCCACACGGTTTCCGTCGAAACGGCAATCCAAAAGAGCGTCGCTTACGTAACCAAAATGCGGCCGCAACGAGGGATACGTCCCTAGTCAGGCGCCGATCGCCTTAGCCGATGATCAATTCTTTCCATGGAGACCCGACGAGCGCGGTGCACCCCTCGCACTTCGAGGGGTGGGCAGCGGCCGGATCCTCCCTCGTTGCGCGCCGGAGTGGCGCCGGCTTGAGGGTCTGCAGCTCCCACTCCCTGTGGAGGTCGGGGTGAAAGTTGTCGTTGATCTTTCCCGATGCAAGGGGTATGCGCAGTGCGCGTTCCTGGCTCCGGAGGCGTTCCGGATGCACGGTGAGGAAGCGCTCATGTACGACCCGAACCCCGACGACACCCAGCGCGACCAGGTGCTACGCGCCGCGGCGGCCTGCCCGGTCCAGGCGATCCTGGTCGACCAGCTGGAGGCGCGGCACGCACCGGCGGAGGCGTCGCCGTCATGACCAGTGCCGACAACCTGCGTGCGTTCAAGCACGATGGCCGAATCGTGGTCGTCGGGGCTTCGCTGGCGGGGCTGCGGGCCGCGGAGGCGCTGCGAGACGAGGGTTTCACCGGATCGTTGACCATGATCGGTGACGAGTTGGGCGAGCCCTACGACCGGCCTCCCCTGTCCAAGCAAGTACTGACCGGGTGGGTGCCGGCCGGGGGCACCGCTTTGCCTCGCCGTCGTGGCATCGATGCGGAGTGGCTGCTGGGCGTGCCCGCCAGCGGGCTGGACCTCGCGACGAACCACGTGCGTCTCGCCGACGGGCGCGAGGTTCCCTTCGACCGGGTGCTGATCTCTACCGGGGTACGGGCCCGGCCGTGGTTCGTCGAGTCCGAGGCGGCCCTGGACGGAGTGTTCGTCGTACGTACGCGCGAGCATGCCGAGAGCCTGCAGCGGGCCCTCGCCGCCGGGCCCTCCCGTGTGCTGGTCATCGGTGCGGGATTCACCGGCTCCGAGATCGCCTCCATCTGCCGAGAGCGGGACATCCCGGTGACCGTCGCCGAACTCGCGCCGGCCCCGCTGGTCGGGGCGCTCGGCGCCATGATCGGCGAGGTTGCGGCCGACATGCAGCGCGCGCACGGCGTCGACCTGCGTTGCGGTGCCAAGGTCACCCGGCTGGAGGGCGACGCGCAGGGACGGTTTCGCCGTGCTCACTTCGACGACGGCAGCGCGATCGACGCCGATGTGGCGGTGGTGGCACTCGGGAGCATCCGCAACACCGAGTGGCTGCGGGAGTCGGGACTGGCGGCGGGCGTGTGGGGAATCACCTGCGACACGGGCTGCCGCGCCCTCGACATCAATGGCCGCGTCACCGACGACGTCTTCGCCGCGGGAGACGTGGCACGTTGCCCGAACCCGATCTACGAGTACCGGCTCATCTCGCTGGAGCACTGGGCCAACGCCGTGGAGCAGGCAGAGGTCGCGGCGCACAACATGGTCAGCGCCCAGGCGGACCGCTGGTCCCACCTGTCCATCCCGCTGTTCTGGTCGATCCAGTTCGGCGTCAACATCAAGTCCGTCGGCGTGCCGACCTTCGCCGACGAGGTGGTCGTCACCCAGGGATCGCTGGACGACCACCGTTTCGTCACCGCATATGGCTATCGGGGCCGCGTCACGGCTGCCGTGAGCTTCAACAACGCCAAGTGGCTGGACCACTACCGACGGCTGATCGAGACGGCAGCACCTTTCCCGCCCCCCTGCCCCACGCCGGACCAGCCGGCCGACATGAAACCGGTGCCCGTCGACTTCCCCGGCCCCGCCCTGCTCACGCAGGGCGCCACGGTGGTCGTCACAGGCCATGACCCGGGTGAGCGCCGCGTCACGGCCGTGCACCAGCATCGGCAGGAGGAAGGCCAGACGCCCACGACCGGGACGGCCGGCACGCTGCAACGGATCTTCGACTACTCCGCCCGGGCCGACCCCTACCCGCTGTATGCCGAGTTGCGCAAGACGCCGGTGGCTCGGCAGGAGGACGGCAGCTACGTCATCAGCACCTATCGCGAGATCACGGACATACTGAATGACCCGCATCTGAGTTCCGACCTGCGCAATCTGTCGCGTCCGTTGCCCTCAGCCGAGGAAGGGGCCACGTCGTCGTTCATCCACATGGACCCGCCCGAGCACGATCGCCTGCGGCGTATGGCGATGCGCCACTTCGGCCCCCCGCACACCCCTGGGCTGGTGACCGGACTTGAAGGCTTCCTAACCGCCACCGTCGGCAGCCTGATCGACAATTTGGCGGGCAAGGAGCAGATCGACGTCGTCGACGATTTCGCCTTCCCGCTCCCCGTAACCGTGATCTGTAACTTGCTCGGCGTGCCACGCGAGGACGAGCCGAGGTTCCACCTCTGGGTGAACGACATCATGAACTCGATCGACTACAACCCCGAGACCGACCCGAAGGAGAAACTGGACAAGGGCGTACAGGCCCGCAAGGACTTGCGCCAGTGCCTCGGCGAGCTGGTGGAACAGCGCCACGGCCGGCCGGGAGACGGCCTGCTGTCACGGCTGGCCAACGACGACGGGCCCGACGGTCGGATGGCCGACGCCGAAATCGTCGCCACTGCCAGACTGCTCCTCATCGCCGGCCATGAGACCATCGTCAACCTCATCACCAACGGCATGCTGACGCTGCTGCGCCACCCGCAGGTGCCGCAGCGACTGCGCGACGAACCGGACCTCGTCGTGCCGCTGGTCGAGGAACTGCTGCGCTACGAGCCCTCCGTGCACATCATTCCCTGGCGGCCGGCGTACAGCGACATCACTGTCGCCGACACCGTGATCCCCAAGGGCTCGCGGATCATGCTGATGCTGGCCTCGGGCAACCGCGATCCGGACCGCTTCCACGATCCCGACCGCTTCGACCCCGATCGGCGTGACAACCAGCACCTCGGCTTCGGCAGCGGCATCCACCTGTGTTTCGGCGGCCCGCTGGCCCGGCGGGAAACCCAGATCGCGCTGACCGAGTTGGTACGCCGGCTCGACCGCCCCAGGCTGGTCGCCGACCCGCCGCCGTACCGGCCCAGCCCCGTTCTTCGGGGTCCGATCCATCTGGACATCAAGCAGGGTGACGGTTGACGCGGCAGCCGAGGGCAGTTGCAAGGTCGCGCCGCGGACGGCCCGGCCGACTCTGCATGTGACAGCAACCCGCTACCCTCCTCGGTCTCGCAGCCGTCGGCCTGCACCTGCGTGCCACCGTGCGCGGCTGGGGACAGCCCCGCTTTCGGCGACAGACCGCCTACACCCGCCAACAGCGAACGTCGATCAAGTCCGAGTACCGTTCCGCACACGCCCGGACGACCTGCTCACGGCTCGCTCATCGTGTGTCGCCGGTCGAACTCGTCGGCGAGCATGCCCATCATGATGAGGTCGTGATGCCCGCCGGCGAAGAAAACGTGTTCCCGTAAGCGCCCCTCCTCGGTGAAGCCGAGCCGACGAAAAAGTGCCAACGACGCCTCGTTGGGGGCCAAGACCGCCGCCAGGCACTTGTGATAGCGCCGCTCGGCGAACATGAAGCGCAGCAACAGCACCACGGCTTCCGCCGCGTAGCCCTTGCGCCGGTGGCCGGCGCCGATCACGACATCGAACTCGAACCAGCCCGAACAACGACCGGTGCGATGTGAGCCGACCGCGCCGACCAGTTCCCCCGTAGCCGTCGTTTCGACCGCCAACCGGAAACGGTCGTCATCGCACTCGGCAACGGCCTGCTCCTTCGCCCAGGCACGATAGCTCTCGGCGGACCGCGGCAGGTCCAACCGGCCCACTCGCCGCCCGTCATCGTCCGCGAAGCGCGCGAACACCGTCCAGTCATCGGGCTCAATAGCGCGTAGGCGCACCCGCCTACCGGTCCAGGACGATGCCATGCCCTATTCGATCACGCTGCACTGCGCGCGAGGCCAACAGGCACGCCGAGGCGGCGCTGTCGGCCCCGTGCCAGATGCGTGCCAGTCGGGGCGGTCAACACCGGACAACAGTGGTCGGTCACGGACAGCGTCCGAGGCCGAAAAGCCAGGCGGCCCCTGACCATAGTTGCTGGTCAGGGGCCACCCCACGCAGAGAGCGTGGGATTCGAACCCACGGTATGGGGCACCGTGCGACAGTTTTCGCAGCTGCTTCGTCATTTCCATCAGGCGGTCTTCCGGCACTCTGCCGAGTGCCGTCCGGTCCTCGCCGATGACGCGCTGCCATGCGTCGCCCTGTTCGTACCACTCAAGCCTGGCGGCGCGCATCCTGATCGAGCAGAGGAGCACGGATAGCTTTCGGCGGCCGATGGACACGTCCGAGCGGTCAGCGAGGGCCAGGGTTTCCCGACTGGCGGCCGAGAAGAGGTAGTGCGAGGCTTCCACGCTGGCTGATCCGCCGAACGCTGTGATCTCCGGCTCGTAGATGCCCGGCCACCACCTTTGCAGGTGGCCGGCACCAGCCAGTTCGTCGAGTGCCGCACCGATGCTGGCCCTGGCGCCCGGATCGGGGTGGATTCCGAGGCACAGCTGCCAACAGAGGTGCGTGCGGGTGTACCACCAGGCAGTGACGCTCCCCTCGGCTTCGGCGTCGAACAGGATTGGTCGGAGAACAGCGGCCGCTGTGGCTTCGGCTTGGCTCCAGTCTGGGAACTCAAGGTAGAACTGCCACCAGGTGGAGCGCTCGGCCTGATCGGCGAGCGCGGCGTGACCTGCTCGCGTGAAGAGCTCAACGGCGTTGCCGCGACACCGACGTGGCGGCACGGCCAGCCGACAGCGGCGACACGGACGAGGCCATCCGTACGAGGTGCGGAGCACCAGGGGAAGCAAGCCGGAGCCCGCCCGCTGGGACGCCAGACGAACTCGTTGCCCGCCTGCTGGGAGGGCTCAAGGTGCGGCGGACAGTTCAAGCGTCAGAGACCTGAGGCAGCCCTAGGCCCGGCATTCTGCCCGATGGGCGGGCACACCGTGGAGAGGGAGCCGATCCTATGACTACCCAGCCAGCCACTGTGGCCGACCCGGCCGGCCTGACGCTTGACTTCCAGCACACCACGCCGCTCCTCGGCCTTTCCGCGACGGAGATCTGGCAGGTGCAGATACGTGCCGACGGCGCACCCGTAGGCAGCCTGCGAGCTGTTCTCACCCCCTACCGGGGCGGCGGCAGCCCGCAGCCCGGGACGGACTCGGAGTACAGCCACTGCAGCGGGGGCGAACTGATCTACGAGGACGTGGAGGAGTGGTTCCCGGACGTGAAGCAGCTGGACAGCCTGCGGTCCCGGCTGTCCGCCCAGGGAGGCTTCTGCGCTCAGGTGGCTGAGCAACTGCTGAGCGAGGGCGCCGTAGGCTCGCGGGAATTCGGCTCGCTCGATGTGCTCGTCTTCGATCAGCTCTCGCTGTCCGCTCCCTGGGGCGACCCGACGGTTGCCGCCGGCGTGGTCGCCCTCGTCGTCGACCAGCTGGCCGTCGCCGACCTCCTGGTCGTCTTTCCTGCGGGCGCGGCTGCCGAAGAGGCGGGCGCCGACCTTCTGGCAGCGGCAGGGTCGCTGCTGTGGGCGGAGCAGTTCTCCGACGACACGCAGTGCCTCGACACCAAGTTCGATCACGGCGAGGGCGTCGCGGAGGTGCGGGAACTGCTGCTCTTGCGGGTTCGGCGCTGACCCCCGGCAGCAGCCCTACGCGTTGTGGGCCAGCGCATCCTGCAGGGCCTTCCAGGTGATCTGCTCGGTGCTGCCGACGGCGTCTGCGGCCGCGGTGTGCAGGGCGGGGCCGAGGGAACAACAGCTCGGTGCCGGACGCCTGGCTTTGTACACCGAGAACGGGAGTCGTTTGTCGACGGCTTCGGGAGTTGTCCCGTCTCAGCCAAGTCAGTCGGCCGGAAGTCGATGACCTGAGTGGACTAGTGGCTCGTCTTGGATCCTTGGCCAGGTAATTGATCCTCCGTTCGTTGCACGGCAGGCTGCTTCCAGGTGATCGTGGAGGTGGTCGTGAACTGGTTGGCCTCGCTGCCGACGGTGGTATTGGTTGTTGGCTGGCTCTTCCTTGCCCTACTGGTCGCGGCCGTGGCGCGGGTCGGCGTCCGGGCGCTCGTACCGGTCGGGGAACAGGATCGGGTGCCCCAGATTGCCATGCCCCTGATGCCTACACTCGGCGCCGCCTTCGCGATCTTTGCGGCACTCTCGCTGGCCAGCGAGGCCAGCTACCTGCGCGCAGCAGAGCAGTTGGTGAGCGACGAGGCGGCCGCAGCCTCCCGCCTGGCGTGGTCGGCGACAAGTCCGCGAGTCCAGTCGGAGCCGATCCATTCGGCACTGCTGGACTACCTGCAGGCCACGCGTGTCAGGGAATGGGAGGGTGCGGCAGCGGCGTCCGGTGACGACCCGGCCACCGCTCGCGCGATTGCACGGCTGGAGCGGAGCGTGCGTGCCGAGGCGGCCCGGCCCGAGTTGGGAACCCCGGCGAGCACGGAGCTGCTGGTTTCCCTGGACAGCGTCACCAATAGTCGTCGCGCACGCGTTGCGGCTGCCTCGCGCGACGTACCCGCGCTCTACGTTGTCACGCTTGTGGTCGGCGGACTGGCCTTGATCGTGAACGCCGGCGCACTCACCTTCCGCAGCAGCCTGCGAACGTCACTGCTCGTTCTGGGCGTTGCGAGTGTGGTCGGGCTGAGCCTGGCGTTGCTCTTCGCACTCACCGCGCCCTGGAGTGGACCGCTCACCGTGAGTGGGCATCCACTCGACGTCATCATCGGGGACCTGAAGTCCGGCTTCTTCGAAGGCGGGTCTTAGGCGGCGGGCGGGATCAGTGCGCCGACGGCGAAGCTTGTTCGCGACCCGGACGACGCCCCACGACGATCTCCAAGATCGACCCTTGGAGGTAGCCTGGCGGGCAACGGATGGCGGATCAATTCGGGTTAACCATCCGAGCCGAGCCACTAGCTTCTGGTGGCGGGTACCTGCCCGGTCCCGGAGTCCCCGGCGATGACCAGCCCGTTCTGGCGGGCTGACCCCCACCCCATTTCGGAAGACCGACCGGGCGCGCCCCTGGTGCTGGCATCACCGAGCCTCGCCACGGGCCCGGCTGCGCCTGCCGTTCCGGGGTCAGCCGGGAAGGGGGGATGCCGAGGGCGGCGGCGCGGGCCTGGACGGAGGTGGGTGTGTCGCCGCCTCGAAGCCGTCGGCTGGTGCTCTGTCCGTCGAGGACGATGTCCATGACCATAAGCCCGATGCCCAGGCGCAGGCATGCAGCGGCGACGGGCGCACCGTCGGCGCCGAGGGCGTGGATCCAGGCCTCGGTCTCGTGCCGCCACATCCGCAGGTCTGCCCACGCCGCGGCCTGGGCCCGCAGGATGCCGTAGGCGTGGTCCTGCAGCGTCCGGCGGGAGCTGCGCCGGACACTGCAGGTGGGTTCGGGAGCGCGGCGGCGGGCGGCGGACAGGTCGGCGCCGAGGTCGAGGCCCTCGCAAGCGGCGATCGCTTCGGCGTTCGCCGCGGCCTGCCTCCCAGTGGACCCGCCGGGGGCGAGGTAGGTGTAAATAGCCTGCAGCTCGGGGTCATTGAAGGACGCGGGGGACATGGCGGTCTCCAGGGATGGATGACGGGGGACAGACATGCCGAAGGCCCCGTGCGCACAGCACACGGGGCCTTCGAGGAAGAGCGTCCGCGGCATCTCAAGGGGTCGCGGACGGATGAGGAACAGCGGCTTCCTGCCGCTGGTGACCGGAGTGGATACGCACCCCGCACGAAGCGGCCAGCGTACCGGTGAGCCTCGCCATGCGGGGGCGGTTCGGCGGAACCGGCCGGCCGGACGGGCGTTCTGGTTCAGCAGGTGCGGGTCCGGCTGCTCATCTCCAGTAGAGCGGAGCGCAGTTCCCCGGCGGCCGGTGCCATGTCCGGCCGGGACTTCACTGTTGGTGAAGTAGTCAATCGTCTCATTCACGCGCTCGGCGAGCCACCATGCGACCGGTGGATTCGGCCGAGTGACGGCTGTCGCAACGATCTCAAAGCGTGTGCAGAGACGGAACTTCTGATCGAGTGAGCCTTTTCCAACCTCACGTTGACACGTGATGAAGGACGAGAACGGCCTGGACGATCGCGGTGATTCGGTTGGTGCTGCAGCGGAGCTTCCGCAGGAGGCGCCAGCCCTTCAGCGTGGCCATGGCCTGTTCGCCGAGGCAGCGGATCTTGGCATGCGTGCTGTTGTGCCGGCGCTGCCACCGCTTGAGGTGGCGGCCGCGGAAGGGCACCCGGATGGAGCCGCCGGCACCCTGATACGCCTTGTCGGCCCAGCGCTTGAGGCCGGCCCCGGTGAGCGCGTCGACGATGTCGTGGGCGCGGGCGGCGGTCAGGTCGTGAGTGGAACCGGGCAGGGCGGGCGAGGCCCACAGCAGCCTCCCAAAGGGATCGGTGAGGACCTGGACGTTCATGCCGTGACGCTTATGTTTGCCCGAGCAGTACGGGGTGTCAGCGGCGATCCGGCCGATCGGCAGCAGGGTGCCGTCCAGAATCACGAACGACTTGGTCCGCGCGATGTGCATCACCTCGGCCAGGGCGGGCGCGAGGCTGGCCAGCACCTCGACGGCCTCGCGTATGTAGCGGTACACGGTCGCGATGCCGATACCGAAACCTGCGGCAAGCTGGGCGTACGTGTCACCGCACCGCAGATGGGCCAGGGCGAGGAGTGCCTGACGGGCCAGCGGTCAGACGCCGCCATCGGGTCCCGATCTCCCCTCGCCGCGCAGCGAGCCGTTCGGTCAGGCACCGCAGGGAGCGACCGGACAGGTCGATCGAGGACGGGTGGACAAGCACGCGAAGCTCCTGGTGGCTGCGGGCGATCTTGGTCGTGAACCCGTCTACCAGGAGCTTCGTCGTTCCGCAGATCCGTCCAACACGCGGCCAGCGCAGTCAGGTTGGAAAAGGCTCCCTACGTTGTTCTGCGGGATGTGGTGAGCCCTTCGTATGGTTGACCCGCCCCGGGGGGGCCGGGTGTGGTTCAAAAGGCTCTGCCGCTTATGGCTTCCACTGATTGACCGCCCGGCACCCCACGACGACTCGGCTGCCAATGAGGAATTGCGAATGATCGCTGAGTAGGGAATCGACAGCGAGGTCGTCCGTGGCAGGAACCAGCAGCACACCGCACTGAGGCACCACATGGCTATGATCTGGGCCGGCATCGACGCAGGTAAAACTCATCACCACTGCGTCGCGATCGACGAGAGCGGCCGTCGGCTGCTGTCACGACGCATCGCCAACGACGAGCCTGAACTCCTCGAACTCCTCGCCGATGTCCTGGCACTGGGAGACGAGGTGACCTGGGGCATCGACCTGGCCGACGGCGGCGCCGCCCTGGCCATCACGATCCTGTTCAACCACGAGCAGTCGGTGCACTACATCTTCGGCCGAGCCATCCACCGCGCCTCCGAGAGCTACCGCGGCGAGGGCAAGACCGACGCCAAGGACGCCGCCGTCATCGCCGATCATGTCCGCATCCGCCGCGACCTGCACCCCTTACGCACCAGCGATGAGACGGTCACCGACCTCAAGATCCCCACCGACCGTCGCACGGACCTGGTCGCCGACCGCACCCACACCGTCAACCGGCTCCGCGCCCGGCTCACCGACATCTTCCCCGGCCTGGAGCGGGCGCTGGACCTGACCAACACCGGCCCGCTCATACTGCTGACCGGATACCAGACCCCGGCCTCCCTCCGCCGGACAGGCAAGAAGCGGCTCGAAGCCTGGCTGCGCAATCGCAAGGTCCTGCGCGCCGACCGGCTCTCCGAGGCAGCTCTGGAGGCTGCCGGACACCAGCACACCAGCCTGCCCGGCGAGAGACTCACCGCTCAGATGGTGCACACGCTCGCGCGGGAGGTGATGGCCCTCAACCAGCAGGTCACCGAACTCGACAAGGCGATCGAGGCCCGGTTTCGCGAACATCGGGACTTCGAAGTGATCACCAGCATGCCGGGCCTGGGCGTCATCCTCGGCGCCGAGTTCCTGGCCGCGACCGGCGGTGACATGACCGCCTTCGGCACCGCAGACCGCCTCGCCGGCTTCGGCGGCGTCGCACCCGTGCCCCGCGACTCCGGCAAGATCAGCGGCAATCTTCGTCGGCCACGGCGCTACAACCGCCGCCTCCAACGAGTCTTCTACATCTCCGCGTTGTTCAGCATCCGCCATTGCGATGAGTCCCGCCGGTTTTACGAACGCAAGCGAGCCGAAGGTAAGCGTCACGTCCAGGCCGTCCTCGCTCTGGCCCGCCGCCGCGTCAACGTCCTCTGGGCCCTCCTACGCGACGGACGGACCTACGAACTCATGCCACCCACCGCTCTCGCGGCTTGACAGACCGCATTAGGAATCAGTGCCTCCATCCGCCGCTCGGTGCTCGGCTGATCTATTCCTTCGACGCGACCTGGACCGGGCGTCCTGACGTTGGCCGTTCGCCCTCTATTCGGTCTTGCTCCGCGCCCGCCGGCGTCGGCCTGGTGCCGTTCAGACCGGCGGACGGGGCGACGTCACGCAGGGACGCTGAGCGGCGGGTGCTCGAGCACGCGGGGCTTGTACTCGACCAGCTGGATGCGGCCGTCGAAGGTGCGGTGCTCGATCATCTCGAGGGCAACGTCCGGATAGCCGTCGTAGATGCGTTCTTCGCCCGTGGCCCCGGTGATCACCGGGAACATCACGACCCGGAAGCGGTCGACGAGTCCGGCTCGTAGCAGGGACCGGCACAGGCTGAGGCTGCCGATCGTGCTGAGGAGCCCCGAGCCACTCGACTTCATGGCGCGGACCGCCTCGACGGCGTCGTCGCGGACGAGCGTGGAGTTGGCCCACGTCAGTGGCTCCTCGAGTGAGGAGGAGAACACCACCTTGGACGCTTGCGTGAGCTCGTCGACGGACGCCTCTTCTTCGGGCCTGAACTCGTCTTGACCATTCGGGACCTCGCCTGCGGCGAAGCCCGACATCAGGCGGTAGGTGTTCGCTCCCATCAGGTAGGTGGCCTCGGGCTGCTCGCCGAGCCATGCGAGGTACTCCGGGCCCTCGAGGCCCCAGAACCCGGGCCATCCCTCTCCCGATGCGTGGCCGTCGAGGGAGGTGATGAAGTCGACGAGAAGCTCCGACATGGCGGTGTCCTTTCCTGGGGTGTCACGAGCTTGGACCGGCCGGGAGCCACAAACTCATCGGCCGCGCTGTGGAGTAACGAGAAAACCCATGACGCTGCAGCCGATCAGGTCGGCGGAGCGGCACTGCTTCGGGGACCTGTCGGCCGGCCGTATTGCCGAGCCTGATGCGAGGGCGGGCGCCCGCCGTATCGGCTTCCACACGGACGAAGGTGTCGTTCTGCTCGGCCGCGACGGCGGTGGCGTCCTTTACCGCCGTGAGAGCGCCATTCCTACGGGTTAGATATCCGTTCCCTGGGCCATTGCCGCAGGTCAGGTGTGCGGTGATCACGTGGGGATCACACAAAAAGGGCGCCGTACGGGCGTGATCCCGACGGCGCCCTCGGCGCCCGTGCCGCTATGCCGCGTGTTCGGGGATGGCGACCCCGGTACCTCATTGGTACCGAGGTCTCAGTGCCGCCGGAAGGTCAGATGTGCGCGCCGATGTACTTCGGAACCGACCCGTACTTGTTGTCTCCAGGCTGGCTGTCGCTGGAGAAGAAGTAGAGCAGGACGATGTCGCCGACCAGCGGGATCAGTCCAATGAGGAGCCACAAGCCGGAGCGCCCGTCATCATGCAGGCGGCGGACGCCCACGGCGAGCGAGGGGAGGAGCATCGCTAGCGCGTAGAGCACCTGAAGCGGAGTGAAGTCGATTGCGCGTCCGACCACGAACAGCACGATGCTGATCGCGAGGTTGAACAGATTGAACACCCAGTATTCGGTCCGACGTGCGCGCCCGCTGAACACCGCGTACTTCTTGAGCACGTCTATGTACCAGTGCATGTGATGCCCCCCACGGCCATCGTTGGATGCCGTCCTGAAGGGATCAAGCAGGCAGTACGTATGGTCCTGTCCTGTCCCGTGCAGGTCAAGACACATCTCGGTGACCGCGGCCGTGGGACGGCGCAGGGGTGATTCGGCCTACTTGTTGGCCGCCGTACTGCCGCCGTCCTGGACGCCTGAGCGTGAGCAAGGGCGCCCCGCCGCAATGGCGAGGCCCCCAACTACGTCCGAAGCGTCTATGCCGCCTCGACCGCGAGCGCGTACCGCCCGCGCTCCGCACGGGGAACCGTCAGCAGCCGATGCGGCTGCGGGTCCGCGGCGAAGGCCAGTGGGGATGAGATGCGGCGGCGTGTCAGCCTCCGTCGGTGCTGTTCAGCTGGTCGTGCCCGTTCCGGCACTTGAAGGTGTGGTTGGACAACAGCTGGAAGTCGCCGCGGTCGTCCCAGGCGTGCGTGCCCTCCACCGGGGGTTCGCCGCACCGCCAGCAGGGCTCCCAGCCAGCTCGTACGCCGCCAGTGAGCGAGGCTCGGTGGACCGCGACTTGCGTGCCTGCGCCGGGCGAACCGGCTTCGGGGCCAGGAGCGCGGCCACGTGATCCACCGGGGCCGGCGGCGAGTACACCGTGTCCGGTGCGCCCCACCTCCGGATCCCGAGTGACCAGGCCGACGTGCGCCCCCAGCACAGCGGCCCTGCGACGATCCACACCCCGAGGCCGACCACGAGCGCCATGGCGGCCGGCATCCACAGCGGCAGCGCCAGCACGCCGTACGCGACGATGCTGAACAGCACCCCGGCCACCCACGCGACCACCACGTCCGCGTTGAACACGGTGATCGCGGCGGCCAGCGCGATCGGCCGCTTCACCGCGGCCAGCAGCCGACTCCTCTCCCGCGTCACCGCCATTACCTGACGATCATGTGGTCGAGGTGGCCGTTGTTCATGTGGTCCACGCACTGCGGGCAGTCCTGACGGGGCCCGAGTCCGGCGTGCGCCTCACGGCTGGCGTAGGCGTGGTGCCAGCACTGCCGGCACTCGCCCCTGGGCGGATTGTTCGCGCGGCTGTTGCCCATGACGACTCCTTCTTCTTCACGGGCCGGGGACGGCCCCCGGCTCTTGGCGGGCCCGCAAAGCGGGCGGTGTGCTGTACGTGGCTCTGAGTGGGCGACTCTTCGCGGATGCTGCGGGCGCCCGTGGTGCCGCCACCCCCGGCCGGAGTCCGGCAGGGGGTGGCGGTGTTCAGACATCTCATGTCGTCGGTGGGTCAAGTTGGTTGCTGGCGATCCCGTAGAGCTGTGCTTGTGCTCCGCCACAGGCTCGAAAGCGGTAGCGTCCTCGGCATGCTGGACGGTCCTGATATCTCGGTGGCACTGCGAGGCGGGGTGCGCACTCGCACGCAAGCCTGGGACTTCGTGCGCTGGTTCGCCGACGCGTGGATGCGCCGCCCGCTGGAGCCAGCAGACGGCTACAGCGAGAGCGAGTTGGCGGCCGTCGAAGCCGAGCTGGGCTTCGAACTCCCGGCTGCCCTGCGCGAGGGGTACGCACTGTTCGGGCGCCGGCAAGATCTGACCCAGCAGCAGGACCCCCTGGTCCCGGCGCCGGGGCTCTACGTCACCGACGATTTGGGCGGCATCCTGGTCTTCCGCCATGAGAATCAGGACTGCGCCTTCTGGGCAATCCCCCTGGCCGAGATCGAACAGGACGATCCGCCGGTGATGGTGGAGTCACGCGACGGCTGGATCCCGTTCCTCGATCGGATGTCCCTTGCATGGGTCGAACTCGTGCTGAGTGAGTCCCTCTTCGGAGCGGACGACCTCGGTCTCTACGACGCCTGCGAGCTGCCCGACTCACTGCTGCCGAGCCTCCACGAGCGCTATGCCCGAGTGAACCTGCCTGACCATTGCATGTGGGCCAGCAAGGACGACTCGCCCGTGCGCTGGTACTCGGCACCTGGCCGGCTGGTACGCAGAGACGGGATCCAGGACCAGTCCTGGATCCATGCACGCGGACGCACGACTGCTGATCTCGAGATCGTGCGCAAGGACCTTTCCGGACCCTGGGTCCGCTGAAGTTGCCTCACCCGCGAAGTCACCGGACCGGCAAAACACCCGGTTCGGTTCGGCGGCGGCGCGGCCAATCCGAGGGAGGGCCCGAACGCGGGTTGTGAGTCGTAGAGCGTCGGCGTCTGCCTCTCCGAGCTGTGGGCACTGCTCGACTGGACCACCCCCGGCCTGCTCGGCCCGCTGTCGGCCTTCCGCGACCGCTTCGCGAAGGCCATCGTGCGCGGCGCGCTCGGCACGGACGGCGACGAGGAAACCGCCGATCAGGCCTGGCAGGCCGCCGAGCACCTCACCCGCCCCTTCCTGCTGCGCCGCCGCAAGTCCGACCCCGGCATCGCTCCCGAACTCCCGGCCAAGACCGAGACCGACCACCCCATCGCCCTCACCCGCGAGCAGGCCGCCCTGTACGAGGCACAGGTCCGCGAGACTATGGCCCTCATCGAGAAGGCGGACGGCATCGCCTGCTGCGGCCTGGTGCTCAAACTCCTCACCGCGTTCAAGCAGATCTGCAACCACCCCGCTCACTACCTGCGCGAGACCGGCCCGCTGCCCGGCCGCTCCGGCAAACTGGAACTCCTCGACGAACTGCTCGACACAGTGGTCGCCGAAGGCGAGAGTGCCCTGGTCTTCACCCAGTACACGCAGATGGGCAAGCTCCTTCAGCGGCACTTCGCTGACCGCGGCATGCGCGCCCGCTACCTGCACGGCGCTATTTTGGTGCCACGTCGCGAGGGCATGGTCGATGCCTTCCAGCAGGGCGAGTTCCCCCGTCTTCCTGCTCTCCTTGAAGGCCGCCGGCACCGGCCTCAACCTCATGCGCGCCACCCATGTGATCCACTACGACCGCTGGTGGAACCCGGCCGTCGAGGACCAGGCCACCGACCGCGCGTACCGAATCGGCCAGGATCGTCCCGTACAGATCCATCGGCTCACTGCCCAAGGCACCGTCGAGGACAAGGTCGCCCGCCGGCTGGGCACCAAGCGCGCCCTCGCGGACCAGGTCATCGCCTCCGACGAGTCCGCCCTGGCCGAACTCTCCGACGCCGACCTCGTCGACGACTCCCGCACCGCCGGAGTCCCCCTGCTGCCCGAGCCGGGCGAATTCGACCCCGACTGGGGCTACCCCTGCAAGCACGCCGCCGCCCTGTGCTACGCCACCGCCGCCCACCTCGACGACGATCCCTTCTGGCTCTTCACGCGCCGCGGCCGCACCAAGGACGCCGTCCTCGCCGCGCTGCGCACCCGCCGCCAGGCCCTCACCCGACACCAGCTCACAGACCGGCGACGCACCCCGCGGCCAGGGCGTGCGCGCCCGCGACGCGTTCGTCTCCTTCAGCGGCGTCTTCAGCCCACCCGCCCCCGAACCGGTCGAGGCATCGTCGGGTGAGCCCGAGACAACCCCTTCCCCGCTCACCACCGAGCCCCCGCCCGGCGCCCCCTTCACCCTCGACGACCTCGAAGCGCTCACCCGCGACACCGCTCAGAGGGCCCGTGGTCTCGCCGCCGGGCACACCGCCTCGCTCACCGGAACCCCCCTCGAGGACGCCGTACGCCTCGCCGCGAGCAGCGTCGACGAGGACTGGTTCCACCAGCTCGTCCGTGCCACCGGCCTGCCCGCGACCGACTTCGCCCGCCTGGTCCGCGCCCGGCGCCACGGCGGACCCGCCGGCGTCGCTGTCGCCCGAGCACCTCTCACCCCCAACCCCGCCGCCATGGCCGCCGCCCGCACCGCCCTCTTGGACCCCGACAACGCCGACGGTGTGGACGCCGCCGCCCGCACGGTGCGGCTGCGCGCCTGGCGCAACCGCCTCACTGCCGACAACGAAGGCATCCAGATCCGCCTCGGCCCCGACAACCACTGGCACCCCTACATCCGCGAAGGCCATGGCACCGCCGCCGCATGGTGGCCCTGCGCCCCCGCCACAGCCGACCCCGTCGCCCTCTCGTCGCGGCCCGCACCGCCACCACGCGGAACTGACGGATTAAGCTGACCAGAGCGCTCGAAGGAGGACACGATGACGACCGCATGGGACGCGCTCCCGCCCTGGATGCTGCCGCCCCGGCCGAGTGGGTGGGAGGCCGATGACCTCGACAACGCACCCGCCCTCCCGCGACACACCGAGCTGATCGATGGAGCGCTGATCTTCATGATGTCCCCGCAGCGGTCCTGGCACGCCCGCGTCGTCACCCGGCTTACGACCGCACTGGACGATCAGGCTCCCGAGGGATTCGAGATCGACCGGGAAATGACGATCAAGCTGAACGAGAAGAACCGGCCCGAGCCCGACGTCCTTGCTGTTACGGTCCCATACGACCCGAACCGCACGCGCTACCTCCCCGACCAGGTAGCCCTCGCCATCGAAGTCGTCTCGGATGAGTCCGCCGACCGTGACCGGTCACTGAAGCCGTTCAAGTACGCGCAGGCGGGTATTCCGCACTACTGGCGTGTCGAGGAGGAAAAAGGCCTCCCCGTCATCCACATGTATGAGCTGGACAACATCACCCGCGCATACGTCGCCACCGGTATTAACCGCGATCGCATAAAGACAACAGTCCCTTTCGGTATCGAACTCGACTTGCCCCGTCTCGTTCGCTGATCACAGTAGCGTTTGGCATCCTGTGGGACTCTGTCGCTCGACTCTGGTGAGTGCCTGACGTGTGGGGTTGTGCGGTGTCATGGTGGTGGGGTCTGGTCTGTTCGCGGGGAAAGCCCCACCCTCGGCCTCGGAGAGGTCCAGGGCCGCCGCGATGTCCCGGCCGCCGACCTCCAGCTGCTCTACCGAACCGTCTATATCCTGCTCAGGGACACCGGCCGCCGCACACTGGAGATCGCCTCCCTACCCCGCGACTGCCTGGAAACCGACCGCGGCCAGGCCTGCTTGATCTGGAACAACCGCAGACGCCTGCCCATCATCGATGCCACCGCCCAGGCCCTCCGCACCTTGCAAGCCCGCCGCGGCCACCTCCAACTGCCCGCCACCGGCGACACCTACCTCTTCCCCGCCCTCAGCGCCTACAGCAGCGCCGGCCACCTGGGCGCCAACTACATCAGTGAAACCCTGCGCCTGGGGGTCGACTCCCTGCCCGAACTCCATGCCGAAGGCGTCGACGCAGCCGGCAACCCGCTGCCCTTCGACCGCCCTGGTCTACGCCTACGCCTTACGCCATTTCTACGCCCAGCGCCACGCCGATGCCGGGACCTCCATCGATGTCCTGCGGGAGCTGATGGACCACCGCCCCATTGCCATGACCCAGCGTTACTACCGGGTCTCCCTCGAACGCAAGCGTGCCGCCGTCGCCGCCCTCAGCGCCCACGTTGTCGACCGGCTCGGGCACTCCGCTCCCAGTTCCCCGGCAGCTACGAGTTGCGCTCGGTCGCCGTCCCATGCTGCGGCTGCACCGAACAGAGCAACGTCAAGGCCGGGGGAGTGTCCCTGGTATCGACCGCTTCTCACGGCCGATCGCTGGTGCCGCATCCCGCTCGACCCGCCTGGGCACGTTCGGCGTGTGCGCCGCCTGCGAGTGCGAGCACGTCAGCCAACATCCAGCCTTGGTGGCTTTCCCGGGGGCCCTGGACGGCGGGCCTGGGGCGTGACGGGTGAGGACGACGGATCGTTGTAGGGCTGAGTGGCCACTCAGCGGTGGGTGCCCTGGCACTGGCCGTCATGGTTTCCACGGCCTGCGCTCGGCTGGTTGCCCGGGCGGTCTCGCGTCTGGACCGGCTGGTGGCCCCGCCTCAGCGCCTCGTCTACGAGGTCGGCAGGTCGGACAGCCTGGGGAAGACGCAGGACGCGCGACGGTACGGGGACGCGGCCGGCAGCAGCCCGTGCGAGGGACTATTGGAATGAAGGCGGCATTGCCGTAGTACGTAACATAACGCCGACTTCGCCACGCAGTGGCCAGCATGACCACGCACCGGCTGTGCGCGCATGGAAAGGGACGATAACCATGGCAACCACGATCGATGCCCCCGACGGCATCCACTCCACCATCGAGCAGCTGCAAGGCGAGCTTCCCGGTCTGGAATCGCGCAAGCAGGAGTTGGAGCAGGAACTGGCAGCCGTGGCACAGCGTCTGGAAGCCGTCCGTACCGCGGTGGAGAGCCTAAAGACCCTGTCCACCGTGACGGCGGCGGCCACGACCGCCGCACCCAAGACCGCAGGCCGGAAGGAGACGGGAACCACCGCCCAACGCCCGGCATCCCGCACGGCGAAGAAAGCCGCGCCCCGGGCGAAGGCTGGTAAGAAGAAGGCTGCCCCGGCGAAGCGGGCGAAAGGGCTGACAGACGGGGTCGTGGAGATCCTGTCGAAGGCGAAGAGTGCGATGAAGGCCAGCGAGGTCAACCAGGCGCTCGGACGCCCGGAGACTGCGGGACAAATCGAAGCAGTACGCGGCACCCTGGAGCGCCTGGTGAAGGCCGCCCAGGCCCGGCGTACAGGCCGCGGCCTGTACGAAGCAGCACAAGGCTGACCATGCCTGCCGTGTGCGGCTGGTGGATCGGCACTGGGGCCCGCGGCCTCGGCGGGCAAGTGCGGCGCCGAACTGCTCTACCGCGTCGGGGACCTCAAGAGGTGGGCGCGCAACCAGCTCCGCGCCGCCGTCGGCACCACCGACCTGACCTGATCAGCCCCGGACACGCCACGGGCCCCGGGGAACTGCCATGACGTCCCCAGCGCCCGGCCCGGCTGTTGGCCTCGCCGCGTTCACCGACGCCGCGACTGTGACGTCACGCCGCCGTCCTGAGTCTTTCGGGACTGGCACCCGTCCCGAAAGACTCAGGACGGATCAGCGGCAACATGCGCCGACCTCGCCGCTACCGCCGCCGACTGATGCGGGTCTTCTACATGTCCGCCCAGCGCAAGCGGCTGGATGACCGGCGGGTGCTCAACGGGATCCCGTTCGTGCTGTACACCGGGCTCCCCTGGGAGTTCCTGCCGCACGAGCTGGGCTACAGATCGGGCAGCACATGCTGGCGCAGACTGCGGGACTGGCATGAGGCCGGGGTGTGGCAGATCCTGCATGAGCTGCTGCTCGCCGAGCTGCGGGCGGGTGGCCTGCTGGACTTTCACGGCCCGCGGTGGACGGCTCGCACCTGCAGGCGATGAAAGGCGGTGCCAAGACCGGTCCGTCCCCGGTGGACCGGGACAGGAGGTGCAGCAAGCACCACGTGATCGTGGAAGGACACGGCATTCCGCTCGCCGCGACGCTGACCGGCGGAAACCGCCACGACGTCACCCAGCCCATGCCCTTGGTCCACGCCGTTCCGGCGGTCAGGGGCAAGCGCGGGCGTCCCCACCGGCGCCCCGACATGCTGTACGCCGACCGCAGCTACGACTACGACACCTACCGCCGCGACCTTCGCGGCCTGGGCATCTGCCGATCATCGCCCGCCGCGGGACCGAGCACGGCTCCGGCCCGGGCGTCTATCGCTGGGTCGTCGAAGCCGCCTTCGCGCTCCTGCACTGGTTCCGCCGCCTACGCACCCGCTGGGAAATCCGCGATGATCTCCACGAAGCCTTCCTCACCCTCGGCTGCAGCATCATTTGCTGGCGCTGCCTGAAGGTATCCCTTTGCTAGGAGCTACGCGAGGCGTTTCGGGAAGCCCTCGCCCGGTAACAGCCAGCCACGAGTTCTGGGGCGGACATACGACGCGGCGCCCCAGAATCCTCTCCCGAGTTGAGTAGCAGTCGGGATAGCAGGCGATCAGCCAGCGGGAAGACGATCGTGTTCATGACATATCTGGTGCGTGCTGCGAAAGCAACTTCCGTGGCTGCCGCAGCCACGCTCGCCGCATGGTGGCTGTTCCGCAACATGTACACGCTGATCGACCACGCCACCGAAGCCGACAGCGCTCGCAACCCTCTCGCGGGAGTCCTCTATTACCTGGCCGCCAACGCGGCAGGCATCGCCTTCCAGCCCTTCGCCCTATGGGCTGGCCTCAGACTGGCCAGAGTCCACGGCAATCATTTAGCGATCATCATCAGCGCCTACGTGTGGGCCACGATGACCGCAGGACACCTCGTGGACTCCACCCCCGGCCCATGGGAAGCCCTCCTATGGGTGGCCGTCCAGTCCGCCGTTACGACCGGCTCCTCGCTCCTGCAAGCCAGGCTCATGCCCACCAACACACAGCGGTCCTCATGCGGCGCGCGGTGAAGATACTCGTGCTGCGCGCTATGACGTGGCCGATCCTTGGCACGTTCAATGTCGTGGCCCGTGTGTGGACGCTCCTTGGCTCGACCAGCCGCCGCGGAGCCCGCCGACTCGCAGACAGTGACACCGCCCGGCAGGCTCGGCAGGCTGCCGAGGCCCGGCTGCGTGCCATCGCCCACGCATACGCGGAGAGCACACCGCTGGTGTTACGCCTCCTAGGCATCGAGGATTACTACACCCGCGGAATGGTCGGCTGGAATCTGTCCACTCCGGTAAGGCCCGCCCACCGGGTGTCCTGCTGGATGCGTTTGACGGCCTACTACAGTTCCCCACTGCCGCCGGCCGACTTCGTCAGCGCGACGATCGCCCTGGACGAGGTCGAGGCGGCGTTCGAGAAGATGCACCGCGGTGAGGTCCTGCGCTCGGTGGTGCTCCTGTGACGCTGCGGAATAGTCGCCGCGGAAACGATGGAACGCCCGCCTGGGGAGCCGGGTGGGCGTTCGTCGAATGGTACTGAAGCCGTCAGGGAATCAGACGGACGACCTGGGGGGCGTGGTCGCCGGCCTTGTCGGCGAACTCGGCGTCGATGTGGACGATGTCGCGTCGCCAACAACATCTCGCTCCACACTGCGGCAGGCCGTCCCCGGAGGCTTCACCATCGACGACTTCCACATCGACACCGACGCCGCCACCGCGACCTGCCCGGCTGGACAGATGCGACGACGGTGAACTGTCCGGCCTCTGGCTAAGAGCTATCACGTAATGCCGGTGAGAACGTGCCCTGCTGCGGCGGGTGCCTCGTTTACCGGATGTCGAGCTTGAGGTTGTGGAGTGCGGCAACGCC
>NZ_JBHVFU010000082.1:0-27769 GCF_042801455.1 Streptomyces sp. NPDC057565 | reverse complement strand
CGCAAGACACTCGGCTGGAAGACACCAGCCGAAGCCCTCAACGAGCATCTACTATCGATTCAGGAACCCGGTGTTGCGACGACCGGTTGAGCCCGCGCAGGGCGTCACTGTCCGCCTCGTCCTTGAAACGGCGCATCCACACATAGCCGTCCTCGTCCTCGTCGTCGACGAAGGAGGCGGTCACGTCCATGCCCTGTGCGGTCTGGAACGGGATGATCACGTCTTCCATATAGCGGACCCACTCCTCGCGGCGTCCGGGCTGAATCTGGTAACGGCGGATTTCGTAGTACATGGCGTGCTCCGGAGTAGGTGAGAGAGTCAGTCGGTGACGGTGAGGACGAGCTTGCCGCGGGTGCGGTTGGTCTCACCCAGGCGGTGGGCCTCGGCGGCCTCTTCCAGTGCGAAGGAGCGCTCCACCTCGATGCGGACCTCGCCGGAGTCGACCAGCCCGGCGATCGTGGTCAGGGCGGCGGAGTCCGGCTCCACCAGGAACGGGCTGGTGCGCACACCGGCTCGTCCGGCCACAGTGGACAGGTGCTCCGAAACACCGCCGGGAATCGCGATGACGAGGCCGCCGGGACGGGTCACCGACACGGACCGGGTGTCGTTGTCGTCCTGGGCGCCGATCAAGTCGATGACGACGTCGATGTCGCCGGTGACGTCCTCGAACCGCTGCTGGGTGTAGTCGATCGTCTCGTCCGCGCCCAGTTCCTTGAGCCAGGCATGCCTTGGTTCGCTGGCAGTGGCCACGACTTCGGCGCCGAGGTGCTTGGCGAACTGCACCGCCAGGTGCCCGACGCCGCCGGCCGCTGCGTGCACGAGTACGCGCTGCCCGGCCTTCACGTCGGCGGTGTCGACCAGGGCCTGCCATGCGGTGAGCGCCGCGAGAGGCAGGGCCGCGGCCTCGGTGTGGCCGATCGAGGCCGGCTTGCGGGCGAAGTGGCGGGAGGGTGCCGTGACGTACTCGGCGTAAGCGCCGGCCGGCCTCGGGAACCAGGGCATGGCATAAACCTCGTCGCCGGGCGCAAGGGTGGTGACGCCGAAGCCGACCTCTTCCACGACTCCGGAGACGTCCCAGCCCAGGATCAGCGGCATTGTCTGCAGGCCGGCCATGCCTTGGCCCGCGCGGGTCTTCCAGTCCACCGGGTTGATTCCGGCGGCGTGCACACGCACCAGTACCTCGGTCGGCAGCGGCTCGGGCCGGGCTACCTGCTCGGCGGTCAGAACCTCGGGTCCGCCGAACTCCTTGATGGTGACGGCCCGCATGGTGTGCTCGCTCATGCTTCCTCGCTCATGTCTGTTGCCATGTGTTCTCTCGCCGGGCCGAGCCCGGCGAGATCCACTCTGTCGTGTACTCACGGCGGCGAGTGAGTGGCCTGAGGGACACCTGTCGTACCATTCCAGCCATGCCGCATCATGTTGCCGTCCTCGCCCTCGACGGAGTCCTGCCCCTGGATCTGGGCATCCCGGCCCGGGTGTTCAACGAGGCGTGCACCACGGACGGGACCCGTCTCTACTCGGTGAGCACCTTCTCGCTCGGAGGCCGACCGGTCCGTACGCACGAGGACTTCCAGATCCTCGTCGACCACGACGAGGATCTGCTGCAGACCGCAGACACGGTGGTGATCGCCACCTTGGAGCCCAGCGAAGACCTGCTCGCGACGGGGACGCAGCCGGACGACCTTGCAGCGGTACTGGATCGGATACGACCGCAGACCCGCATCGTGAGCCTGTGCACCTCCGCTTTTCTGCTGGCGGCAGCCGGCCTACTCAACGGTCTACGGGCCACCACCCACTGGGCGCTGTGCGACAGGTTCGCACGACTGTTCCCCGA
Source organism: Streptomyces sp. NPDC057565 (assembly GCF_042801455.1). Classification (NCBI taxonomy): domain Bacteria; kingdom Bacillati; phylum Actinomycetota; class Actinomycetes; order Kitasatosporales; family Streptomycetaceae; genus Streptomyces; species Streptomyces sp. NPDC057565. The sequence goes on along the minus strand of NZ_JBHVFU010000082.1, from coordinate 25,935 downwards.
CGTTGAGGTTGATCCCAATGTGCTGCTCGTCGACAACGGCCGGATCCTGACGTCGGCAGGCGGTGCGGCCGGCATCGACACGTGCCTTCACCTGGTTCGTCTGGACCATGGAGCGACGGTCGCGGCTGCCGCTGCACGCCGGTGTGTAGCAGCACCGTGGCGCGAGGGCGGACAGGCTCAGTTCATCGAGCACCTGGTTCCTCAGGACACCGACCGTTCCACCTCGGCGACCCGGCAATGGGCACTGGAACGGCTGGCTGAGCCGATCACGCTGGAGGACATGGCACGACAGGCGCACATGAGCGTACGTACCTTCACCCGCCGGTTCCGCAGCGAGACGGGAATCAGCCCGCTCAAATGGCTGGCCCAGCGCCGACTGGCGCACGCGCGCCTGCTGCTGGAATCCACCGACCTGACCATCGCACGCATTGCCACCGCCTGCGGCTTCGGCGACCCGGTCGCACTGCGCAAACAGTTCCACACCTACGTGGGCCTTTCCCCGGTGGCCTACCGCCGGGCCCACAACGCACCAGATCCGGCGATACCGGCCGGAGTTGTTCGAGCCGCCGCGGGGTGAGCGCCTGAGCCGTCTTCGTAAGAAGCTGCTTGCGCTCGGCACTGTCCATGGTGAACGTGGAACGGGGAGCGTCAACAACGCCGATCAGCGGCCAACCCCGGGTGACGTCCCCGGTCTGCCACAGCCTTCCGCCTGATGTCCTTCACCAGCCGTGTGTCGGTGAGCAGGCGGCGTGCCTCCGCGTGTCCGGGTTACCGCCCATGCGGGCACGCCCAGCAGCTCGATCTGGGTGAGCGGCCCGGCATCGCGCAGCCGTCGCGTCTCCCCGGCCAGGTCCCGTACGAGCGGGCCGATGACCATCGGCACCCACCGGCAGTGCCGTGGGACGGTGCCGCAGTGGCCCTGCCCGGTTGTATCCGGGACGACGCGGGCGCCGTCGGCTCGGGGCTGGTCATGGTCGGCCTCTCACAAAAGTAGGGGGCGAGGGCTGCACCATCAGCACCACGGTAGCTCCGTCGTAACGCAGACGGCCGCCGGGCGAGCGTCCGTTCCCCTCGACACCGCGTCAGCTTCTATATTGATCGCCGCTGTGAGGGATCAGATCAGGTGGTGTGCCAGACGGATCCGGGGCAGTGAGATTCTGATGTCCGATGACGCGTAGCAGTTCGAGCTGTCCTGCGGCATCGCTGCCAGGGCGAGGGGTGAAGACGAGCAACCGCTGGTCCTGCCGGGCTGTGGCGAGTACTTCGCAGTCGATGCAGACAATGCCGACGGTGGGGTGGACGATGCGTTTGCGGTCGCTGCGGCGTACGGCGACGTCATGGCGCCCCCACAGATCGTCGAACTCGCTGCTGGCGGCGTGCATGGCGCCGACAAGCTTCGCGGCCTGCGGGTCCCGGGGGCGTAGTGCGACGGCGGCACGCAGGTCGGCGACCTGAACCCGGCTCTGGTGCTCGTGGTCTTCACGGAGGTAGAGCGCCCGGGTGGCCGGCTGGGTGAACCATCGGTAGGTGAAGCTGCGGGCGAGCCCGGTGTACGCGGTCTGCTCGCCGAGCAGTGCGACCGCCATCCTGTTCTGCACGAGAACCTCGCCCAGGTCGGAGACGACCTGGGCAGGCAGTTCGGTGAGTGCGTCGAGCAGTCGAAGCAGGTTTGGGCTGACGTGGTCGTCGGCGGCGAAGGAGGGTGGGGCGTGGTGACCGGCCAGGTGCGCTTCCTCGACGCCTTCAGGGCATTGATGGCCCACAGTGGTGATGCGTTCGCCGAGGAAGCCGGCGCGGCCGATCCCGGCAAGGAACAGCGTGCTGCGGAGCTGCAGGCGCGGCGTGATCTTGAGGAGCAGCAGGAGCGAGGTCACGCCGCGTGACCCAGAACGATCCGCTCCACCCGCTTGATGTGACTTTTCTTCTGCACGCGGCGGAGTTGTTGCCTGGTGATCCCCAGGTGGACGACTTCGGCCCGCTCTATGGGGCGGTCGCCCGGGCCAATGCCAAGGCGATGGAACGCGACATCTACGGCTCTTTGCATCTGAAGGCCGCCGCGCTGCTCCAGACGCTGGCCAGGCTGCCTTGTCTGGGGCACTCCAACGAGGCCTTCGCCTGGCACTCGGCAGAGGCGTACCTGGCCCTGAACGGGTGCCTGCTCGAGTATCCACCGAAGGAGGCGGTTTCCTTGGTGCGGGACGCCGCTTCGGGCCCGCTGGGGACTGGCTTGATCGGTCGTCAGCTGCGCACATGGAGCGTTTCCTGACACCGTGTCTGCTGTGACGCCGGAGGGGCGGGGCCGGCAAATCACCGGCTTGCACGGCCAGGTGTACGAAGTTGACCCGCCCCGGATCACGAGCTGCGAGGCTGCGCCCGACGATGCGACGGGGCAAAGCTTGCCGGGAGGGGCACTAGGTTCGCCATGTCCGTCATGGATGCGCTACGGCCGGGCTGTGCGGCCGTCGCCCTCGCGGTAGAGGACCAGGTGCTCGTGGAAGAGAACGCCGTCACGGACGTCGCCGGTGGCGGTGAAGCCGGTGTCGTCGACGTAGTCGATGTGGTTGCCGGTGACGGTGTAGCTGCCGGTGTAGGCGCTCTGGCGGTTGCCGCGGGCTTCGTCGTAGCGGCCGTCGGGCAGTAGTTCCTGGCGGATGTGTCCGTCTGCGGTCACCCACATGCCGGCGTAGGGGTGTGGGTCGCGGGGCGTGTCGTTGCTGGTCATGGCTCTACGATCGGCCCGGCGGCTGATGGTGACCAGGCCGCCGTCTGCCCAGGTGAGGGCTTCCTGGGTGCCGTGCACCCAGCATCGCGAGCGACGGGGCCCTTGTGTCGTGCGGCAGCGAGGCGGGCCGTCCGGGACCTTCCCCATGGCCCGCGCCGGCGTAGGCGCCGGGACGGATCGTGGGTGCCGGACACCTGGGATAACGGCGGCCTGGTTCCGCCCCCGCCGCGCGACGAACCTGGTGGTCAGGCAGCCGCTGTAGCTGCCGGACTCTCGCCTCGAACCCCGCAACGGCGCTCACTTCGCGCAGCGGGGACCCTTATGAGGCGACCCCACCGAGGAGCACGCGCATGAGCATCACCGATACCACCGGCACCGCAGGCTGGAACCCCGAGGCCCTCGACGCGATCCTCGCGAACGACGAGGGACGGCCAGTGCTGTTCACCAACGCTCGCATCCTGACGATGGACCCGCTGATCGGGACCATGACCGGCGCCGACCTGCTGTTCGTCGGCTCCCTGCTCGTGGGCGTGGGCCCGGGCATCATCACTGCTGCGGGCGACGACAATGCCATCGTCGTCGACTGCACCGGACTGACCATCGCTCCCGCCGTCGTAGACACCGTCGCCCTGGCCGGCGGCCGGGGCCACCGCTCGGAGTACGTCGCGACGCTGACCCCGGGCAACACCACCGACTTCGTGGTGGTCCCCGACGCACTCGCCGCCGACGTGCCGAGCGTCGTGGCCGCGCTGATGACCTCGCCGGAGCAGGTCCGCGCGCTCGTCGCGGCCGGCAGGCCGGTCCTGTGGGCCGGTGCGGACGTCCCCGGCCGGGCCACCGCCCCTGAGGCGGGCATCCCGGCCGCAGCGGACCTGACCGGCAGCCCGCGCGTCGGCGTCTGGATCGACCGACACGACTTCCTGCACCAGGAGCTCATGGCCGATGGCCGCTACGACGAGACGCGGGGTGGGCGCCCGCACGCCTACCAGGGCCGCTACTGGATCGATGGCGACCGCGTCGACTACCTGGACGACCTCGGTTTCTGGGCCTACGGGGAGTTCCGGGGCGACGACCTGCACCACGCGGGCTACGTCATGAAGCTCGGCTGACATTCCCCCGGCCGACGCCCCACGGTCCCGATCCTGGGTGCGCGACACCTGGGGAAACCGCGGCCTGGTTGCCGCACGGCCGAGGCTGGTGCTCGCACCTCCTCGGCCGCCCTCCCTCGCGGCCCACCTCTCCTCCCTCCCAGCCTCTCCGGCGGACGGCCCTTCCTCCCGGCCCTTCCGCCGTATTGAAGGAAGACCTCTCATGAACGTTGACGACACCACCAGTCCCGCCGTGCTCGAAGAGCTCCGGCGTCGGCCCGCCGACCGGCGGCGCATCCTGTTCACCGGCGCGACCATCGTCACCATGGACGCTGATCTCGGCGTCATCGACGGCGGCGACCTCCTCGTCGAGGGCGACACGATCACCGCCGTCGGCCGCGACCTCGACGCGGCAGGTGCCGTGGTCGTCGACGCCACCGGCACGATCCTCACCCCCGGTTTCGTCGACACCCACCGGCACGCCTGGGAGGCCCAGTTGCGCCGGATCATGCCGGACGTCGATGACCTCGGCGGCTACGTCATGGCCACTCTGGCCGGCCACGCCACGGTCTACCGGCCCGAGGACATGTACATCGGCACCAGGCTGGCCGCGCTGACCGCGATCGACAGCGGCATCACGACGATGCTCGACTTCTCCCACAACTCCCGTACCCGTGAACACTCCGACGCCGCGATCGAGGCCCTGCTCGACACCGGCATCCGTGGCGTGCACGCCTCCATGGGCCCGCATTTCGGCGAGTGGGACCGGCAGTGGCCCGGTGACCTGACCCGCCTCAAGGGCCAGTACTTCAGCAGCGACGACCAGTTGCTCACGCTGCGTCTGGCGACCCTGGCCACCGACGAGATCGCCGGGCCGTCGCTCGCCTACGGCCCCGAACTCAGCCGCGCCGCACAGGAGCTGGGTATCGGGGTGAGCGTGGACGCCGTGTTCGGCACGTCGGGGTCCGAGGCGGTCCTGCGCTGGGCCAAGGACGGCATACTCAACCCCGACGTCACCCTCATCCACTCCACCGGACTGACCTCCGAGGCATGGAAGGCGATGGGGGAGACCGGCACCACCGTGGCCCTCGCCCCGACGTCCGACGCGCAGATCGGCCTGGAGACCGCGATCCCCGCCGTCGACGAGGCACTCTCCGTCGGTATCCGCCCCGGACTGAGCATCGACGTCGAAGTCGCCCTGGCCAGCGACATGTTCACGCAGATGCGGGCCCTGCACGCCATCCAGCGGATGCGCGCGGTCCACGCCGCCTACGGCACCGACCAGCAGCCCTCCCGCATCACCACCCACGACGTCCTCGACTTCGCCACCCTCCAGGGCGCCCGCACCAACGGCCTGGCCGGCGTCACCGGCTCGCTCACGCCGGGCATGAAGGCCGATCTCCTGGTCGTCCAGGCCGAGGACCTCAACAACATGCCGCTCAACGACCCGATCGGCACGATCGTGCTGGGTTCCGACGCCCGCAACATCAGCGCAGTCCTCATCAACGGCGAACCCCGCAAGTGGGACGGACGTGTCCTCGACGTCGACCTGTCCGCCCTGCGCAGTGAGGTGCACGCCTCACGCGAGTACGTGCTCAACACCCCCGCCGCCTGAGCACCCCTCAACGTCCCCCGGCCGTCCCTCCGCGGCCGGGGGCACCCGCCGCATCGCGTGGAGCCCACCGGCAGATCGGGCCGCGCAGACACACGGGGCGGCGACCAGACCTTCCTCTCCCGGAGTTCCCATGCCCTACCCCGTTCCCCCAACCACGTCATCCCGGCACGCAGCGGCCCAGTCCAGCACTCCGGGCCAGCCGTCCTCCTGGGCTCCTGCTGCGCCGATGCGACCGGCCGGGCCGCTCGAGAAAGGCTGGGGCACCAGAAGGAGAGGGCGGCCGGAGGTGTGTCAGGCGGCGTCGTCGTGGGCGGTGGCGGCGGACTTCTCGCGCCACGGGGCGAGGTCGTCCCGCACCTGCTGGTACTTGACGTCCAGCCGCTCCAGGGTGTCGCGCCCGAGGTAGAGGTGGGTGGGCAGCTTCTCGGCGGCGGCGACCTCGACGACGAGCGCGGCGCCCTTGACGGGGTCGCCGAGCTGGGCGTGGTTGGCCTCGTCGATCCAGTCCAGCGCCACGTGCGCAGGGGCGTCGTCGTAGTCGGCGGTGCGGTCCGCGGCCACCGACAGGGAGCTGGCGTCGCGTGCTCAACAGATCGCCGGGTGCGAGACGTGCCAGCCTGCCGGGGTCGGTTCTCCGGCGGTCTCCCGGGTCAGGAGCTCTGCGCGGGATCCTGCTGGTGAGGCACTTCGGGTGCGCTGAGGGAGCTCAGCAGGGCCAGTCCGTCGGCGGACGGGGAGCCCAGCTCGGCCTGCAAGATGATGAGCTGCTGTCCCGGCACGCTGCGGATGTTGAGGGTCTCGTGCCGCAAATCCAGGTCTCCCACGACGGAGTGGTGAATCCGCTTGACCTCATACGGCGGGACCCGGGTGTACTCGCGGGCCCACAGGGCCCGGAACTCGCCGCTGCACACCGACAGCTCACCGACAAGCTCCAGGGTGCGGGGATCCTGCGGATTGCTGGCTGCGGTCTGCTGAAGGTCGGCGACCGCACGATCCCGGGCCCGCTCCGGGCTTCGGTAGAAGGACTTCGCCGCGGGGTCCAGGAAGAGCATGCGCAGTACGTTGTCGTGCTGCGCGAAGTCACGGTAGAGGGCGTCGGCCAGCGCGTTGGTGGCCAGCAGGTCCTGGGCATGACCGATGATGAAGGCCGGCGTCCTGGTCCAGCTCTCGATCAGCTGCCGCAGGTGCGGGCGTACCCGCTCGACCCGGGAGGGGGACTTAGTGCGGCGGGCTGTCGGCCGGGCCAGCCGGAAGAGCTCCCCCTTGTCCTCGTCCTCGAGTTGCAGTGCGCGGGCCAGGGCCTCCAGCACCCGGGGAGAGGGGCCGAGTCCACGGCCCTGTTCGAGTCGGCTGTAGTAGCTGAGGCTGACACCCGAGATTGTCGCGACCTCGTCGCGCCGCAGGCCCGGCACTCTTCGGCGGCCTGTACCGGGCAATCCTGCTGCCGCGGGGCTGAGGCGTTCTCTGCGGGAACGGAGGAACTGGCCCAGCCCTCCAACCGGGTCAGGGCGCGTGTCGTTGTCCATGCAGCCACGGTAGGCGGATATCGCCGCGCGGAGTTCGGCCGACGGTGGGTGCATTGCACCCAGGAATACGGGTACCCCCCGGGGGAAGGTACGGGTACGTGACGGACCGTGGGATGCCATGTGGCTGCCTTACAAGAGCGTCATCCGAGTAGCCGACGCCCCTGAGCTGCTCCCTCGCCGACCACTCGGCCTCCACAGCGAGCTTCGGAGCCGGAAAATCCGGCCGAACAGGCATGGTGACTACCCTTTGTGATTGCTGCGCTACGTATGGCAAGAGTATGTGACCGATAGTTCTCGTCGGCTGAGATGCATCTACCCTTGCCGCATGAGCAATGGGACCCCTTTGGGCGATTTCCTCCGAGCCCGCCGAGAAGCCCTGAAGCCACAGGACGTCGGTCTGCCCGAACACGGGCGACGCCGGGTGCCGGGACTGCGCAGAGAAGAAGTCGCCATGCTCGCCGGAGTCAGCTCCGACTACTACATCAAGCTGGAACAGGGCCGCGAGAACAGCCCTTCCCCGCAGGTCCTCGACGCCGTGGCACAGGCCCTGAAACTCGATGCGGAAGCCGCAGACCACCTCAACCGCCTCTGCCTCACCGCCTCACAACGCCCGCGCCACTGGGGCGAGACGGACGTCAGCCAGCAGTTGTTGCAGCTGATGGACGGATGGGAGCACACTCCGGCCTTTGTTGTCGGCCCGGCCCTCGACATCATGGCGGCCAACCCCCTCGCGACGGCCCTCCACAGTGGGTTCGAGAAGTTCGACAACCTCGCCCGTATGGTGTTCGTCGACCCTGCCGGGCGCGAGTTCTACCAGGAATGGGAGCGCGCCGCGCACTCCTGCGTCGCCGAAATCAGGGCCGCCTACGGACACGACCCCGAATCGGCCCGCATCGCCGAAGTCGTCACCGAACTGTCCGACCAGAGCAAGGAGTTCGCCGAAATCTGGCAGTTGCACGACGTCAAGAGCAAGTCCCAACAGGGCAAGCACCTCAAACACCCCCACGTCGGAGAACTGCACATCACATTCGCGGCGTTCACCGTCAACGGCGCCCCGCACCAACAACTGGTGGTCTACCAAGCCGAACCGGGCCAGCCCGACGGCCGTGGCCTTCGAGACGCTGAGATCCATGGCACCCAGCCGAAGCACGCCCAAACGGCCGCTCCCGTGGCCGACCTCGCCGCAGGCACGGAGTAATGGCGAACGTGACCACGTAACCGGGCGGAGGCTGGTCCTGCCGCACCCAGGAACAACGTGGCCTTCATCGCGAGGCGTCCGTCTGCCGACACTCGATGCGACAAGCAATGCGCCGGCCAGGACGCCGGCGCGCGGATCGCACGGCGCCAGGAGCAGACATGATCACCGTGAAGGACCTTCAGCCCCATCCCCTGGACCAGGTTCACCGACTGATCGAACCCGGCCCCGTGATCCTGGTCACCACCCAGCATCGTGGCATCCCGAACGTCATGACCAACGGGTTCAACATGATGGTGCGCCACGCTCCACCACTGATCGCGGCGACCATCGGCCCCTGGGACCACAGCTACCAGGCCCTGGTCGAAACCGGCGAGTGCGTCGTCTCGGTCCCGACGGCGGACATGATCGCCACCGTGGTCGACATCGGCAACTGCTCCGGTGCCGACGTGGACAAGTTCGAGGAGTTCGGCCTGACCGCCGTGGCCGGTGAGAAGGTCCAGGCACCGCTCGTGGCCGAGTGCTTCGCCAACATCGAGTGCAGGGTCGCCGACAGCAGCCTCGTGGCCTCCTACAGCCTCTTCCTGCTGGAGCCGGTCAGGGCCTGGACCGACCCCTCGCAGCCCGAGCCTCAGTTCTTCCACCACCGCGGAGACGGAACCTTCACTCTCGACGGACCGACCGTCGACCTGAAGTCCCGCATGACCAAGTGGCAGTATCTTCTGTAAGCGACCGCGATCGGGCAGAGCGACCTCGGTGGGGGTGAGCCACTGAGCTTCTTCGAGTTGGCCACCGATCGGGTGATGGGCCGGAAGCGCAACGAGCGAGGCCCCCGAGCTGTTGATCGAGATGTCTGACGTCCCAATCACGTTGCTCAGGGGCCTCGTTGGTCATCCATCCTGCCGCACTCGACCTGCCGCATGCACTCGTGGAGTGGGTCACCATGCTCCTCGTCACCCGTGAGGGCGACCGCCGCTGCAAGCTCCCGCCGCACCAGCGTGCTCTCGTCGCCCTGATCTACCTCCGCCGACACGACCCGCTCACGCAGATCACTGCCGGCTTCGGCATATCCGTCGGCACCGCCCACGCCTACGTCACTGCCGTCGTCGGCCACCTCTCCCGCAGGGCGCCCGGCCTGCTGCGGGTCTTGCGGGAGACTGATCCCGACCACGTCCTGCTCGATGGAACACTCGCCGAGTGCGACCGGGTCGGTGACAGCCGGGCCGGCTTCTCCCAGAGGCGCCGCCGCCACGGCGTGAATGTGCAGGTCATTGCCGATCCCACCGGCAAGCTGCTATGGATCTCACCCGCCCTGCCCGGCCGCACTCACGACCTGACCGCAGCCCGAACCCACCGCATCATCCGGATCTGCGAACGCCAGGGAGTTCCCGTCCTGGCCGACCGCGCCTGCATCGGAGCCGGCTCCTGGGTGACCACACCGATCAGACGCCTTCCGCACCAGGACCTCAACCCGACCCAGCAGACGATCAACCGGGCCCTGTCGGCGGCACGAGCACCCGTCGCTCGAAGCGTCGCGCGACTGAAGTCCTTGGCGCATCTTCCGCAGAGCTCGCTGCAGCCCCAACCGCATGACCGCCATCGCCGCCGCCGTCCTCACCCTGGAGAGGCAACGCTGAAACGCTCATTGTCTCCGCAGGTCAGCTACCGGCTTCTGGCGGGTCTGCGGCGGAGGAGTTACTCGCTCGGCCGCTTGCCGTAGTGGGGGCTGACGGTCGGTGCCAGCTTCCGCTGGATCACTCGCAGCATCTTGATCGTCTCCGCGTCGTCGCGGCCCGTGCTCGTTGACCATTCGACGCCTGAGCCGGCGAGGTCGCTGACGAAGCGATCTCCGTAGCAAGAAGTGTCCGCGCCCAGTCCGCCGCGCAGAGTGGGGCGTTGTCGCCAAGAGCCTTCCGGAGCCTTCGGCACTGGTCGTACAGGTCCTGCATACCGGCGAACCCCATGCCGACGGCGAGTTGAGCGCTGCAGTGTGCAGGGCCGCCCCACTCGAAGAGCGCACTAGTCAGGAGTTCCACCTCGCGCTCGGTCAACAGCTCGCCGGGTCTCACCATGCCTTGCGACACAGGTTCGCCCCCTCCTGTACGTCCGCCGACGTGCCAGGGTCCGGTACCTGGCTGGCCTGTACCCGAAGCTCTCGGTGATCACGGTACCCGTCTCTGCGTCGCCTGCGAGGCGGTTCCGAGCGGTGGATGAGGCGCCTCCAGACGCCCGGAGGGAGGCGAGCAGGGGGCTTCGACGCCGTCGGCGCCGCCATGTGCTTGTTGCGTGCTGCGCAACTTGTTCGCGAACTCTTTGCTGCCAGCGCAAGTGTGCTTACCGTCACACCACGGCGGGGGCAGGGGCGCCCCGCTGGGCAGCGGACAACGACGTTCACGCAGGGAGAGCAACCATGGCGGCAGACCAGCGACAGGGCGAGCCGGGCGGCCGAGGCCCGAGGGACGGGGCTCCGGCCGAGCAGCACGCGGTCGTCATCGGCGCCTCGAGCGGCATGGGTTCCGCGATCGTGGAGACGCTGCGCGCGCAGGGGATCAAGACGCTGGCCCTGGACCTTCCGTCGGCCTCGTGGAACGACGAGGTGGCGGGAATGACGGGCCCGGTGGACGTCACGGACGTGGCGTCGGTGGAGTCGGCGCTGAAGGGCGCCGAGGAGGCGTTCGGGACGGTCGAGATCGTCGTGAACTGCGCGGGGATTCTCGGACCGGTCGCCCCGACGGTGGAGACCTCGCAGGAGGCGTTCGAGCGGATCGTGGACCTCAACCTGGGGGGCGCCTTCACGGTGACGCGGGCGGCGCTGGAGCTGATGCTGCCGCGCGGCTACGGACGGATCGTGCACATCGCCTCCGTGGCGGGCAAGGAGGGCAACCCGCAGATGGCGGCCTACTCGGCCTCGAAGGCGGGCGTGATCGGGATGGTCAAGGCCGTCGGCAAGGAGTACGCCCCCTCCGGGGTGACGGTGAACGCCGTCGCTCCCGCGTCGGTGGAGACGCCCCTGATCCAGGGCATGACGCCGGAACGCCAGGAGATCCAGAAGTCCCTGATCCCGATGCACCGCTTCGGCACCGTCCAGGAGATCGCGCACTTGGTCTCCTACATCGTCTCGCCCCAGGCCTCGTTCACGACCGGGTTCGTGTACGACGCCTCGGGCGGCCGGGCGGACTACTGACAACGAGGGGCGCGACGACGCACACCTCCCGACGAACAGGACGACGCACCATGTCAACGACGACCAGGTCATCCGTCTCCGCCCCAGGCGGGACCGGGGTGCCGCTGAAGACCGGCGCGGTCTCCGCTCCCGGCAAGGGCGGCCCCAGTCAGGGCAAGAAGGCCTCTGCCGCCGGTTTCGTGGGCTCCGCGCTGGAGTACTACGACATGTACATCTACGCCTCGGCCTCGGCCTTGGTGTTCAGTCAGGTGTTCTTCCCGGACGCCGGGGCGATGGGCCTGCTGCTGAGCCTGGGCTCCTACGGCGTGGCGTACGTGGCCCGCCCGCTGGGCGGGTTCCTGGCAGGTCACATCGGCGACCGGTTCGGGCGCCGCAACATCATGATCATCACACTGATGGCGATGGGCGTGGCGACGTTCCTCATCGGCTGCCTTCCCTCGCACGCCACGATCGGCATGTGGGCGCCAGCCATGTTGATCACGCTGCGCCTGTTCCAGGGCCTGTCGGTGGGCGGCGAGGCCTCCGGCTCGGCGTCCCTGACGCTGGAGCACGCCCCGGAGGGACGCCGCGGCCTCTACTGCTCGTGGATGATCAACGGCATCTGGGTGGGCTACATCCTGGCCACCCTGGCATTCATCGGAGTGGCGGCGCTTCCCGAGAAGCAGATGCTGGCCTGGGGCTGGCGGGTGCCGTTCTGGGCCTCCGCGGTCATCGTGATCGTGGGCGTGGTCATCCGCCGCGCCCTGGAGGACCCGAAGGCGTTCCGGGAGCAGAAGGAGCAGGGCAAGGTCGCCAAGGCGCCCATCGGCCTGGTCTTCAAGCACCAGCCCGCTGACGTGGTGCGCGTGGTCTTCGCGGCCTTCCTGATCGTCATCAGCTCGGTGGTGCCGGTGTGGGGCCTGACGTACGCGACGCACGTGGTGGGCGTGCCCTCCTCGACGATGCTGTGGGCGGTCGTGTTCGGGTACGCCACCGCCCTGCTGACGCAGCCGATGTTCGCCGCGCTGAGCGACCGGGTGGGCCGCCGCCCGGTGCTGATCGGCGGCAACCTGTTCGGCGCCGTGGCGGTGTGGCAGTTCTTCTGGGCCGTCGGGAACGCGGACGTGCCGATGATCTACCTGGGCTTCTTCCTGTGCATCACGCTCGGGTTCGCCGCAACGAACGCCGTGTACCCGGCCTTCTTCAGCGAGATGTTCAACGTCCGCTTCCGCGTCAGCGGCATGGCCGTGGGCCTGCAGCTCGGCCTGGTCCTGACCGGGTTCTCCCCGACGATCATCCAGTCCGTCTCCTCGGCCACCGGTGACTCCTGGTGGCCGGCGGCCGCCTTCACCTCCTTCGCCTGCGTGATCTCCGCGATCGCGGTGGCCACGGCCCGCGAGACCCACAAGGTCCCCCTGGCGCAGCTGGGTCACCGGATCGACTGACGAGTCCTTCACGCGCACGAAAGGCGGGGTGGGCGCTCTCTGACAGGGCGCCACACCCCGCCTCAGCGTGTCTGCCTCCCCCTCAGCGTGCCCGGCCCTGGTCGGCGAGGTAGCGGTCGGCGACGGCGACGAGGGCCTCGCCGAACCGGGCGGCGTCGGCGCGGCCGCACCGCATGACGGGCAGGGCGATGCTGAGGGCGGCGTGCTGCCCCTCGTGGCTGCCGATGCTGACGGCGAACGCGGCCACGCCGACCTCGCTCTCCTCGAAGTTGGAGGCGATGCGGTGCTTGCGCACCTTGTCCAGGGCTTCCCGCAGGTGGTCCATGTCGGCCCCCAGGGGGCGTCGACGGCGCCCGCTCGAGGCCACCTGGTAGCGCGCCTGGACATCGTCGTCGGAGAGGCCGGCGAGCATGGCCTTGCCGGCCGAGGTGATGTGCGCGGAGAGGCGCACGCCGGTGCGCAGGCCAAACCGGATGACGTGATCGGTGGCCTCGATGCCGTCGACGTGGTGGATCTCGGTGCCGACCAGGGTGGCGAGGTGGACGGTCTCGTTGACCGCCTCGAAGAGCTGCTCCAGGTAGGGGCGAACCTGGTCGCGCAGGGTGGGGGCGGCTGCCGCGGCGGGGCGGGCCATCTCGGGGCCGGGGAGGTAGCGGCGGCGCTCGCCCTGCCGGGCGAACCCGTCTCCGACCATCGTGGCCAGCAGCCGCTGGGCGGTGGACGGGTTGACGTCGAGGGCAGCGGCTGCCTCCGTGACGCTCAACGAGCCCGCCGCACCCAGCAGTTTGACGAGGACGAGCACGCGGTGCGCCGCCTCCACGCGAAATCCTTCATTGCGTTCCATGCAACAAACCTATCTTTCATTGCACTGTTCGCAAGTTGGTGACTACGGTCACACGAGCCCGGGAGCGGGGAGGCCACACGGACGTGACTGTCCGGACGGCCCCGCGGCTCGCTCCGTGTAGAAGAGACGAAGGGGTTTCGGGATGAGCACCATCCAGCAGCAGTCCCCCGGCATCCGCCGCAGGCGCACACCCGCGCCGCCGCAGGCGCGCAGGGCCGTGGCCAGCGGGACCTTCGGGTCCGCGCTGGAGTGGTTCGACTTCGCCGTCTACGGCGCCATGGCCGCCACCGTCTTCCCGGCCCTGTTCTTCAACGGGATGGGTGAGGCGGCCGGCCTGCTGGCCTCGTTCGCCACGTTCGGCGTCGGGTTCTTCGCCCGCCCTTTGGGCGGCATCGTCTTCGGCCATCTGGGGGACAAGGCCGGGCGCCGCAGGATCCTGCTGATCACCTTCGTCTCGATGGGGGTGGCTTCCCTGGTGATCGGCCTCCTGCCGTCGGTCTCGCAGATCGGGGCGGCCGCGCCGGTCCTGCTGGTGGCGATGCGCTTCGTCCAGGGGTTCGCCCTCGGCGGGGAGGCCACCGGGGCCCAGTTGATGACCATGGAGCACGCGCCGGGAGACCGGCGCGCGTTCTACGGGGCCGTGATGGCGATGGGCTCGCCGATCAGCCAGGTCGCCGCCAATCTGGCCCTGACGCTTCTGTCGGCGACGCTGAGCGAGCAGGCGTTCATGTCCTGGGGCTGGCGCGTCCCGTTCCTGGCGAGCATCCTGCTGGTTGCCGTCGGTGTCTACATCCGTCTCAAGGTGGAGGAGACCCCGGTCTTCCGGGAGGACGTGGCGGAAGCCGCGGCCGCGACCAGCACGCCGGCCGAGGTGCTCCGCGGCCACGGCGCCACGATCGTGCGCCTGATCCTGGCGTTCTCCCCGATCGTCATCACGTTCTACGTGGTGAGTGTGTACGGCCTGAGCTACCTGACGAGCATCGGGTTCTCCCGCAGCCAGACGTTCACCATCGTGACGATCGCCAACCTGTGCTCGGTCGTGGCGATCTGGTGCGGTGGTCGCGCGGCGGACCGCTTCGGGCGGCGCCGGGTCCTGATGACGGGCTCGGCCGGCACCCTCGTGGCCGCCGTGGTGTTCTTCCCCGTGGTCGATACCGGCAGCTTCCCGGCGGCCCTGCTGATGGTCTCCTTCGCCCTGGTGTGCGCGCAGTTCGGCAACGCCGGGCAGGGCGCCCTGTTCGCCGAGGCCTTCCCGACCCGCATGCGCTACACCGGCTCGGCCCTGGCCCTGACGGGCACCAACCTCCTGTTCGCGGCCCCGGCGCCGTTCCTGGCCTCGTGGCTGCTGGACGTCTCGGGCGGCTCCACGCTCGGCATCACGGCCTTCTGGACCGCGACGATCGTCGTCGCGCTGCTCGTGATGGCCCGCATGGGCGACTACCGCACGCTCGAGGGCGAGCGCCACCACTTCGACGGCGGCCGTGCCGCGGACCGCGCCGGCGACCGGGCCGAGGAGGCCATCCCCACCAGCAACGCCCTGTCCGCGGCCCCGCGGCAGGAGGACCACACCGTCGGAGGTGTCTGACATGACCACCACCCCTGTCCTGCCCGCGCAGATCCCGCAAGCCTCGCCGGCCTCGCATTCCGGGCGCTCGGCGATCGTGACCGGCGGTGCCGGCGGCATCGGCTCCGTGATCTCGGCCCGGCTGGCGCAGTCCGGCTACCGCGTGGTCGTCGCGGACGTCGACGGCGCCCGTGCGGAGGCCACCGCGAAGGGTCTGCCCGGCGAGGGCCACCTCGGCTTCGGCGGCGACCTGACGTTGTCGGCCATGAACGCGGACCTTGCGGCGGCGGCCACGGACCTAGCCCCGATCGGGGCCGTCGTGAACGCCGTCGGTATCTCCCCGAAGCGGGAGGGCCGCAAGATCGAGCTGGACGAGATCGACGACGCCCTGTTCCACCAGGTGATGGCGGTCAACGTGGCCGCGCCGTTCTTCCTGGTGCGGGAGGCCGCCCGGCTGATGCCCGACGACGGCACCGCGAGCGTCGTGAACCTGCTGTCGATCGCGGGGCGCACGGGCACCGGCGGCCCGGCGGGCGCCCTGTACCCGCCGTTCCTGCCGTCGGCGATGGTCTACGGGGCCTCGAAGGCCGCGCTGGCGAACCTGACGATCAGCCTGGCCCACGAGCTGGCCGAGCGACGCATCCGGGTCAACGGGGTCGCCCCGGGGTTCGTGCAGACGCCGATGATGGGCCAGGTCCCGCCGACCGGCCCGATCGTGGAGCAGGTTCCGGCCCACCGGTACGCGCGCCCGGAGGAGGTCGCGGCGGCCGTGGAGTTCCTGCTGTCCCCGCAGGCGTCCTACATCACCGGCACCAGCATCGACGTCGACGGTGGCTGGGCACCCCGCGCCTGACCCCGCTACGGGCCGCCCCGCGAACACGCGCACGACCCCGTGCACCGACCTCGACGAGGAGAGCGAGAGCACCATGCAGCACCGCAGTGAGCACGACCTGGTGGTCCTGGGCTCCGGCATCGCCGGGCAGACCACCGCGACCACGGCCGCCGAGGCAGGGCTGGACGTCCTGCTGGTCGAGAAGCAGCCCGCGCTGGGCGGCTCCTCGGCGATGAGCGGCGGCTGGTTTGCCTTCTCCGGCACCCCGGAGCAGGCCGAGGAGGGCATCGATGACTCCGAGGACCTGTTCCGGCACGACCTGCTGGAGGGTGGCGGGCACCTGAACGACCCGGACCTGGTGGACGCCTACCTAACCCACCAGCACGCCGCCCACCGGTTCTTGAAGGACCACGGGGTGCGGTTCCGCGAGGTGGCGATCAGCTCCGGGATGTCGGCCGCACGTGGGCACAACAGTGAGATCAAGGAGGTCCTGGCGACCCTGCACGCGGCGTTCGCCGCGGCGGGCGGCACCACGCTGACGAGCACGGCCGCGCGGCGTCTGCTGACCGACGGCGGACGGGTCGTGGGCGTTCTGGCGGAGGGGCCGGACGGGCCGGTGGAGCTGTACGGCCGCCGGGGCGTCGTGCTGGCCACGGGCGGGTTCAGCCGCGGCACCGAGATGCTGAAGGTCTTCGCGCCGGAGCAGCTGGCGGCCATCCCGTACGGCGGGCGCGGGAACACCGGTGACGGTCTGCGCATGGCCTGGCGCCTGGGTGCGGGGATGGCGGACATGTCGTTCGTGGCGGCGACCTACGGATCCCACCCCGAGACGGGTGAGGAGTTCCACGAGCTGCTGACCGCCTACTACATGGGTGCGATCGTCGTGAACACGGCCGGAAGGCGGTTCGTGGACGAGTCGATCGACTACAAGGCGCTCGGCCGGGCCGTCCTGGACCAGCCCGACGGGCTCGGCATGCAGGTGTTCGACTCGCGGGTGCGCGCGCAGTCCCACCGCGGCATCCCCCTGAAGGACATGGACACCCTGCAGGAACTGGGGCACCTGCACGAGGCCAGCACCTTGGAGGAGGTCGCCCGCCTGGCCGGCGTCGCCCCCGAGGAACTGGTCGCCACGGTCGAGCGGTACAACGCCGCCGTCGCCGGGAAGGCCGCGGACGAGCAGGGCCGCACCGGCCTGTGCAACGGCGTGGGCGAGCTGACGCCGATCGACGCCCCGCCCTACTACGCCTACCCGGCCAAGGCCCTGATGACGACGACCTACTGCGGGGTGACCGTCACCCCGGACGCGCAGGTCACCACCGTCGACGGCGAGCCGATCGGCGGCCTGTACGCCGTCGGGGAGGTCGTGGGCGGCTTTCACGGGGCCACGTACATCACCGGCACGTCCCTGGGCAAGGGCGCGGTGTTCGGGCACATGCTCGGCGCCGCCCTCGCCAGGACCGAGCCGCAGAGCCAGGACAGCAGCGAGCAGGAGGAGGTTGCGGCATGAGCGCCGTGCGCACGGAGAGGTTCGACGTCGTCGTGGTGGGGTCCGGTATCGCCGGGTCCTCGGCCGCGGTGGCGGCCACGCGGCGGGGCGCCCGGGTGGCGCTCCTGGAGAAGCAGGACACGTTCGGCGGGTCCACGGCCCTGTCGGCGGGCATGTTCTGGACGGCACCCGACCTGGACGCCTACCGGCGCCGTGTCCCCCTCGGAGACGAGGCCCTGGGCCGCGCCGTCGTCGAGGACTACGCCGAGTGCCTGCAGGAACTGCGCGCCACAGGCGAGCGGGTGGCCGACACCCCGAAGACGGACATCATGACGTTCGGCATCGGCTACTCCACGGACATCCTCGCGATCCTGGCCTGGTGCCGAGCCCAGGTAGAGGCGGGCGGTGGCGTGTGCCGCACCGGCACCGCGGCGCTGCAGGTCCTGCAGGACGCCGACGGCGCGGTCACGGGCCTGTTGGCCCGCACCGCGCAGGGCCGGGTCCGGTACGAGGCCCCGGCGGTGGTGCTGGCGGGCGGCGGCTTCCAGGGGGCGCGCGACGAGTTGACCCGCGCGATGGGACCGAATGCCGACCGGCTGCTGCTGCGCTCCAACCCGGGCAGCGTCGGCGACGGCCTGCGCCTGGCCCGGCAGGCCGGAGCCAGCGGCAGCACCGCGATGAGCACGTTCTACGGACATCTCATCGGGGCCCCCGTGAACAGCTTCGAGCCCCAGGACTTCCTGCCGAACTCCCAGTACTACTCCGACCACGCTGTCCTGGTGAACCTGGAGGGCCGCCGTTTCGTCGACGAGACCCTGGGCGACGAGATCCTCAACCAGGCCCTCCTGCACCAGCCGCAGGCCAGCGGCGTGCTGGTCTTCGACGACCACGTGCGCACCACCGTCGGCACCGACGAGCCCTTCCCCGGGCTCGGCGCCGTGGACCGCTACCAGGTCGCCGTCGACAACGGAGCCCTGCACGCCCAGGCCGACACCCTGGAGGACCTGGTCGCGCAGATAGCCGCCTGGGGGATCGACCCGGCCGTCCTGAGGCAGACCCTCCAGGACTACATCTCGGCCGCCTCCGCCGGGGGCGGGTTCGCGGGCGGGCACCCGGTATCCGCGCGGGCCCGCGCCCCGCGGACCGGTCCGTTCTACGCCCTGAAGGTGCAGCCCAGCATCACCTTCACGTTCGGCGGCGTGCGCATCGACGACCAGGCCCGCGTCCTGGACGCCGACGGCCGCCCCGTGCCCGGCCTGCACGCCGCCGGGGCGGACATCGGCGGGCTGTCCAACCACGGGTACGCGGGCGGCCTCGCCCCCGCCTACATCACCGGACGGCGGGCCGGGCGCAGCGCCGCCCGGCCCGCGAGCGCCGAGCCCCGCCCGCAGGCCGACGTGCCCGCCGGCATCTGAGCCACGGAACATGACGAGGAGAAGAATCATGGTCTACACCGCAGACGTCCTGATCGTGGGAGCCGGCGGTTCCGGCATGGCGGCCGCGATCTCGGCAGCGAGCAGCGGGGCGTCGGTCGTCGTCCTGGAGAAGTGCCCGCAGGTGGGTGGATCCACCGCGCTGTCCGTGGGGTCGTTCACGGCGGCGAACACGAGCTACCAGTTCCGAGCGGGGGTGAACGACAGCATCGACCTGTTCGTCGAGGACATGAAGACGGCGAACGGTCCGTACGAGGCGCGGGAGAACCAGTCGTTGCGGCGGATCCTGGCGGAGAACGCTGGGCCGACGGTGGAGTGGTTGTCGTCGCTGGGGGTGCAGTTCCTGGGCCCGACGCCGGAGCCGCCGTACGACAAGCCGCGCATGCACAACGTGCTCCCGAACTCGCGGGCCTACCGGGACGCGCTGCTGCGGGAGTGCCGCCGACTGGGCGTGGAGATCTACACGTCGATGCCGGTGGACGAGCTGCTGCGCAACACCGACGGAGAGATCATCGGTGCGGCGGCGAACGGCACACAGTACTTCGGGCGCCGGGGCGTCGTACTGACGACGGGCGACTACTCCGCCTCCACGGAGCTGAAGGCGAAGCACGTGGGCGAGGACGCGGCGAGGATCCCGCCGGTGAACCCGGCGAACACCGGTGACGGGTTCTACCTGGGCGAGAAGGCCGGCGGGTACACCCTGCAGATGGACCGCCTCTACGAGGGCCTGCGGTTCGCGCCGTCGAAGCGGCCGGACCTGATAAAGATGCTGCCGGCGGTCCCCGCGCTCAACCGGGTGATGCGCTTCGTGGTGGAGCGGCTGCCGAAGAACCTGCTGGCGTACGTGATCCGAGGCGCGCTGACCAGCTGGATCGGCCCGAACGTCACCATGTACCGAGCGGGGGCGATCCTCGTGGACGGTACGGGGCACCGTCTGTCGAACGAGGACACGGACTCCGCAATGGCCCGAGCGGTGGCCTCCACGGGCAGCAACACAGGGTTCATGGTGTTCGACGAGCAGATCGCGCGGAAGTTCTCCGCGTGGCCGAACCCGGTCTCCACGTTCCCCGGCGTCGCGTACGCGTACGTGCAGGACTACAAGCGGTACAGGCCGGACGTATACCACCGAGCCGACACCCTGGAGGAACTGGCGGGCAAGATCGGCGTCGACCCGGCCACCCTGCGCGCCACGGTGGACCGGTGGAACCAGAACGTGCAGGACGGCAAGGACGAGGACCACGGCCGCCAGCACCTGGGGAACGGCGTCACGCAGGGCCCGTTCTACGCGCTGGGCCCCATGAACGCCTACATCACGCTCGCCGACGGCGGCCTCGGCGTCGACGACCAGCTGCGCGTGATACGCGAGGACGGCACGCCCGTGCCCGGCCTGTGGGCCGCCGGGTCCACCGGCCAGGGCGGCCTGCAACTGCTCAACCACGGCCTGCACATTGGCTGGGCGATGGTCTCCGGCCGCATCGTCGGCCGGAACGTCGCGGCCTCCCCGCACCGCACGGACATGCGCGTCG
This sequence comes from Streptomyces sp. NPDC057565, assembly GCF_042801455.1. Classification (NCBI taxonomy): domain Bacteria; kingdom Bacillati; phylum Actinomycetota; class Actinomycetes; order Kitasatosporales; family Streptomycetaceae; genus Streptomyces; species Streptomyces sp. NPDC057565. Next base: position 5,496 of record NZ_JBHVFU010000082.1, on the reverse strand, counting down.
CCTCCACGGAGCCCCAGCCGACGGACGCCTGACCGTCTCGGTACGTGCACGACGACGCCGTACCTTCCGCCACGGGCAGGTGCGGCGTCGTCGTGCCAGCAGGCCGGCTGTGCGCGCCTCGTCGGCCGAGGGCAGCGGATCGTCGAGCCCGGCGAGTGCGGCGCCCCGGCGAGCGAGGCCTCGTCGCCGAGTACCGAGCAGGCCTCCACCAGGGCCCGGGTGGCGTCGCCGCAGCGGGCGAGTTGGTGCCGCACCACCGACGCGTAACGTGCGGGTGCGGGTGCGGGGAGAACGGGGGCGCAGGTCCTGCCAGGTCTCGCGGGGCAGTTCTCCGAGCAGTTGGGTGACGTGGCGGGAGTTGCCCCTCGTGTGACGGCACAGGCGCCGGGTCGTCAGCAGGTTCAGCGTGAGGTTGGCGGAATCGCAGGCCGGCGTCTTGGCCTGCGCCGGGGTCAGCGGCCCGGGACGCACGGCGTCGTCCCGGCAGCCGTCCAGGAACTCCATGGCGGCAAGGACCGACAGGAGCAGGTCCACGTGCCGCTCCCGCAGCTCGTGCAGGTCCTCGGGCCTCCGCACCTCGTAGAGGTCCTGGGGATCGTCACACCGGTCACGGCCTACCGGGACCGTTCAACAAGATCGTGTTACGAGCTCTTAGGACACCTGCACCTCGTGGAAGCAGAGATGATCCTTGATCTCGGCCAGCTCCGGTTTCGGGTCGAGGTATGCCCAGGCCAGGTCCGGAGCGTCCGGCAGCGACCAGTACGAAGCGTCGCCTTTGAAGGGGCAGTACGTGCGGGTGTCGGACAGGTCAGAAGTTCGAAGCGTACGTCTCGGAACGGGATGTGGTACGCGTCGGGACAGCCCGCCTCGTACAGCACCAATGCCCCGTCGTTCTCCGCGAGCACCTGCCCGCCCCGCACCGCACGCACGTGCCGGTCGCTCGGCTCGACGGTGATGAGGCGTCCCATGCGCCCAGGGAGCCCCTCGGTCACGGTCGTCCCCCTTGGTAGTCAATCCTCCTCAAGTCAGCACGATCGAAAGCCGAGTTGTTCCCGCCAGTGCGAAAGCTACGGTTGCCCCATGGAAATCTGCCGTTCCTCTCCGCTGCCGACCTGGACGAGCGCCACACCCGCCCCCGCGACCCAAGTCGCCGACTGTCACCGGGCTGCGCGTCGTACAGCTCCAGCACCCGTTGCATCTCGGCTATGAAATGCGGGTCAGTAGAGGCTTCCACGTCGTGGTGGTCTGCCAGGAGACCTTGCCCTCGTGCAGGATCCGGCGCAGGGTCTCCCGGCCAGGGTCGGTACGACCTTCCGCATGACCAGGTGCTCGGCGAGCTTGGCCAGGCGCCAGGTGGAGAACGCGGCGATGCCCCCGTCAGCGGGGGACGTCCGGGCCATCAGACAGATATGCGCTCGCGCACCTGGTCATCGATCGTCCTGGGGCGTCCCCCGCTCCATTTTGGGTCCAGCGCGTCGAACCCCCGCTCGCTGAGCGCGTGGATGGCATTGCGCACGTAGTCCTCGCTGACCTGCAGCGGCGAGGTGATGTTCCGCACCGGTTGGCCCTGGGCGGACTTCAGTACCACGAGCGCCCGTCGCAGCCGGATCGGATCCTTCGAGGTTCGGCTGATCCGTTGCAGCCTCCGGCCCTCCTCCATGCTCACCGGCCGAACAAGCACTCCCGGACGACGCCCCACGACCACCTCCAAGACCAGAATCTGGAGACAGCCAGACGGGCAGCCGACAGCAGATCAATTACCTGGTTGGCCTTCTGAGTAGCGCCACCAGCCCGGCGAGCCGACGGTACAGGTCGCACTCCTCAACGAGAGGCCGTGACCAGCGCTTTCCGGCGAACCCTAGGCGTGGAGGGGCTTGTGGTAGATCACGAAGTCGCAGGAAGTGGCGAGGCGGTGGGCCAGGTCCGGGTAGGACTCCTCGATTGATACCTTGCGGACGCCCTGATAGCCGATACGCGTGTACCAGTTGGTCAGGAAGTCCTTGGACGGGTGCGACCACTCGCGCGGTACAAGCACTTCGAGTTGCATGACATCAAGGCCGGCCTCGCGAGCGTAGTACTCGGCGAACTGAACCAGCTCCCGGCCAATACCTATCCCGCGCCGCTTGGGGGCGGCCGCCAGCATGCCGAACTCGCACACTCGGTCATCCAGCTGCTGAATCCGGACACACCCGACGATCTCCCCGTCCAGATGCGCCGCGGTGATCTCGCCCGCTCGCGTCAGCGCCACTACTTCCTGAGTGGTCGTCCGTGTAGTGCCGTCGGCCCACAACCCCTCCTCGGCCACTTCGTAGACCTCGTTGATGAGGGCTGCCACCGCCGACATGAGATCGGCATCCTCGGCCTGCGCCGGAGACAAGGTTGCGATGTGGAGCAGGTCGCTGATGACTATGCCGCCGCCTTTCGTCGTGGGCGCTAGATGCCCTAATCAGTAGAAAATGATCTAATCATCCTAGTAGGGCTTGGTCAGGTTCGTATTGGTGTGGGTATGTCGCGGTGGCAGGTGGGGCAGGCGCCGGTCCAGACTGCGAGCAGGGTCTGGAGTTCGCGGACGACTTGGTAGAGGCTCAGGCCGGCGCCGCGTCTTTTGGGGTTTGGGCCAGTCTTTGCAGGGTGCAGAAGGCGTGCGCGACAGAGACGAGGGTGACGTGGTGGTGCCGGCCGCCCCAGGTTCGGCCCTCGAAGTGGGCCAGGCCCAGGGCCTGTTTCATCTCCCGGTAGTCGTGCTCGATGCGCCAGCGGAGTTTGGCGAGGCGGGCCAGCGTGGTCACAGGCATGCCGGAGGGCAGGTCGGACAGCCAGAACTGCACCGGCTCGGGCTCGCCGGCGGGCCATTCGGCCAGCAGCCAGCACTCCGGCAGCTCCGGGCCGTCGGTGGCCTGCCGGACCTCGCGTCCGGCGGGCCGGATGCGCAGGGCCACGAAGCGGGAGGACATCCGCTTGCGGCCAGATCGGCCGGTGCCGGGCCGGGAACCTTCACGCCACTGCACCGGCCGAGCTGCCTTCCGCCCCGCCGCGATGACCAACTCCTTCACCGACCGCGGCTTGTCGGGATACTTGGCCACCGGCGGGCGTCCGGTCCCGGAGTACGGCTCGGCCACCGGCACCGCGCCGGCGGGCTGGGCCGACAGCGTGCTGGAGATTCCCACCACGTAGTTCAGGCCGCGGGCCTGCAGTCCGTGCCGGAACGCGGCGGCGTCGCCGTATCCGGCGTCCGCGATGGCCAGCGGCACCTCGATGCCCCACGAGCGGGTCTCGTCGAGCATGTCCAGAGCGAGCTGCCACTTCTCCACGTGCCCGACATCCTCGGGGATCTGGCAGGCGGTGCGTCGGGCGGCCTTGTCCGGATCGGCCTGCGGCGAGCGGGGGTCCCATGTCTCGGGCAGGAACAGCCGCCAGTTGACCGCCGCCGAAGCGTGGTCGGACGCGAGGTGGAGCGAGAGTCGGGTAGGACCGTCGCATTGCTGCGACGGTCCCCCCTCAGAACCGGCCGTGCGGGCTTTCCCCGCAGCTCGGCTCAAGCAAGCCCTGAAGACTCACAGGCGTGCAGTGCGGCAGGCCGCGTTGACGGGCCGGGCCGTGCCTGGGCTGATCCGGTGCTGGACCCGGTGGGCCAGTTCCGCCTTGCCCGAGGCGGTCAGGACAACCTGACCGTCGATCCCGGCCGTCTGGCGTCCTGCGTTGATCTCCGTGACCCGCCGCACGCTGAGCAGCGTGTTAGCGCGGGAGCGGAGCATCAGTTTCTGCAAGTTGCGGACCTTTTTCAGGTCCCCTGCCTGCGATGCCGTGAAGATTCTCTGCCGCAGTCGCCGTACTGACTCCTCCTGGGCCTGCCAGCCGATGGCCTCCCAGTCGGGTGGAGCGTCCTCCGGTCCGTTCACCGGGCCGGTGCTGGTCGCGGCCGGATCGGCAGCGGGTATGACCGTCACGGTGCCTAACTTGCCCTTCGGTTCCGGTTCCTGTCCGACAGCGTTCTTCACAGGCTCACCCGGCCCACGTCAGCACCCTTTCGGGTCCGGGCATGCACCCGTATCCGGCCAGTTATGCGGGACTCGGCGGAGGTGCCGATGCATGTCCCGGTTTCCTGTTGCCTTTCGGCGGCCGGCATTGGCTTCCTGGGCCGTCCTGCACCCGCTGGGGAGCTGGGCCTCCCTTACGGTCGGCTGACCAGACCAACAGGTCTGGACCCCAACGGGGTTGTCGCGTTCCACTCGTGTGAGATGCGACCGGGGTGGGTGCCCTCATTACCCCGGGGCGGTGGTGTCCTCCCGGCCGACTCGGTGTCTTCGACCGGCACCCGCCGCTTCTCAGCGGCCAGCCCTGCACCCCGCTGTTGCTACCCATCTGCGAGGCTTGCCATCACGGAGCATCGTTGAGGGTTCAGTGAGCTTCACCCGTCCGGTCTTCCCCTTGCCTGTGACCCCCGGATGGAACGGGAGTCCTTGGGCTTCTTCCCCGAGCTTCGCACCCCGCCGTTACCAGCGACGCACGTCGGGGAGGGGACGGGCCCTGGACACTGGCCCGGGTTACGTCATCGGCATCATGCCGACCTCCTCTCTACGTAACCACTCACAGCGTGCGACCTCGCGTCGCACCGCCGACCTGGCAATTGGTGACCTTGCCCGCCGTGCCGGTGTACTGCCGCGACACACACGCCGAAGCGGTCCCGTCCTTCAGGAACCCCGTGTCGTCGAAAATGAGCGCGGACGGCCGGATCGCCGCTTCCATTCTCCAGGCCACCCTGGCCCGCACATGCGCCGGATCCCACGGGCTGGTGGTCACGAAATTGGCCAGCGCCTGCCGGTTCCCGTCCTCACCCAGCCGGGCCGCCATCGGCTCGACCGACTTGCGCCGCCCGTCGGTCAACAACCCCCGCAGGTAGACCTGCCCCCACCGACGCTGATCCTTCCGCGCGAACGGCTCGAACACCTCCGCCGCGAACGCCTCCAACTCACCACGCACCACAGCAATCTCGTCCGGAGTCACACACTCCCAACGCCGCACCGGACCAGAAGGACACGCACCACCGCAACCGACCTGACCAAGCACTACTAGCCTCGCCGTTTCGCGCGCCCAGCAGACTGGAGGTCTTGATGTTGTAAGTGATCTTCGGTCGTAAGCTCGTTGTCGCCTGCCGGTGTGAGTCCGGTCCGGGTAGCTGCCAGGAGGCCCGGTAGCAGACTGGCGGCGTCGGGGGGAAACGCCCGGCGTCGAAGCCCAGTGTCGAAAGCCCTGCAAAGGGGGAGCAAAGCAGCGGTCCGTCCCGTGCCGTGATCGCCGCCGCATTCGGCCCCGAGACCGACGGCGAACTCACCTACGCTGGCCGCCTGTTGGGCGCCCTGGACCGCACGATGCTCCTGCTGGCCGACGCCGGCTTCGACGTGAACACCTTCGCCCGCGACGTCCAGGCCACCGGCGCCCAGTTTCTGGTGCGCTCCTCCGCCCGCCGGATACCCACGCCCTTCCGGCACCTGGGTG
>NZ_JBHVFU010000081.1:0-28166 GCF_042801455.1 Streptomyces sp. NPDC057565 | reverse complement strand
ACAACCCCAGGCCCTTCGTCTGGACGAAGACCGCCGACGAGATCTTCGAACGCCTCACCGGATATCTAAACCGAATCAAAGACTCAGGACACTAGATCCCCTGCCACCGCGGCTTCGCCGCATACGTGGCCCGGAAGTAGTCCGCCAGCTTCAGCTTCGACGCCGCGGCCTCGTCCACGACCACCGTCGCATGCGGATGCAGCTGCAGGGCCGACGCGGGTACGAACGACGCCACCGGCCCCTCGACCGTCAGCGCCACCGCCTCGGCCTTGCCCTCGCCCGTCGCCAGCAGGATCGGGTGGCGGGACTCCAGGATCGTGCCGATGCCCTGCGTGATGACGTGGTGCGGCACCTGGCTGATGTCGTTGTCGAAGAAGCGCGCGTTGTCGACCCGGGTCTGCTCGGTCAGCGTCTTGATCCGGGTACGGGACGCCAGCGAGGAGCACGGCTCGTTGAAGCCGATGTGCCCGTCCGTGCCGATCCCGAGCAGCTGCAGGTCCACGCCGCCCGCCGTGGCAAGCGCCTGGTCGTACGCCTCGCAGGCGGCCTGGACGTCCTCGGCCGAGCCGTCCGGGCCCATGAAGGACTCCTCGGACAGGCCGAGCGGCACGACGACCTCGCGCAGCACCACCGAACGGTACGACTCGGGGTGGCCGGCCGGCAGTCCGACGTACTCGTCGAGCTGGCAGATGCGCGCACGCGAGGCGTCCACCTCGCCGGAGCGCACCTTGGCCGCCAGCGCCTGGTAGATGGGCAGCGGGGTCGAGCCGGTGGCAACGCCGAGAAGGGCGTCGGGCTTGCGGCTCAGCAGGGCGCCGATGGCTCCCGCGATGAGTTCGCCGCCTGCCTTGGCGTCCGGGACGATGACAACTTCCACGCGGGGCCTGCCGATCTGAAGAGTCGCGATATGTGGTATAGACCAATCTAAGGCTAATCTAGCAGAGCCGGGCAACCCGCAGGTGACGTCCGGCTTCCCTTCGTGCGGGGTGGCCCGCGAGGCCGGTGCCCTCACCCCGGCCGTCACCGGCAACCCGGATTCGCCGCTCGCCGCCGTCTCCGAGTACCACATCGACATCCTGGCGGGCCCGGATTAGGCCCTCCCGGCCACGAAGACCTGCACCGCCTCCCTGCTGTCCCTTTATCTCTTCCTCTTCGTCGAGGGTCTGCGCGGCGGTGACGGCGGCGCCGCCGCGAGCCTGCCGGAACTGGCGGAGGCGATCCTGGCCCGCAAGGGCGAGGTCAAGGACCTGGCCGCGCGCTACCGGTTCGCCGAGCGCACGGACGGCCGGGGCGGCGAGGCCCTCCAGCGGGTCCTGGAGATCCTGCCGCTGCAGATGCCGGCGTACGAGGTGACGATCGCCCGCGGCCAGGACCCGGACGCTCCCCGCGCCCTGGCCAAGGTCACCGAGACCCGCTGACCGCGCCGGTCTCCGGCGGGGGAGGTCCGCAGAAACACCCGCGGGCCGCGGCGCCGGGACGGGACCCTCAGCCCGTCCGGCACCGCAGCCCGGAGTTGCTCGGCCGGCGGTGTGCGGTGCCCCCGGCCGGGGGAGGTACCGGCGCAGTCAGGGCAGAGAGCGCGGTACCTCGATCCACTCTCCTGTGCGGGGAGAGCGGAAGCTCTGTCTTGAGCATTGTGGACTAGACCATTCTCGTCTGTCCATCCATCGGAGCACGCCAATTTCCGGCCCCTGTCCCCTTCCACGTACGGGCAGGTCGTTCGGTTCGAAACCGGCGCGTATCCACAGGTACGCTCGCACACGTGCCCTCCATGAACGACCTCGTCCGCCAGCACACAGCCCTCGGCGACACAGACCTCGAGTGGCTGCATCTGCTGGTCTCGGAGTGGCAGCTGCTCTCCGACCTGTCCTTCGCCGACCTCGTCCTGTGGGTGCCCACCCGCGACGGGACCCGCTATGTGTCCGTCGCCCAGATGCGGCCCAACACGGGACCCACCTCGTACCAGGACGACATGGTCGGCCATCTGGTGCCGCGCGGCCGCCGCCCGCTGCTGGACGCGGCGCTCGACGAGGGCCGGATCGTCCGCGAGGGCGACCCGGAGTGGCGCGAGGAGGTGCCGGTACGGGTCGAGTCGATCCCCGTACGCCGTGAGGGCCGGGTTCTGGGCGTCATCGCCCGCAACACGAATCTCCTGACCGTCCGGACCCCGTCCCGGCTGGAGCTCACCTATCTGCAGTCGGCCTCCGACCTGGCCCAGATGATCGCCGCGGGGTCCTTCCCGTTCCCGGACCAGCAGGTCGACATGGATGCCTCGCCGCGCGTCGGTGACGGACTGATCAGGCTCGATGCCGACGGTGTCGTCCAGTACGCCAGCCCCAACGGCCTCTCCGCGTACCACCGCCTCGGTCTCGCCTCCGACCTCGTCGGACACCACCTCGGCCGGACCACCGCCGAACTCGCCCCCTCCCGTGGCCCGGTGGACGAGGCCCTGGTCAAACTGGCGAGCGGTTACGCGCCCCGCGAGTTCGAGGTCGAATGCGCGGGCGGCGTGATCCAGCTCCGGGCGATCCCGCTCAAGCCCAAGGGGGTCAGGATCGGCTCCCTGGTCCTCCTCCGTGACGTCACCGAACTGCGTCGCCGCGAGCGCGAGTTGATCACGAAGGACGCCACCATCCGGGAGATCCACCACCGGGTCAAGAACAACCTTCAGACGGTGGCTGCCCTGTTGCGTCTGCAGGCCCGCCGGATGGGATCCGCGCAGGGCCGCGAAGCCCTCAACGAGGCGGTACGGCGCGTGGGTTCGATCGCCATCGTTCATGAGACGCTGTCTCAGAATCTGGACGAGCGGGTCGAGTTCGACGAGATCGCCGACCGGGTCATCGCGATGGTCGCCGAGATCTCCCCGGGCCGGGTCACCTGCCGACGTACGGGGCGGTTCGGCATTCTCGATGCGGAAGTAGCCACTCCGCTTGCCATGGTGCTCACCGAGGTGCTGCAGAACGCCCTGGAGCACGCGTTCACCGTCGGCCAGACCGGCACGGTCGAGGTCTCGGCGGTGCGCGGCGGCTCGTCGGCCGAGGCGCGATTGCTGATCACCGTCCAGGACGACGGGTGCGGGCTGCCCGAGGGGTTCGACCCGCAGCAGGCCGGCAACCTGGGGCTGCAGATCGTACGGACGCTGGTGGAGGGCGAGTTGAGCGGATCGTTCGGCATGGTCCCGGCCCCCGAGCGCGGCACCCAGGTGGTCCTCGACATTCCGGTCCGCGCGGAGAAGTGACCGGGCCGCCGCCGGGGCGCACCCGACGGACGGCACGAACGGGAATGCGCAAAGCAGTGGGCCCGGACCGTTGATCACGGTCCGGGCCCACTGCTTCATGCGTGCGCTTTTGGGGTACTGCGCGCTGCGACTCGGGGGGCGGGTTCGTGCGTACGCTCTGTACGCGCCGCCTGACTGAGGCTCGTAGCGGTGGCGTCGAATCAGGCGCTGGCGTTACGCGCCCGGTTGCGAGCGGCGCGGCGCTTCATTGCGCGGCGCTCGTCCTCGCTGAGGCCACCCCAGACGCCGGAGTCCTGGCCGGACTCGAGCGCCCACTGCAGGCACTGCTCCATGACGGGGCAGCGACGGCAGACGGCCTTGGCTTCCTCGATCTGCAGCAGCGCAGGACCGGTGTTGCCGATGGGGAAGAACAGCTCGGGGTCTTCCTCACGACAAACGGCGTTGTGACGCCAGTCCATGGCTGCTACCTCTCCTTGGTATTACATACACGTTGCTTGTGAATGTGAACGCTTTCACGAATCCCCCCACAGATGATGGGCCGACGCCCAGATGAACTGGTTGTGGTCCTGTACAAGTGAGGAGGGGTTCTGGCTCTCAGTGGAGGCCGTTGTTGCGGGCCGTCCCGATCGCCATGTAGAGATTCGCAAACCTCGGCGGCGGATACAACCCCTTCTGGAAACTTTTTTTTGATTCCTCGGTGTCGGCTAGGTCACAGCCGTACTTCCATGGGGTGGAAGCCAGTCCAAACGTTCGAGTTGAAGGACTTTTGCTCCTTCCGCTCACACAATCACACGCAGTGCACGGCGTACGCCTGTGAACGTCACACTCGTGCGCAGGCCCAGGTGGTCACCGTCCATCTGGAAGGGCAGTGGGGCCTTTGAATGCAAGGTGAAGTCCGTGAGGTCATGGAGTGAAACCGCGTGCTTGCCGTGCGGGCCCTTCTCGGGGCTCGAAGTGAGCAGCTGGGTGCCGTACCGGGCGACTGCCGGAGTGGAGAGGCGCTTCAGGCCGAGGACATCCAGGGCCGTGTCGAACGACGCCTTCGGGGACGCGTACATCGGGCGGTTCCCCAGGTAGGTCCAGGGAGCGGTGTTCGAGATTATGGAGAGCGCGAGATCGGTGACCGGGTCCTGGCCGGGGATGTCCAGCGTGATCACCCCGTGCCGCCGGTGCGGCTCCTCCAGGAACTGCCGGACCACCTGGCGCACGTACAGCGCATGTGTGGACCGCTTCCCGCGTTCGCGCTTCTGTTCGACGCGACCGACCACGCCCGCGTCGAATCCGAGGCCGGCACAGAATGTGAACCAGCGTTCGGGGACCGACTCGTCCTCGGTGCCCGGCGTGCCGGCCGCAAGCCCGAGGCCGACCGTGCGTTCGGTCCGGTTGGCGAGCGCGTCCAGGATGGCGCCGGTCGCCTCCACCGCGTCGTTCGGCAGGCCGAGGGCGCGCGCGAAGACATTGGTGGAGCCACCGGGGACCACGGCCAGGCGCGGCAGGTTGTCGATGTCGGGACCGCGGTGCAGCAGACCGTTCACGACCTCGTTGACCGTGCCGTCGCCGCCGAGGGCGACGACGAGATCGATGTCGTCCGAGTCCGCGGCCCGCCGTCCCAGGTCCCGGGCATGCCCCCGGTACTCCGTGGTCACCGCCTCCAGCTTCATCTCGCTGGCGAGCGCGTGGATGAGCACGTCACGGGTACGCGCACTGGTGGTGGTAGCAGCTGGATTGACCACGAGGAGTGCGCGCATGGCCGCCAGACTACCTACCGTGTGGTACCCGTCTGAAGTCCCGCCCCCTGCCCTTCACGTTGGGTGACGGCACGGCTGCGAGGGGCTCGGGCACGGCACCCCGGCCCGGACCCCGGCTTCGCTTTCAGCGGGCCGGGATGTCAACCTGCAAGGGTGAGTACTCAGCAGAACACGCCGTCCTCGTCGCCCATGGCCGAGCCGACGAAGCCGGCCAGGATCACTCTCGTGGCCGGGCTCAACGCCCTCGAAGGGGCGGCGCTCGCCCTCGGCGGGATCTACATGCTGGTCATGGGGCTGCTCGGTCGGCCCGAGAGCCCGCAGCAGGCGGAGATGGGCGGACTCACTCTGATCGCCCTGGGCCTGATCCCGCTGATCGCGTCCCGCGGACTGCTGCGGCGGCGCAGCTGGAGCCGTGGCCCGGCGCTCATCACGCAGATCATCGCGCTGCCGGTGGCCTGGACGCTGCTGCGGTCGCACGGCGCGCTGATCCCGGCCGGGATCGTCCTCGCCGCGGTTTCGCTGACGGCGCTTTTCCAGCTGGCCAGGCCGGCGACCCGGGAAGCGCTCGGCATCCGGGGACCGGGCGCGACGCCGGAGGCGTGACCTGGCGGCGCAGCACGTCGGCAGCCGGGCGCGGAAGCGCACCGTACGGCCGCTGAACCACAGCGCCGGCAGCCCGTCCTGCTACTCCTCGACGAGCAGCCGCTCGCGCAGTTGCGCCAGCGTGCGCGCCAGCAGACGCGAGACGTGCATCTGCGAGATGCCGACCTCCTGCGCGATCTGCGACTGGGTCATGTTGCCGAAGAACCGGAGCAGCAGGATGCGCTTCTCCCGGGGTGGCAGGTCCTCCAGCAGCGGCTTCAGTGACTCCCGGTACTCGACGCCCTCCAGCGCCTCGTCCTCCGAGCCCAGCGTGTCCGCCACCGCCGGGGACTCGTCGTCCGTGTCCGGCACGTCGAGCGACAGCGTGCTGTACGCATTGGCCGATTCCAGGCCCTCCAGGACCTCTTCCTCGGAGATGCCCAGCCGCTCCGCCAGCTCGTGCACCGTCGGCGACCGGCCGTGCTGCTGGGAGAGCTCGGCGGTGGCCGTGGTGAGCGAGAGGCGCAGCTCCTGCAGCCGGCGCGGCACCCGGACCGCCCAGCCCTTGTCGCGGAAGTGGCGCTTGATCTCGCCGACGACGGTCGGCGTGGCGTACGTCGAGAACTCGACGCCCCGGTCCGGGTCGAACCGGTCCACCGACTTGATCAGGCCGATGGTGGCGACCTGGGTCAGATCGTCCAGCGGCTCGCCGCGGTTGCGGAACCGGCGGGCCAGATGCTCCACGAGCGGGAGATGCATCCGCACCAGCCGGTTGCGCAGCTCGGCCTTCTCCGGCGAGCCGGCGGGGAGTTCCCGCAGCTCGTAGAAGAGTGCCCGCGCCCCGCTGCGGTCGTGTGGATCGTGGTGCCCGTGCTCGCTCATCTGGCCTGCCCGCTTTGCCTGCGACTGCTCCACCGCGACCGTACGGACCACCGGCCCGTCCGCCCCGTCCACCGGATGGGGCATGGCCTGCTGCTCCGGGATGCCTGCTGCTCGCACCACCCCCGGTCGGATCGTCTCGTCTCGCACAGGACCGTCCCCGTTCCCGTTGCTCACGCCGGCCCGGGTCCCGCGCCGCGCTGTTTGTACAGGCTGATGCTGACCGTACGGTCATCGGCGACCGTGGAGTCGACCTTGCCGGCCAGTGCGGAGAGCACCGTCCAGGCGAAGGTGTCGCGCTCCGGGGCCCGGCCGTCCGTCGTCGGGGCGGCCACCGTCACCTCAAGGGAGTCGTCGACGAGCCGGAACACGCAGCTGAGGACGGAGCCCGGCACGGCCTGCTGAAGCAGGATCGCGCAGGCCTCGTCGACCGCGATGCGAAGATCCTCGATCTCGTCGAGAGTGAAGTCCAAGCGCGCTGCGAGACCGGCCGTGGCCGTACGCAGCACCGACAGGTAGGCACCCGCAGCGGGCAGCCGGACTTCCACGAAGTCCTGATTCCCGGGCTCGCCTGCGATCTGGGACACCCTCACCTCCAAGGTGGCACAAACTCATTCGAGGTTCCGGGAGGGCGCCCCGGAGCCATGCGGTACGTCTTCGGTTCTTGGTCCGGCGACGCTATCGCGATCCATGATGCCGTGTCGCCGGAACCCCATCCCATGACTGTCACTCATGGTAAACCCATGAGCACGCACAGTGGCTAGAGGTCTGCGGCTGTCAATTGCGAAGAACCGGCGCCGGTTTGACGTACCCAGCCATCACACGATCGAACCGTCCTCGAAGCACCAGCGCCAGCTCTCTCCCGCCTCGAAGCTCCGCATGATCGGGTGGCCGGTCTCCTTGAAGTGTCCCGTCGCGTGCTGGAGGGGCGACGAGTCGCAGCAGCCGACATGGCCGCAGGTCAGGCAGAGCCGCAGTTGCACGGGGTGGGTGCCCGCGGCAAGACATTCGGGACATGTCTCGCTGAGCGGGACGGGCTCGGGGCGGGGCAGTTCGGGAACGTGCAGGCACTCACTCATGATTGTCAGATTACGACGGATGTGAGGACCGTGAGATGGATGCATTGCCGTTGGTGGCACTGGTCGCGGCCAGTGCCGCGATCGCGGGCGCGGCGAGGCGCACCCCGGTACCGGCCCCCCTGCTGCTGGTCGCCGCGGGGCTGCTCGCCTCCTATCTGCCCGGGGTGCCGACCTACACCCTGGACGCGCACATCGTGCTGCCGCTGCTGCTGCCGCCACTGCTCTACACGGCTGCGGTCGACAGCTCGTACCTCGATCTGCGGGCCAATGTCCGGCCGATCGCCCTGCTCTCCGTCGGCTACGTCCTCTTCGCGACCTTCGCGGTCGGCTGGCTGGCGTACTGGCTCGTGCCCGACCTGCCGCTGACCGCCGCGCTGGTGCTGGGCGCCGTCATCGCGCCGCCGGACGCCGTCACGGCGGCCGCCATCGCCCGCCGGGTCGGGCTGCCCAGCCGGGTCACGACGATCCTGCAGGGCGAGTCCCTGGTGAACGATGCGACGGCGATCACCGCCTACAAGGTGGTGCTGGCCGCCGCCGTCGGCGAGGGCGTCAGCTGGGGCGCCGGGATCGGCGAGTTCCTCGTCGCGGCGGTCGGTGGTGTCGGGGTCGGCCTGGTGCTGATGGTGCCGCTGCACTGGCTTCGCACGCACCTCAAGGAAGCCCTGCTGCAGAACACCCTGTCGCTGCTGATCCCCTTCGTGGCGTACGCGGCGGCGGAACGCGTGCACGCCTCCGGAGTGCTCGCCGTGGTCGTCGTGGCGCTCTATCTGGGGCACCGCTCCTGGCAGGTCGACTTCGCGACCCGGCTCCAGGAGGAGGCCGTGTGGAAGATGGTCGCGTTCATCCTGGAGTCGGCGGTCTTCGCGCTCATCGGACTGCAGCTGCCCTTCGTGCTGAAGGGGCTCGGCACCTATGCCGTCGCGGAGGCTCTTTGGTACGCGGTTGCCGTCTTCCTCGCCGTCGTCGTGGTCCGCTTCATCTGGGTGTACCCGGCCACGTATCTGCCGCGGTGGCTGTCGAGACGGATCAGGGAGCGCGAGCCCGGGACCAACTGGACCGCACCCCTGATCGTCGGCTGGGCCGGGATGCGCGGCGTCGTCTCGCTCGCCATCGCTTTCTCCATCCCGCTGGTGATGACCTCCGGGGAAGCCTTCCCGGCCCGCAACCTGGTGCTCTTCCTGACCTTCACGACGGTCATCGGCACGCTGGTCATCCAGGGGCTCACCCTGCCTCTCCTGGTGCGCGTCCTGAAGCTCCCCGGGCGCGACGCGCAGGCCGAGACCCTGGCCGAGGCGCAGGCCCAGAGCGAGGCGTCCGCGGCCGCCGAGGCGCGCCTGGAAGAGCTCCTCCAGGATCCGCGCAACTGCCTGCCCGGACCGCTCACCGACCGGCTCCGCACCGTCCTGGAGCGCCGCCGCAACGCCGTGTGGGAGAGGCTCGGGGCCTCCAATCCGCTGACCGGGGAGTCGGCGGACGACACCTACCGGAGGCTGGCCGGCGAAATGATCGAGGCCGAGCGCACCGTCTTCGTCCGGCTGCGGGACGAGCGCCGGATCGACGACGAGATGCTGCGGAACCTGTTGCGGCGGCTGGACCTGGAGGAGGCGGCGGCCTACCGGGAGGAGTCCGGCGCCCCCCAGGGCTGACCCGTGACGACAGCGGCGACCGTGGTGCCCGGAGCGAACGCGCCCTCCTGGGCGAGTGTCATCAGTCCATAGAGCAATTTGGCGACATAGAGACGCTCGACGGGCAGCCCGTGCCGGTCCTCGAAGTCGTCGGCGAAGGCGTGCAGCTCCGGTGTCGTCCGGGCGTAGCCGCCGAAGGCGAAGCGCTCGTCCAGCGACCAGGCCCCGGCCGGGCCGCCGAACGCCTCCCGCTGCAGCTCCCGTACCGCGTCCCCCAGGAAGCCGCCGCGCAGCACCGGGATGCCGAGTGCCCGCTGACCGGGTGCGAGGCCCGCGGCGAGACCGGCGAGGGTCCCACCGGTGCCGCAGGCCACCGCGATCACGTCGGCCCGGCCGTGCAGCTCCCGCCCCAGCGCTGTGCAGCCCTGTGCGGCCAGGGCGTTGCTGCCGCCCTCCGGGACGACCACACACTCCCCGCAGCCGCTCAGCAGCCCCGCCAGGACCGCTGGATCGGCCTTCGCGCGGTACGTGGCGCGGTCCACGAAGCGCAGACGCATGCCGTCCGCCGCGCACTGCGCCAGCGACGGGTTGAGCGGGCGGCCGGCCAGCTCGTCGCCGCGTACGACGCCGACGGTCGGGAAGCCGAGCAGCCGGCCGGCGGCGGCGGTGGCGCGCAGATGGTTGGAGTACGCGCCGCCGAAGGTCAGCACGGTGCGCCCGGCGGCGGCCGTCAGGTTGGGGGAGAGTTTGCGCCACTTGTTGCCCGGCAGATCGGGGTGGATCAGATCGTCGCGTTTGAGCAGCAGCCGCACGCCGTGCCGGGCGAAGCGCTCGTCCTCGGCCGGTTGCAGGGGTGACGGGAGCACCGGCTGCAGCCGGGAGAGGGCGGGCGGGTCGGAGGGCATGCGCCCATTGTCGCCCGGCGGCCCGGTGACCTCGGGCGGGGGCGGGTCACTTCAGCCGGTCGCGGATCCGGGCGCGCATGGAGTCCATCGTGAAGCCGCGCGGATCGACCTTGCCGGGCTGCCACTCCCTGTGCCCGATGACGGACCGGGAGGTCCAGCCGTGGTGGCGGCAGATGGCGGCGGCGGCCTTCTCGACGGCGTCCAGCTGGACATCGGGCCAGGGGTCCTCGCCGTCGCCGAGGTTCTCGCACTCGAAGCCGTAGAAGTGCCTGTTCCCGTCGGTGTTGGCCTCGTTGTCGGCCGGCAGGCGCTTCTCGGCGACGACGGCGCGCAGGACGTCGTCGTCACCGAATCCGGCGTGGTTGGTGCGGCCGTAGCCGACCAGATGGATCCGGCCGTCCTTGGCGATCACGCCGTGGCAGAGCGGTCCGGGAAGCTCCGGGCGGCCGTCACGGCAGATGCGGACGGTGGCCTCGGTGCCCCTGGTGGCGGTGTGATGGATCATCACGCCGTTGACAGGTCCCCAGGGGCCCTTGTGGTTGCGGTTGTGCGTACGCCAGTCGCCGACCCGGACGACGGTGAGCCCTTCGTTCATCAGGGCTTCGAGGAAGGTGCTCGCGGACATGGGTGAGGACATGGCCGACTCCTTGGGCGCGTGGGGGAGCGAGTCCTTGCAGCGCTTGTACCGGAGCGCAGGGCCCCGGGCCATTCCGGGGCCCTGCGTTCGGGCGGTGTGCG
This sequence comes from Streptomyces sp. NPDC057565, assembly GCF_042801455.1. Classification (NCBI taxonomy): domain Bacteria; kingdom Bacillati; phylum Actinomycetota; class Actinomycetes; order Kitasatosporales; family Streptomycetaceae; genus Streptomyces; species Streptomyces sp. NPDC057565. The sequence continues at coordinate 17,372 of NZ_JBHVFU010000081.1, read as the reverse complement.
AGTCGATCCGGTCAATTCCGCGAGCACCCGCGGCGGTTCAGCCCTGGGCGAGCCACAGGTCGGGGCCGAACACCTCGTAGTGGATGTCGGCCGCCGGGACACCCTTGGCCAGCAGCTGGGTGCGCACGGCCCGCATGAAGGGCAGCGGACCGCAGAGGTACGCGTGCGTGCCGGGCCGGACCGGGATACCGCCCAGGTCGACCAGGCCGGTGCGGTCGGCCGGGTGGCCGGGCTCCGGGTTCTCGTACCAGAAGTGTGCTGCGCCGTCCGGGAGCTTGGCCGTGAGCTGCGCATGGTCGGTGCGCAGGGCGTGGTCGGCGGGGGAGCGGTCGCCGTGCACGACGGTGACCGGGGCCCGGTGGCCGGTTGCCGCGAGGTGCTCCAGCATCGACAGCATCGGGGTGCAGCCGATGCCCGCGGAGGCGAGCAGCAGCGGGGCGTCGACGGCGTCGATGACCAGATCGCCGTACGGGGCGGAGACACGCAGCCGGTCACCGGCCCGGGTGGTGGCGTGCAGGTGCGTCGAGACCTCGCCGTCGGGCGATCCGTCGCCGTGCACCCGCTTGACGGTGATCGAGTGCAGCCGGGAGCCGGGACCGCCGGAGAGGCTGTACTGCCGTATCTGCCGGGCCCCGTCGGGCAGTTCCACCTGCACGGAGACGTACTGGCCGGGCCGGAAGTCGGGGGCGGGCGCGTCGTCGGCCGGGCGAAGCTGGAAGGTGGCGACGTCGTCGTTCTCCTCGATCCTCGCGACCACCTCCCACTCGCGCCAGACGTCCCCGGCGACGAGGCCCCGCTGGGCGTAGAGCCGGTCCTCGATGGCGATCAGGGCGTTGGCCATCAGCCAGTAGACCTCGTCCCAGGCGGCCGCGACCTCCGGTGTGACCGCGTCACCGAGCACCTCGGCGATGGCGGCGAAGAGGTGGGTGTGCACCACCTCGTACTGTGCGGCGGTCACACCGAGCGAGGCGTGCTTGTGGGCGATGCGGCTGAGCATCACGTCGGGACGGGTGTCCGGGTGCTCGACCAGCTGGGTCGCGAACGCGGCGATGGACCCGGCGAGGGCCTGACGCTGGGCGCCGGAGGCCTGGTTGCCGCGGTTGAAGAGGTCGCGCAGCAGCTCGGGGTGGGCGTCGAAGAGTTTCCGGTAGAAGAGATCGGCGATGTCCCCGATGGCTGCGCCGACGGCGGGGAGGGTGGCACGGACGGTGGCGGTCGACGACTCGGAGAGCATCGGGCGGACTCCTCAGGGTGAATTGGTATCTGAGATTCTTATTTTTGGGCAGAGGTGAGGCCGGGCTGTACCCGGCGGGGGGTTCAGTCGGCGGGACGGCTGCTGCTGATGCCGATCAGCAGGGGGCCGGTGGGGGAGGTGACGAGTTCGGCGACGGTGAGCGGGTCGAGCGAGGCGTAGAAGGCCTCCTCCGCCAGGCGCAGGGCGCCGCGCAGCCGGCAGGCCGAGCGCAGCGGGCAGGGGGTGCTGCCCTCGCACTCGACGACATCGCCGGGCCCTTCGAGCTCGCGGACGAGTCCGCCGATCGATGCGGACCGGCCGGCTCCGGTGAGGGCGAGCCCGCCGCCGCGGCCGCGGCGCGCCTCGATCAGGCCGAGGTGCTGGAGCCGGGCGACCACCTTCGCGGTGTGGGTGTACGGCACCTGCATGGTCGCCGCCACCTCCCGGGTGGTCGGCGGATCCTCGTTCTCCACGACGGCGAGGCGCATCAGTACGCGCAGCGCCACGTCGGTGAATTTCGTCAGCCGCATGACCGCCACGTTAGATAACTTGCATCGTGGATGCAAGTTATCCGGCTCCAGGGGCATCGCTGAGCGTCGTGCCCAGCCCAAAGCCCGATTAGTCACACTCTTTTGTGTAATGGCGTGCGGTGTCCCCATGCTGAAAGGCTTTTCACGCAGGTCAGCCGATGATCGAGAGGACGTCAGATGTCCGTTGGTGAAGAGGCTCAGAACGCGCAGGTACCGCCGCAGCAGAGCCTGGGCACGGCGGCGGCGCGGAACCTCGCGACGACCACCAAGTCCGCTCCGCAGATGCAGGAGATCACCTCGCGGTGGCTGCTGCGCATGCTCCCCTGGGTGCAGGTGCAGGGCGGCACGTACCGGGTGAACCGCCGGCTGAGCTACTCGGTCGGAGACGGCCGGGTGACCTTCGTGCAGACCGGTGACCGGGTCACGGTGATCCCCGCGGAACTCGGCGAGCTGCCCGCGCTGCGGGACTTCGCCGACGAGGAGGTGCTCGCGGAGCTGGCCCGCCGGTGCGAACAGCGCGAGATCGCCGCGGGACAGGTGATCGCCGCGTCCGGGGAGTCGGCGGACCGCGTCTTCCTGCTGGCGCACGGCAAGGTCGAGAAGGTCGGCACCGGCCCGTACGGCGACGAGACCGTGCTCGGGGTGCACGCCGACGGGGCGTACTTCGGCGACCACGCGCTGATCGGGGGCGACGCCGTCTGGGAGTACACCGCACGTGCCGTCACGGCGTGCACGGTACTCACGCTGAGGCGGGCGGACGTGCTCAACCTCGCCGAGCGGGCGGACTCGCTCCGCACGCATCTCGCCGGGCTGCTCAGCATCCCCCGCCAGCGCACCAACACGTACGGCGAGGCGGAGATCGACCTCTCCGCGGGCCATGTCGGCGAGGCGGTCGTCCCGCACACGTTCGTGGACTACGAATCGGCCCCTCGTGAGTACGAGTTGAGCGTCACCCAGACCGTGCTGAAGGTCCACAGCCGGGTCGCCGACCTCTACAACCAGCCGATGAACCAGACCGAGCAGCAGTTGCGGCTCACGGTCGAGGCGCTCCGCGAGCGCCAGGAACACGAGCTGATCAACAACCGCGAGTTCGGGCTGCTCAACAACTGCGACTACGGGCAGCGCCTCCAGCCGCACGGCGGGGTGCCCGGCCCCGACGACATGGACGAGCTGCTCTCGCGCCGCCGCGGCTCGAAGCTCTTCCTCGCGCACCCGCGGGCCATCGCCGCCTTCGGCCGCGAGTGCAGCAAGCGCGGACTGGTGCCGGAGAGTGTGGAGATCGGCGGACACCATGTGCCCGCCTGGCGCGGGGTGCCCATCTTCCCGTCCAACAAGATCCCGGTCACCGACGCCCGCACCACGTCGATCATCTGCATGCGAACGGGCGAGGCCGAGCAGGGGGTCATCGGACTGCAGCAGACCGGCATCCCGGACGAGATCGAGCCGAGCCTCTCGGTCCGGTTCATGGGTATCGACGAGCAGGCGATCATCTCGTACCTCGTGACGGCGTACTACTCGGCGGCCGTCCTGGTGCCGGACGCCCTGGGCGTCCTGGAGAACGTCGAGGTCAGCCGCTGGCGCTGACGATCAGGGGGCCCGGACCGGACCGTCAGGATCCGGTCCGGGCCCGTGACGGCCCCGGCCCGGGGTGCGGCCGACCGGGGTGCCCCGCCGCGATGCCCCGTGGAAACCACCCACTCACCGAGTCCATCCCTGCGGGGACCCGATGCAGACCGGGAAGCCGGTCGGGGCGGATCTCGCCGCCCACAAGAAGTCCCTGCCGGTGGTCGCCGCACTGATTTCCCGCACCCCGGCCGCGGCCGAACTCGCCGGGCTCTACCGGGGCTCCATGAACACGCCCGACGAGGTGAGCCGCGCCGCCGATGCCGTCGACCGGGCCGGCGGCCGGGACTGGGCACAGGCCTGCGCGGGGGACCGGATGGCCCGCGCCGTCCACCATCTGTCCCGGGCGGTGCCCGACCTGACCGCGGCGGGCGACCTGCTGGCCCTGGCGGAGTTCGTCACCCGCCGGACGCACTGACCGGAGAGAGGGGGCAGCGGGGGCCGGCCGGGCTCCCGCCGGACCCGCACGGCTCCAACTCTAAGATCCTGTACGTAGATTGAGGTCGCGCGAGTTGATGGGCGAGTGAGGGCGGGAGCCGGGTATGGGCGTACGGATACGGCAGGCGGACGAGGCGGACCGGGAGCAGGTCGTGCGCCTCCTCGACGAGGCGTTCCACGACGACCCGGTCAGCAGCTGGGTCTTCCCGGACGAGACGCACCGCCGGGCCGTTCACGGAAAGTTCCTCGGTGTCTTCGTCGATGTCACGCTCGCCGAAGGCCGTATCGATGTGCTGGAGGACGGAACGGCCGTGGCGTTGTGGCTGCCGGTGCCCGCCGGTGAACCCACGGAGGAGGACCCCACCCCTGCGCTGATGCGGGCGACCGCGGACCCCGACAACGAGCGGACCGAGTTGGTCGGGAAGCTGACGGGTGCGATCCATCCGTACGACCGGGCCCATGAGTACCTGCTTCTGATCGGGGTGTCCCCGGAACGCCAGGGGGAGGGCATCGGGTCGGCCCTGATGGCCGAGGTGCTGGAGCGCTGCGACCGCGACGGCGTTCCCGCCTATCTGGAGGCGAGCAGCGCGCGCAGCCGCCGGCTCTACGAGCGGCTCGGGTTCACCTTCATGGGCACGACCGTGGATCTTCCGGACGGCCCGGCGATGTGGCCCATGTGGCGCGAACCGCAGGCGGGCTGAGCCCGCGCGCACGCAAGCGGAGGGCGGCAGGGAGACGCGGGCGGGCACGAGCTACAGTCCCTGCCCATGACAGACGAGTCATGGGCAGGCTGGTACCGGGACCGCCAGGGTTCCGACGCCATCATCCTCACCACCGACGGACAGCAACTCCGCATCCGGATCCGGGGCGTCGATTTCGAGGGCGAGAGCTTCGACGGCCTCGGACCGGTCTCCGGCATGCCGCCGGAGAGCGGCGGGTTCGCCCTGGCGGACGGCGCGCTCACCGACTGCGTGCTGGAGTGGGACCTGCCGCTGCCGGTGATTTCGGACGGCACGGTTCATCAGGCCACTCTCAGCTGCCTGCTGTCGCTGCGCCGCCCCGACGCCGATCTCCATCTGGAGCTGCACTTCGGCGGCGCGGTCTACGGTTCGCGCCGGGCCGAGTGCGACTTCGCCACCGCGCTCGCCACGATCCAGCGCATCCTGCCGCCCGGAGTCCGCCTGCAGACCTGTATCGCCTGCGCGTTCTCGGACTACTTCCCGGCGCCCGGCCGTGGACTGTCCGGTGGCCTCGCCTGCTTCCGGGGTGCGAAGGATGCGTACCGGGGGGCGGCGGGCGAGGACGACGTCATCGGTCTGTGGGACCGGCGGACCGGTTTCGTCCAGGAGATCTGGAGCTGCCGTGAGTTCGAGGCGCGCCCGGCGGAGGGCGCGGGCACCGGACACCGAGGCGCGTTCCCTCTCGAACACGCCTGACCACCCTCTCGCCCGACGGGATGTCGGGCAACGCGCTGTGCCCCGTACCGGATGAACCCCCGGTGCGGGGCACAGCGCTTTACCAGGCCTTCATTGTTCTACTAGCATGCGAACAAGGAGGTTTTAATGAACCGGAAGAATGTCGGCAGCGCGGCCCTTGTCGCCCTGCCGTTCCTGCTCGCGCTCATCGTCGACCTGGCGTCCTTGGCAGCGTTCCGTGACCGGCTGCCCGGACAGTTGGCCAGCCACTTCGAGGCCGGCGGGCAGGCGAATGGCCATGCGGGCCGGACGTCGTACGTCCTCGTCACCGTCGTCCTGCTCGTGGTGACCGGAGCCTTGTGGGCCACCATGGTGGCGAAGGGGAACTTCTCCGGCCGGGCCTACCGCCTGCTGGTCGCCGGGGGATACGCCTTCGCCGGATTCTTCGGCTATCTGATGGCCGCCGTGCTGATCGTGAACCTGGATGCCGGTGAAGGCGCGCCAGAGGTGTCGTTCCCGATGTGGCAGCCGGCCGTCGCACTCGGCGTCGGCGCGCTCGCCGCCGGTCTCGGATTCGTGCTGGCCGCACTGGGCCCCGTACCGCAGCAGCCGGCCCGCTCCGCGGAGGCTGTGGGCGGGGAACGCATTGTGCTCGCCGACGGGGAGGTCGCCGGATGGGCGCGGAGCGCCGACAGTTGGTGGCTGCCGCTCGTCGCGCTCGGACTCCTCGTCCTCGGAGTCGTCCTCTTCTTCGTCGGCAGCTGGTCCGCCGCTGTGTTGCTGCTGATCGTCGGGGTGCTGCCGGCAAGCTTCGCCCGGCCGTACGTGAGCGTGGACCGGCGGGGCATCACCGTCTGCGGGATACTGCCCTGGCCGCGCATCCGGGTGCCGCTCGACCGCATCGAGGTGGCGACCAGCCGGGACATCAACGCCCTTGCCGAGTACGGCGGCTGGGGCTATCGCATCCGGCCCGGACGGACCGGGGTCATGATCCGCTCGGGCGAGGGGATCGTGGTGAGGCTGGCCGGCGGGCGGGACTTCGCGGTGACCGTCGACGACTCCGCGACAGGCGCCGCGCTCCTCAACACCCTGATCGACCGGCGCCGGGCGGGGCACTGACCATGCTCTTCCGGGTCGATCCCACCTCCACCGTGCCGCTCGGCGACCAGATCGCGGCCTGCGTCCGCCGGGCCGTCGCCGACGGGGCAGTGGTCCCGGGCGAGCGGCTCCCCGCCGCCCGGGTCCTTGCCGAGACCCTCGGCGTCAACGTCCATACGGTGCTCCGCGGTTACCAGCAGCTCCGTGAGGAAGGGCTGATCGAACTGCGCCGGGGCCGGGGCGCGGTCGTCACCGGTGGCGCCTCGCCGCACCGAGCCCGGCTGCTGGAACACGTACGCGACGTGGTCGCGGACGCGCGCGAGCTGGGAATGACGGAGGACGAACTGCTGGCCCTGATCCGTACCGAACTCGACAACACATGAAGGCCGTTGAAGGGGCTGGGGTCAGCGCAGGCCGTCCCATCCCCAGCGCGGCGTCGGCCCGGGATCACCGAGGTCCTCGCCGGCCGGGGACGCCGAGACGTCGCGTGCGATCTTCGTGCCCCAGTCGAAGTACTCCACGACGCGGCGGCGGAGCAGCTCGTCGTCCGGCAGCTCCTTGTCGACCGCCGTCGTCATCAGCTCCATCCAGCGCAGCCGCTGTGGCTCGGTGATCGACAGCCCGAGATGGGAGCGCAACAGGGCCTGGTGGCCGCCGAGCCTCGCGGTGTAGTCGGCGGGACCGTCGAAGATCTCGGCCAGCCATACGGCGACATGCTCGATGTGCGTCGGGGTGAAGTCCGCGAAGACGGGGGCGAGCAGCGGGTCGGCCAGCGCCTCGTCGTAGAAGGTGTTGCTCAGCCGGTGCAGTACGTCGATACCGCCGACGGCCTTGTACAGCGTTTCCGGACGCTCGCTCACGCGCGTACCTCCAAGGGTGGGCCCGGCCCTCGCGGGCCGCTGGGCCCAGCATGCAGCAGGGGGCCGGCCACGCCGGGACCGTTCGCTGCCGGCGCATCAAGCGGGGGCGCGCGTTCACCCGGTCGGGACGGACCACGGCGGGTGTTCGGAGCGGCCGGACCCACCTCGACCGCCCTGCGCGGCGGCTGCCTCCCCCGGTCGTCCTCGGCGAGGCGGGCGCCCCCTGCCGGCCCGCCTCGGGCCCGCCGGATTCCGCCCACAGCGAGGAGCTGTTCCCAACTGGCCCGGCTGCGGGCAGAGTCGGCCCCATGAAGCTCTTGATCCTGGGCGGTACGGAGTTCGTCGGGCGCGCCGTCACCGAGGCGGCGCTCGCACGGGGCCGGCAGGTCACCGTGTTCCATCGCGGCCGCCACGCACCCCCCGCAGGCGTCACAGAGCTGTTCGGCGACCGCACCGGCGCCGACGGACTCGTGGCGCTCGCCGCTGCCGCAGGGGAGAGCGAGGGAGGGGCACACACCTGGGACCTGGTCGTCGACACCTGGAGCGGCGCCCCCTCGGCCGTACGGGACGCGGCCCGGCTGCTCGCCGGCCGCGTCGGGCAGTACGCCTATGTCTCCAGCCGGTCGGTGTACGACCACCCCGCCCCGGCCGGACTCCCCGAGGACGGCCCGCTGGTGGACGGGGCCTCGCCGGACGCCGGGGCGGACGTCCCGTACCCGCAGGCCAAACGCGGCGGTGAACTGGCCGCACTCGACGTGTTCGGCGACCGCGCCCTGCTGGCCAGGGCGGGGCTGATCCTCGGGCCGTGGGAGAACGTCGGCAGGCTGCCGTGGTGGCTGCAGCGGATCGCCCGCGGCGGACCGGTACTGGCCCCGGGGGCACCGGACACCCCGCTCCAGTACATCGACGCCCGCGACCTCGCCAACTGGCTGCTGGACGCGGCGGAACACGGACTGCACGGACCGTACAACGTGGTCAGCCGCCCGGGGCACACCACCATGGGTGAGCTGCTGGACGCCTGTGTCCGGGCCACCGGCTCCGGCGCCGAACTGCGCTGGACGGCCGCCGAGAAGATCCTCGCGGCGGGCGTCGAGCCATGGAGCGAGCTGCCGATCTGGCTGCCGCCGGGCGAACTGTACGACACCATGCACCAGGGCGACGTCAGCCGGGCACACGCGGCCGGGCTGCACTGCCGACCGGTGGGGGAGACCGTCACGGACACCTGGGACTGGCTGCGCGGGCTGGGTGGCGCGGCGCCGCAGCGGCCGGACCGGCCCGTGGTGGGACTGGACCCGGAGACCGAGGCGAAGCTGCTCATGGCCTGAGCCGCCGGTGGCACGGCCGGGCGGATCGCGACGGTGCTGCTCGCGGCCGGTTCACCGGCCACGCCGATGGCCCGGAGGATGCGCCGACGCGGCTAAGAGGAGCTCACAAAATGGGAGTCCGATCAGCGTGCGTGCCAGGCGTCGCGAGCCGGGCGCCCATTTTGTGAGCTCCTCCAAGGGCTGTCCCGCAATCCCTGGCGGGCGCACGACGACAGCCACGGCACCTCGCTGTGTTGTCGGAACGCCCGAATACGCCCAGTACGAGGACGCTCCTCCGCCTGGCGATGCACCGCATCCGACGCCGCGCGCTGATCCACCGGGGATTACGGGACAGCCCTTAGTTTGGCCCCATGGCCGAACTCCTGCTGCACCTCACCGAAGGCCCTCTGTGGGAGGCGGCCCGCGGGATCGGGACGTACGAGATGTCCACCCGCGGCCGCACCCTGCACGAAGAGGGCTTCATCCACTGCTCGCTGCCCCACCAGCTCCCCGGCGTGGCCGAGATGCTGTACGGCGCCGGGGCCCCGGCCGATGCCGAGACCCCTGCCGACCTGGTGGTGCTCGTCATCGACCCCGCGCGGCTCTCCGTGCCCGTGCGGTACGAGTCGTTCGCGCCCGGCGGCGAGGAGTTTCCGCACATCTACGGCCCCGTCCCGGTGGACGCGGTCGTGGAGGTACGTCCCTGGCCGCGCAAGGAAGGCAGCCCCGCGTGAACACCACACCCCCCACCGACGCCCCGATCATCGCGGTCACCGGAGCGAGCGGCGCAGTCGGCGGCGGCGTCGCCCAGCGGCTCGTGCGCGCCGGCGTCCCCGTCCGGCTGCTGGGCCGTGACCCGTCCCGGCTGCCGGAGCTGCCCGGCGCGGTCGCCGCTCCGCCCGCCTCCTACGGCGACGGGGCGGCCATGCGCCGGGCGCTCGCCGGGGCGCACACCCTGTTCCTGGTCTCCGCGCACGAGAGCCCCGACCGGGTACGCGAACACACCACCGCCGTGGACGCGGCGGTCGCCGCGGGTGTCGAACGCATCGTGTACGTGTCCTTCCTCGGCGCCGCACCCGACGCCACGTTCACCTTCGGCCGCGACCACTGGCACACCGAGGCACACATCCGAGTCTCCGAGGTGCGCTACACCTTCCTCCGCGACAGCTGGTACCTCGCCGGGATCCCGGCGATGACCGGGGCCGACGGAGTGCTGCGCGGCCCGGGCGGCGACGGCCGGGTCGCCGCGGTGGCGCACCAGGACATCGCGGACGCGGCGACGGCCGTCCTGCTGGCCGGCACCGGGAGCGAGGACACCCGCCACGACGGGGTGACGTACGACCTCACCGGACCGGAGGCATTCACCCTCGCCGAAGCAGCCGAGGAACTGAGCCGGGCCACCGGACGGACCATCACCTACCACCCGGAGACCCGGGAGGAGGCATACGCGTCACGGGCGCAGTACGGCGCGGCGGACTGGGAGGTCGCCGGCTGGGTGACGTCCTACGAGGCGATCGCGACCGGCGAGATGGCCACCGTCTCGGACGCCGTACCGCGTCTGACCGGCCGTCCGGCGCAGAATCTGGCCACGTACCTCCGGGAGCATCCGGACAGCTACCGGCACCTGCTCAGGACCGACTGAACTCCCGGCGGACCGGCCGGGACGCCGACCGGAACGGACCGGTCCGACGGGACGGAACGACGGCACATGCGCACAGAAACGCCCTGGGGCCCGTGGGACCCCGCCCCGCTCCCCGAGGTCGCCCGCCGCTTTTCCGTACTGCACACCCCCTGGTGGATCGCAGGCGGATACGCGGTCGAACTGGCCGTCGGGCACGCCTTCCGGGACCACGCCGACATCGACGTCCTGCTGCTCCGCCGCGACCAGCTGACCGCCCAGCAGGTGCTCGCCGGCTGGGAGTGGTGGGCCGCAGACCCGCCCGGCACCCTGCGCCCGTGGCTGCCCGGCGAGACGCTGCCGCCCCACGTCCACGACATCTGGTGCCGTCCGGGCCCCGGCGATCCCTGGCGCGTCCAGCTCATGCTCGACGAGGCGGACGACGACGGCCACTGGGTCTTCCGCCGCGACCCCCGCATCCGCCTCCCGCTCGACCGGTTGGGCCGGGTCTCGGGGGACGGTATCCCGTATCTGGTCCTGCCGGTGCAGTTGCTGTACAAGGCCAAGTCCCGGCGTCCCAAGGACGACCAGGACTTCGCGACCGCTCTGCCGATGCTGAGCGCCGACCAACGTGCCTGGCTGACCGAGACGATCACCCTGGCGCACGGCGCCGACCACCCGTGGGCGGTGCGGCTGCGCAGGCGGTGGTGAGGGAGCGCGGCGCAGCCCCCGCCCGCCGAGCACCGCGTCACCTCACATACACGCCCGCGCGCGCCGCGGCCGCCGCGGCCTCGGCGGCGAGGTCGGCGGCCGCCGCGTCGAGGGGAGCGCCGCTGGCCAGCAGCCGGTAGTAGAGCGGGGCCGAGACCGCCCGGATCACCTCGTCGGGATCCGTGCCCGCGGGCAGCTCGCCGCGTTCCAGGGCCGCGATGACGCAGCCCGCCCACTCCTCGACGCGGATCGCGTAGAAGCGGTGCAGGGACTCGGCCGTGCGCGGGTCGCACGTCGCCGCGGCGATCACCGACGTGAAGAGCGGGCCCTGGCGCGGGTCGGTCAGGGTCTTCACCACGAGCTGCGCATTGGCCCTGAGGTCCTCGATCAGTGAACCGGTGTCCGCACGGGGAGAGGACTGCTCGGCCATGTCGTCGAGCAGATCGGCGACGAGACCGGTGGTGGTGGACCAGCGCCGGTAGACGGTGGTCTTGCCGACCCCCGCACGGCGGGCGACATCGGCGAGGTCGAGGCCGTCGAAACCGTGCTCGACCAGGGCGTCGCCCGCCGCCCGCAGGACGGATTCCCGGACCCGGGCAGTACGCCCACCCGGCCGGACGGTGCCGGGCTCCACACCCTCAGAAGTCATAACGGGCCTCCAGTTCCATTAGGCGGACTTTCCCTGTTACGGTGATCCCACCTTAACGGAACCATGGAACCGTTAAAACTCCTGCCTGAGGAAGACACCCATGTCCGCACCCCGCACAACCCCGTCACCGACGGTCGAAGCCGGCGCCGTCGCCGCCTCCGCGCAGCCCGGTATCCGCATGACCGGGCGGCAGAAGCTCGTCCTCACCCTTCTCCTCGGCGCCCAGTTCATGATCGCCGTGGACTTCTCGATCCTGAACGTCGCACTGCCGGTCGTCGGCAAGGGGCTCGGCTTCTCCCTCGCCGATCTCCAGTGGATCGCGACCGCCTTCGCGCTCGCCGCCGCCGGCTTCACCCTCCTCTTCGGGCGTGTCGCAGACATCGTCGGGCGCAAGCGGATGTTCCTCGGCGGGATGGCCGTCCTCGGCGCCTCCTCCCTCCTCGGCGGGCTCGCCACCTCGCCCGAAGTCCTGCTCTGCGCGCGGGTGCTGCAGGGTCTGGCCACCGCGGCCGTCACCCCGGCCGGGCTCGCCCTGCTGACGACGGCCTTCAAGGAGGGCCCGCTGCGTGAACGCGCCCTCGGTCTCAACGGAGCCCTGATGTCAGCCGGGTTCACCGCGGGAGCGATTCTCGGCGGACTCCTCACCGACCTGCTCTCCTGGCGCTGGGCGTTCTTCATCAACGCCCCCGTCGCCCTGCTCGTCCTCGTTCTCGCTCCGTCCGTCATCACCGACTCACGCCCCGACGAGCGGCCCAGGCTCGACATCCCCGGTGCCGTGACCGTCACCGGCGGACTCCTCGCCCTCGTCCACGGACTCACCCGGGCCGGCGAGACCGGCTGGACCACCCCCACCACCCTGGCCTCCCTCCTCGCGGGCGTCGCCCTTCTCGTCACCTTCTGGTTCGTCGAGAAGCGGGCCGCGACGCCCCTCGTACCCGTACGGGTCCTGAGGCGACGCAGCGTCATCTGGGGCAACGCGGCGGGGCTGATCGCCTTCGTCACCGAGACCTCCCTCGTCTTCCTCCTCACCCTCTACCTGCAGGAAGTCCTCGGCTACTCGCCCCTCGCCACCGGATTCGCCTTCGGCGTCCTGGGTCTGGGCACGGTCATCGGCGGCACCCTCGGCGGCCGCGCCGTCGGTCGCTGCGGGACCCGGACCACCATCGTCGTCGGCGGCATCGTCCAGGCCGCCGCCACGCTCACCCTGGTCGCCCTCGGCACCTCCGGCGCCTGGATCTGGCTCCTCCTCGCCGCCACCTTCATCGGCGGCATCGGCAACATGCTGATGATCGTCGGCTTCATGGTCACCGCCACCTCCGGCCTCCCCGACAACGAACAGGGCCTGGCCACCGGCCTCGCCACGATGACCCAGCAGGTCGGCATCACCATGGGTATCCCGGTCATGAGCGCCGTCGCCGCCGCCCGGATGACCTCGCTCGGTGACACCGGACCCACCGGCGTCCTGTCCGGAGTCACGGTCGCGATCCTGGTCAACTCCGCACTGGTCCTGATGGGTTCGCTGCTGGCCGGCGCGCTCCTGGGAACCCGGCGGCGCGCGGGAGCCCCCGGCCGGTGACCGCCCCGACGGTCCCGCGGAATCGGGGAGCTGCCCGTTCGCCCTGCCCGCAGGGGCGCTGATGCCCGATCGGCTCGAAGAGGGCACCGGAAAACCTGTGGGTGTGGCCGAGCACCCAGCCGGACCGTGCCGCGTATGTCCGCGAGAACGGCCCGGACGCGTTCCTCGGAGCGGGCGGCTCCCCGCCGGACATGCTGCCCGAGCCGGAAGATCGGGGCGGGGCCGAGACCTCGTACTCGCGCACCGTCGAACGCCAGGAGGGCCCGGCAGCCGAAGCTGCCGGGCCCTCCTGTCCGTGTACGCCGTCCGCGCTGCGGCAGTCGGGTCCGTCCGGACCCGTCGCATGCGCCAAATCGGCGATCAGGCCTTCTTGGTCTCCCAGAAGATCTTGTCGATCTCGGCGATGTAGTCCAGCGCCTTCTGGCCCGTCGCCGGGTCGGTGGAGGCCTTCGCGGCCGACAGCGCCTTGAGGGCGTCGTTGACCAGCTGGTGCAGCTCCGGGTACTTCTCGAAGTGCGGGGGCTTGAAGTAGTCGCTCCACAGCACCGAGATGTGGTGCTTCGCAAGCTCGGCGCGCTGCTCCTTGATGACCACCGCGCGGGCCCGGAAGTGCGGGTCCTCGTTGGCCTGGTACTTCTCCTGGACGGCCTTGACGGACTCCGCCTCGATGCGGGCCTGGGCCGGGTCGTACACGCCGCAGGGCAGGTCGCAGTGGGCGCTGACCTTCACCTTGGGGGCAAACAGGCGGGAAAGCATTGAGCTGTCCTTCCTCGTGATCGTCTTCTCAGGTGGGACATTACTCCGTGAGGGACGTGTTTTCGTGGGTGCCCCCATGGGCTTAGGCCAAAAGTCCAGGGCGAGTATGGGACCAGTGGTCGAATGCACGGAACGGACCGGGGAGGTGCCGGAGATGCCGGAGGTACCGGAGTTGGCGCAGGAGCCCGTGCGGGGCAGGGCGGAGCGGCTGCCGTTCCGGGTGGTGGAGGTGACGGGGCCGTCGATGGTGCCCACGCTGTACCACGGGGACTGGCTGCTCGTGCAGTACGGGGCGCCGGTGCGCCCCGGTGACGTGGTCGTTTTGCGCCACCCCTTCCAACAGGACCTGTTGGTCGTCAAGCGGGCCACCGAGCGCCGCGCGGGCGGCTGGTGGGTGCTGGCCGACAACACGTTCGCGGGCGGGGACAGCACGGACTACGGGACGGTGCCCGAAGAGCTGGTGCTGGCCCGGGTCCGGGCCCGCTACCGGCCGCTGAGGAAGGATCAGCGTTCGGTCCGCGCGGTGCTGGCCTGGGCGGTCTCCGCGCTGCGGCCGGTGTCGGCGGCGCGCTCCGTCTCCAGGCGCTTGCGGGCCCGGTAGGCGGCCACATTGGCGCGGGTCGCGCAGCGGTCCGAGCAGTAGCGGCGGGACCGGTTGGTCGAGGTGTCGAGGTACGCGTTGCGGCAGGGTGCGGCCTCGCAGAGCCCGAGCCGGTCCACCCCGTACGACGTGAGGTGGAAGGCGAGACCCATCGCTGCGATGGCGGCGTAACCGGCCGTCACGTTCGAGGGATGGTCGGCCAGATGCATGTGCCAGTCCGGTTTTCCGTCCGCGTCACGGGTGTCGTGGCCGGAGATCTGCGGGCTGACCGGGAACTCCAGCAGCAGCGAGTTCAACAGGTCGACGGCGAGCGTCTCGTCGCCGATGTCGGCCGCCTCGAAAACGGCGCGCAGCCGCGCCCGTACCGACCGGAAGCGGGTCACGTCCGCGTCGGTGGCGCGCCTCGCCGCCTGCCCGTTGGCGCCGAACAGATCGCGGACCGCCTCGACGGTGGTGAGGACGTCCTTGTTGCGGGCCGGCTCCTCGGTGTTGACCAGGCGCACCGCATAGTCCGAGTAATAGGCCAGTTCCACTTGTAGTCCTTACAGGGTCGGTCTAAGGTCTGGGTACGGTGACCGATGTAACGGTCGTTTCTGCTTCGAGGGTATTACGTAGTGGAGGGGTTCGGGTGACGGAGACATCGACGGGCACTGACTGGCAGGCCTGGCAGCAGAGCTGGGACCGGCAGCAGGAGTGGTACATGCCCGACCGCGAGGAACGGTTCCGGGTGATGCTGGACATGGTCGAGGCCTTCGTCGGGCCACGGCCGAGGGTGCTCGACCTCGCGTGCGGTACGGGAAGTATTACGGACCGGCTCCTCAAGCGGTTCCCCGAGGCCACCAGTACCGGCGTCGACCTCGACCCGGCGCTGCTCGCCATCGCCCGCGGCTCCTTCGCCGGCGACGAGCGCGTCACCTTCGTCACGGCCGACCTCAAGGACCCCGCCTGGGCCGAGCGTCTGCCGTACGACACGTACGACGCCGTCCTCACCGCCACCGCCCTGCACTGGCTGCACAGCGAACCGCTCACCACGCTCTACGGGCAACTCGGCGGACTCGTCAGGGACGGCGGGGTGTTCATGAACGCCGATCACATGATCGACACCGACACCCCCCGCATCAACGCGGCCGAACGCGCCCACCGCCATGCCGGGATGGACCGCGCCAAGGCCGCGGGCGCCCTCGACTGGGCGGACTGGTGGGCCCTCGCGGCCGAGGACCCGGTCCTCGCCGCCCCGACCGCCGAGCGGTACAAGATCTACGGCGAGCACGCCGACGGCGACATGCCGTCCGCGCGGTGGCACGCGGACACTCTGCGCGCCGCGGGCTTCGGCGAGGCACGGGCCGTCTGGGCCTCCCCGTCGGACACCTTGGTACTCGCCGTGAAGTAGCGGCACCATGCGCCGCATGGGGCGGTACGGACTCCGGTCCGTACCGCCCGAAATTTTTTCCGTCCCTGCTGCAACCCGCCGCGCACCCCGGCGCACTGGAAGGGTGAGACGGTCCGCACCCGCGGACCCGGGAGGGGGCGCCGACGATGCGGATCGATGACGAAGCCGCGCTGCACGCCTTCGTCGAGGGCAGACGTACGGCGCTGTTCCGCAGCGCCTATCTGCTCTGCGGCGACCGGCACGAGGCCGAGGACCTGGTCCAGTCGACCCTGGTGAAGGTCGTGCTCGGCGGACGGCGGCACGGCCGGCTGGACAACATCGAGGCGTACGCGCGCAAGACGCTGGTCAACACCTTCATCGCCGCCCGCCGCCGGTTCTGGCGGCGGGAGCAGGCGTACGGCGAACTGCCCGACCGCGCGGGCCAGTCGCCGGACACGGACACCGGCCTTGCGGTACGGGCGGCCCTCGCCCGGCTCTCGGCCAAGCAGCGGGCCGTCCTGGTGCTGCGGTACTGGGAGGACCTGAGCGTCGAGGCCACGGCCGACATGCTCGGGATGCGCGAGAACACGGTCAAGAGCCACGCGGCTCGGGGGTTGGCGGCGCTGCGCGCCGAGATGGTGGAGGAATACGCATGAGCGACGTCAAGGAACTGCTGGGGCGGGCCGCCGAGCACGCGGGGCAGCCGGTGATCAGTGCCGAAGGCGTGTACGCGAAGGCCGCCCGGGTGCGGTGGCGACGCCGGGCCACGGTCGCGGCAGCCGCGTTCGGCGTGGTCACGGCCGGGGCGCTCGCGGTCCCGGGACTGACCGCGCAGCCGAAGGAGGAGCAGGCCTCGGTGGCGGCGCCCGCCGAACTGGCCGGCAACAGCGGCCGGGCGAAGCAGCTCGTCGAGCTGCTGCCCAAGGGCGTGGGCGCGGTCGAGCAGGTCTCGCTCGCCGTGATCATCAAGCACGCGACCCCGCAGCAGGCCAAGGAGCACCCGGTGGGGCCGCTGGACGGGCAGTACGCCGTCCGCAGGGACGGCGGCGTCGGCTACCTCGTCATCGGTGCCATGAACGGCAAGCAGGTCTCCCAGAAGCTCGGCGGATTTTCCGCCGCCGCCGACATCTGCAGGCCGACCAACGGGGAGCCGCGCCCGGCCGACTGCGTGCGCGAGGAACTGCTGGACGGCCGGGTGCTGACCATCTGGAGCGACCCGATGAAGAACCTCGACGGAGGTACGCCGGACTGGGGGCCCGAGCTCGTGGCCCGGCTCACTCTGAAGGACGGCGGGCTGCTGGCCGTCCGGGACAGCACCGGCTTCACGGCCGACACCTCGCAGGGGCCTCTGCTCAAGAGCACGCCGCTCACGCGTGCCCAGCTGCGCACGCTGATGCTGAGCCCGGAACTGCTGCCGAAGAAGTAGCCCGGTCGGATACGGGAGAGGGCGGTGCGGACCGGAGTCCGCACCGCCCTCGTGTCACTCCCGTACCGCTACAGCACCTTCGACAGGAACGACTTCGTCCGGTCGTGCTGCGGGTTCGTCAGTACGTCGCGCGGGTGGCCCGATTCGACCACCACCCCGTCGTC
>NZ_JBHVFU010000080.1:0-29346 GCF_042801455.1 Streptomyces sp. NPDC057565 | reverse complement strand
CACCCGGACAGAATGACGCCCACGCGCCGTTCGCCACAGCACCCGGAAGGCGCGTCACATCACAACAGGGCAAACGTTGCCTGATGCGGCACTAGCGCCGCCGGGGACGCCTGGGGGAGGGAACCTGCGGCGGCCGGCAGAGCCCGTCGTGTTGCTGCGGCAAGACGATGGTCTTTGTCGAGGAACTCGTCGGCGAGCATGGTGAGAGGGTGAATATGCTGTGTCCATGCCACATGTAACCGTGATGTACACCAATGAACTGGGCGGGAGTGAGGACCTCTATGAAGTACTCGGCCCGGAGTTGCACTCGCTGATCGTCGCCAACAGCGGCGCACGCCCCGAGGCGTGTCGGATCCGTTTCATCTACCCTCAAGACGACTGGTACATCGCCGGCCGCACGGAGGAAACCCACCAGGCGGTCCACATCGCGATCGCGCTGAAGGTCGGCCGTAGCGCTGAGGTCAAACGCGCGCTCAGCGAATCCGTCCTCGCGCTTCTTCGCACACGCCTCGAGCCTGTCCCGGAATTCGAGGTCCACTTTTCGGTCGAAGTACGCGACCTTGACCCGGACGGGTATGCGAGCCACATCGAGTCCGCCGGGGATGTCCCCCGGGACGCCATCCCGCAGGGTGCCCAGGTGACTGACGCTTGATCATGGACCTTGTCCGCCGGCCACGGTTGGCTCCCTGAGGAAGTGCGAGGCGGCCCCCCTTGTGCCGCCATGGACGTCGGCTCGGACTCCTCAGCAAACGATCGAGCGCCTGGTCCCGGCTGACGGGACCACAGTTCGACCAATCCGTGCGGGCACGGCAGCCTGCCGCGTCCTCGCGGTCGCTCCCGGTCGTTGGCCGTTGCTTGCTGCTGGCCGCCCTCGGATAGTCCAGAGCACAGCCAGCCCACTTCCAGCGGGCTGGCTGTGCTCCCACTGAACCGGCCAAAGTCGGTGGTGCAATCGCACCGGGGGACTCGTGGGGGCAGACTTGCCTGGCTTGCCGGTCTACTGAGCAAGGGCCTCGCTGACCAGCGAGGTTGAGGAAGCCCACGGCTCTGACTAGGTCGGATGCCGTGGGCTGCTGTCGTTGTTGGGTGGCCGCAGCCTTGTCTGTGCCGAGGAGCACCACGGCTACTTGGCCCTGGCAGAGGCTATTTATCCGTTGTTGGTCTGCTCGAACGTGACGATCTCTGCTACGGGGTTGTCTGGTACCGGAGCTTCGTCTTTGTCAATGAGAAGTCCCGCTTCCCGCGCCGAGTCCCCTGGCAGCACGCTGGGGAAGGAGCGTTTCATCGTCACCTCGTATCCGTGCGGCCCTGTCACGCGCACTGTGACAGAGAAGTACATGGCCCTTCGCGACATGTTGGGAATGTGGATGGCGGTGTAGACGCCGAGTTCGTTCGGGGTGAGCCGAATCTCAATGTCGCCGAACGTGTAGACCTTGGTGTCTCCTTCTCTCGTCGGCGCAGCGGCAGGCGCTGTCGCCACGGCGGGAGGAAGATCAGGAGGCATCGGGGAGGCTGTCGGCGTTTGCTCGGGCGACGCGTCTTCTGTCGTGCTCGCCCCCTCGGGGCGGCTTGCCGATGTGGTGGGATGCGTCGGGGTGGCGGAAGTTGCCGACGGATCGGCGTTTTCTTGCTTTCCGCTGCATCCTGAGACGGCCAGAGCCGTCACCGCGATGGCGGTGACGGCTGCTGGGACACGGCGTATTCGGGCCAAGGCCAGGGCCACGGTAGTACTCCCGCTGTAGATCGTGGTTTTGCTGGTTGGGGCATGTGTGGAGACAGGTACGGTCACCGTCAATCATCAGGGGCCATGCTGTTGTGCGACGCCCGCTCGTCGCCGTGGTTCCCCGTGGTTTCCTGCACTATCGGGCACGGACGGGGCACGCATGACGCGCCGGTCGGCTAGTCACCCACCCGTCGCTCGCGCTTGCATGCTTCCCGGCGTTCCTGAGCTTGTCTGTTGTCTTCCTTGATGGCCTGGATCTCTCGCCGGAGACGGAGAGTGAAGTAGCGAGTGACTATTGTGACGAGTATTGCGAGGCACACGCAGCCGATCACCAACGAAGGTGCCGATGCCGTGTCGCGAAAGCCCGCCCACGCCACGACGCCCAGAAAGCAGACACCGAACTTAGCGAACTCGCGGCTCACGTCTCCTCCAGGGGCGGCCCGTCTCCTGCCGGAGACCGGATCCTACTGAGGATTTCGGGTTGTCGTCGGGTAGTGACGGTTGATGATCCTCGCGGTATGCCGTTGGTATGCGTTATCCAGAGGGTGGGGGCCTGACCGCTGAGCGTCGGGCGTTTCGTGAGGGGATCCGGCTTCAGGCTGGTCGGCGGTTCGCGGCGGGTGAGAAGACCGCGGTGATCGCAAAGGATCTGCGGGTGAGTGTGCGGTCGGTGGAACGCTGGCGCCGCGCCTGGCGCGAGGGCGGGCTGGAGGCCCTGCGCTCGGCCGGACCGGCGAACTCCCCGGCTGTCACCGATGCCCGGTTCGCCGTGCTGGAAGAGGAATTGGGCAAGGGTCCGGCCGCGCACGGCTTCGGGGACGAGCCGTGGACCCTGGCCAGGGTCCAGACGGTGATCCGCCACCAGCTCGGGCTGAGTCTGTCGGTGGCGACGGTATGGCGGCTGCTGAAGCGGCACGGCTGGTCCTGGCAGGCACC
Organism: Streptomyces sp. NPDC057565; assembly: GCF_042801455.1. NCBI lineage: Bacteria > Bacillati > Actinomycetota > Actinomycetes > Kitasatosporales > Streptomycetaceae > Streptomyces > Streptomyces sp. NPDC057565. Next base: position 26,687 of record NZ_JBHVFU010000080.1, on the reverse strand, counting down.
CGCCCGCAGAGCACTCGAGCGCGACGATCACGCCGTCGAGCTGTGGAAGAAGGAGGTGTGGCCGCGGGTAAAAGGATCGCGGCGGCGTGTGGGGGCTGGATCGTCTTCGAGGACGAGGCCGGTTTCTCCATGACGCCGCCCCGCGCCCGTACCTGGGGCCGGCGCGGACACACCCCCGTCATCCGGGTCCGCGGCAGATCCCGCCGCCGAACATCGGTGGCAGCCCTGTGCTGCTACAAACCCGGCGAGGCAAGCCGGCTGATATACCGGCCCCACGGTCACCTGCTGTTGAAGGGGGCACGCAAGAGCTTCTCCTGGAAGGACTACCGGGACCTGCTGGTACGGGCCCACATCCAGCTCGGCGGCCCCATCGTGGTGGTCTGGGACAATCTCAACACGCACCTGACGGCAGGCCTGAAGCGGTACGAGGCCGAGCATGACTGGCTCACCACCATCCGCCTCCCGCCGTACGCACCCGATCTCAACCCCGTCGAGGTGATCTGGTCACTGCTGCGAAGAGCGATGGCCAACACCGCGTTCGACACACCCGACGACCTCGACCGCGTACTCCGCCGCGAGTTACGCAGATCCCAGCTCCGGCCCCACCTCATTGACGGATGCCTCACCGCCACCGGACTGACCCTCACCCAACCGAACCCACCCTGAAAACCTCAGTAGAAGGGCTGACGCGCCTGGCTCTGGGCGGCTGGATCCGCTCGCTGCAGGTGCGCAGCCATCTGGTCGAGCGAGCCACCGATCTGGCCGAAGGCATCGTGGGCTCCGATCCCGACCCCGTATTAATCCAGCGGGTCATCCGCGCCCTGGGTGCTGCCGCCGAGTGGTGGGATGACGCTGAAGTGCCCTCCGCGCTGGAAAGCCTGCTGTCGCTGGAAGCCTGCGAAGACGACATCACCTTCGAACTGGCCATGCTCCACATGCGAACTGGGTTGGCCAAGAACACCCTGAATGAGGCCGTTCCAGCGCTGCGGCAGGCCTTGGTGTGGCTGGACCGGTGCAGTCGCTACGAAGACCGCCTGGACGCCCGCATCTTCCACACCGCTCTGGGCGCCCTGCTGTCTTTCACCGCCGGCAACACCATCTCCGGCTCCACCCTCGAAGACCTGCACGCACTGGTGGTGGAGTACCGGCTGACCGGCCTCCGCGAGAGGCCCACCTGGCGCCAGCCCCGAGCGGATGCCACCGCCGCCTGGGTGCAATTCACCGACCGACTGCACGCCCTGCACAGCCTCAACGAGGTGTGGTGGGACCCGCCGGCGCTCATCTCCTCCATTGCTCAGGCCTACAGCGCGCACCGAACCATCCGTCTGCTCGTGCCGCCCGACATCCCCCACGCCGCCGAAGAGCCGCCCGCGTCTGGTGACGCCACAGCACTTCCACACCTGCTGAAGCCCCGGCTCATGAGCTCACTGACGGCCAGGGGTGACAGTTCCGCTTTCCTCGATCGGTGGTTGTCCCTCCACGCCGACGACCCCAGCGCCAGCCAGGAAGCCCGGGCCGCCGTTCGTGAACTGCGTGACTTGATACGCACCGGAGGCGGCAGTGAAGACCCAAAAGGCCGTGAGATCGAGGTCAGCGCCGTCACCTCGGCGCTGGCACTGCCTGCACCGGTGCGAGACCGCCTGACCGCTCTGCTACACAACGAGCCGGAGCTCGCCGAGGACCTCAACAAGTCCGGTCGGGCCGTCCTTGCCGCGCGCGAGCCCGATCTCAGCGACTACGCCAACACCATCTTGCGCGAGCTGCAGGAGGACATCGACCGGATCACCGGCATCGGCGGAGAAGCTGCACTTCGCGTCGAGGAACTGCTGGTCTTCCTCCTGCGCTACACGCGCTGGTCCATCGAGGCCGAGTCCGGCGGCCCGCTGGGCGAACCCTTCCTGCGGCCTTTCACCAAGGAAGAGGAATCGCCAAAGGAGGTCGATATGGCCAAAGACCTCGCCAAACGCCTGTATACGTCGGTCAGCACCAGCCCGCGTTGGGAAGTGAAGAACATCGGCGCCGGCCGCACCGACATCGTCCTGTTCTACGGCGCTTTCTACATCGTCATCGAATGCAAGCAGGAACCCAAGAACGCATCGATGGACTACCTGTGCACCCGCTACAGCGTTCAGCCCGCCGAGTACGGTGCCACTGATATCCCCGTGGGTTTTCTCGTTGTCCTCGACCTCACCCCCAAAACCCGCAAAGCTCTGCTCCACCAGTGCCTTCGCGTCACAGAGGTACCCCCAGCCGAACCCGGAGGCGGCCGCCCCCACGCCGTGATCACCGTACGGATCCAGGGGAACACCAGATCCCCCTCGTACTCCTCAACTCCCGCTGCCTACCGCCAGCGCAGCCGTGTAGATCAGCCCTGATAATCAAGGCGGGACAAGCTCGCCCAGGAGCAGCTGGACTCGCTGCGGGAGCTGGGAGTGGACTGGGCGTGACACCGCCGCCAGCAAGTCACGGAAAACCCCGGAAGCCATCGCCCGGGGTCTCGTACCGTTCATGGACGACTACCAGTCGCAGCGGTCGGGGCGCTGCCGGGCAGCCCGGATCAGGTCCTCCGTGCGCGGCTGGTCAGGGACCTTGAACCAGCCCGGGGTAAGGACGACGGCCGGGGTGTTGCCGTAGTAGTGCGCGCCCCAGCCTGTGTGCAGGGTCAGGCTCAATCCGTGGCGGGCGGCGCGGGCGTCTGCTTTGCCGAGCTCGCGGATCCTGCTGGCTTATTGCTGGTCACGCGGCGAGGGAGAGGTCGAGACGGGCGAGGTGGCGGGTGCGGGTGCGGTCGAGGGGATGGCCGTTCCACCATGCGTCGAGGCGGATGAGGTTGAGCGCGACGGCGGAGAAGGCGTGTTCCAGGTGGGTCTTGTCCAGGCCGTGGTAGCGGGCGCGTCTCATGCCGGTGACGGCGACGGCCTGGTGGATGGTTCCTTCGACGCCCGCTCGGGTGGCGTACTTGGCTCGCCAGTGCTCGTCCGACTGCTGGGTACGGGCGTGGTCCAAGACCTGTTGCACCTCGCGGAACTTCAGGGTGATCAGGGTGACGCTGAAGGTGAAGTTCCCCCTCTGAGCTCTCTTCCCTGACGCATCGCGATCTCGTAGGGTCCGATCATTCGAGACTGTCTCCGGGGGTGCGCATGGCTGTTCCTGTGGCCTTGAGTCGCGTCCTACGCGTGCTTCGCGGCGTCGGTTCGTTCTTGCGTGAATTCCTGGGTGAGCTCGCCGGAGAGGTAGTGCTGACGGTGGTTGCCTGCCTTACCGTGCTGGGGTTGGCTCTGGCGTTCGTTTGGGGATGGGGGCGCAGCCCGCTCCTCACCGGGGGAGTAGGCGGTGCCGTGCTGGCCTTCCTCGGCTATGGCGGCTGGGAGCTGCTTCGTCCCGCCAGGCCAGGGCGGCGCGGGCGGCTGGCTGGCGCGGCCGGAGCCACGTTTGCCGTGGCAGCGGTATTCGTCGCTTACGCCTTGTCCTGCGGCTGCGCCTGAGCTGTCAGGCTGGCCACGAGCTTGAAAACCCGTCGTGGCAGCGATGTCACAGTGGGTTTAAATCCCACACCCACCGCAGGTGAACGGCCTCTGACCAGGTGACTAGGTCGGGGGCCGTTGCCGTGTTCTTACATTGTGATTGACCGGTGTTCTCCGTGATTTGCCGCTCGTTCGGGCACGGTGGGGGCACGGTTTAGTCAGAAGGCGCTCTGCCACCAACGATGCGGTGGGTTGCCGTTCGACACGGCGTCGGAACGTTCGAGGATCTTCAGATCGAGAGGCTGCACGAGGCTGCGGAGCAGCTCACGGGTCACTTCGGCCTTGTCCCAGCGGATGCCGGTCTGGTTCCTCAGCTCCAGGATCCACCGGCCGATCTCCAAGGACTCACCCGGGTCGAAGCGGACCGTGGCTGACAGGGCCATGCCCCGTCAGCCCCAGCCGATCAGCCGAGGAAGCCCGCCTTGAACGGGTGGGCGGTCCGCGGGACGGGCAGCCACATCGTTCGTCTCTTGTATGGACAACTTTCACAGTGGCGCAACTGCCTCTTCCGTAGCACTCGCTGTGCTTGGAACACTCCACTCGCTTCCGTTCCCTCACGCTTGCAGAGGTCACCCCCCATGGCAGAACTCAACCGCCGCCGGTTCATGCAGCTCGCCGGTGGCACCGCCGCCTTCACCGCGCTGTCGAACAGCATCGCCCGGGCCGCGTCGATCCCCGCGCAGGGCGCCACCGGAACCATCCAGGACGTCGAGCACATCGTCGTGCTGATGCAGGAGAACCGTTCCTTCGATCACTACTTCGGCGCGATGAAGGGCGTCCGGGGCTTCGGCGACCCGCGCCCCGTCACGCTGCCCAGCGGCAAGTCCGTATGGCACCAGGAGGACGCCAACAAGAAGGAGGTGCTGCCGTTCCGGCCCCCGGGCGACGACCTCGGCATGGAGTTCCTCCAGGGTCTCAACCACGACTGGGCGGGCGGCCAGAAGGCGTTCAACAAGGGCAAGTACGACCAGTGGGTGCCCGCGAAGACGGCCACGACGATGGCGTACCTGACGCGTGACGACATCCCCTTCCACTACGCCCTTGCCGACGCCTTCACCATCTGCGACGCGTACCACTGCTCGTTCATCGGCTCCACCGACCCGAACCGCTACTACCTGTGGACGGGCCACACCGGCAACGACGGCACCGGTGGCGGGCCCGTCCTCAACAACGCCGAGGCCGGATACGGCTGGATGACCTACCCCGAGCGCCTGGAGCAGGCCGGGATCTCCTGGAAGATCTACCAGGACATCGGCAACGGCCTCGACGCCGCCGGCCGCTGGGGCTGGATCAGTGACGCCTACCGCGGCAACTACGGCGACAACTCCCTCCTGTACTTCAACCAGTACCGCAACGCCCAGCCCGGCAACCCGCTGTACGACAAGGCGCGCACCGGCACCGACGCCAAGGCGGGCGACGGCTTCTTCGACATCCTCAAGGCCGACGTCCAGGCGGGCCGGCTGCCGCAGGTCTCCTGGATCGCGGCGCCCGAGGCCTTCTCCGAGCACTCCAACTGGCCCTCGAACTACGGCGCCTGGTACATCGCGCAGGTGCTGGACGCGTTGACGTCCAACCCCGAGGTGTGGGCCCGTACCGCTCTCTTCATCACGTACGACGAGAACGACGGCTTCTTCGACCACATCATGCCGCCGTACGCCCCGGGCTCCGCCGCCCAGGGGCTGTCGACGACGCCCACGACCCTCGACCACTTCCCCGGCAAGACCGGCTACGTCGCCGGTCCGTACGGCCTCGGCCCGCGCGTCCCGATGCTCGTCGTCTCGCCCTGGAGCACCGGCGGCTACGCCTGCTCCGAGACCTTCGACCACACCTCGGTCATCCGGTTCATGGAAGCCCGCTTCGGGGTCCAGGAGCCCAACATCTCGCCGTGGCGGCGGGCCGTCTGCGGTGACCTGACCTCCGCGTTCGACTTCGCCCGTACGAAGACCGAGCCAGCCGACCTGCCGTCGACCGCCGGGTACTACCCGCCGGACCGCGACCGCCACCCCGACTTCCGTCCGACCGCCCCGGCCGTCGGCACCATGCCGGTGCAGGAGCCGGGCTCCAAGCGGACCCGCCCGCTCAAGTACGCGCCGTATGTGGATGGTTCCGCGAATACGAGCACTGGCAAGTTCACGCTCACCTTCAGCGGCGGCCCGGAGGCCGGCGCTCAGTTCTACGTCACCTCGGCGAACCGCACCGACGCTCCCTGGACATACACCACCGAGGCGGGCAAGTCGATCGCCGACACCTGGAACACGCAGTACTCGAATGGCGTGACGGACCTGACCGTCCACGGCCCGAACGGCTTCCTGCGCACCTTCCGCAACCCGGGCACGGAGGCGTGCCCCGAGGTCACCGCCCGCCACAACGAGACCACCGGCAACCTCGACCTGACCCTGACCAACCCGGGCAATGGTGTCGCGCACCTCACGGTCACCAATGCGTACGGGGGCCGGGACGAGACCGTCACCGTGCGCCCGGGCGCAGTCGTGAACCACACGGTCAGCCTGCGGAGGAGCCGGCGCTGGTACGACGTGTCGGTCGTGTCCGACATGAACAGCACCTTCCTGCGCCGCTTCGCCGGACACGTCGAGACCGGCGCGTCCGGCGTGAGCGACCCGGCCATCGTCACCCACTGACCCACCGGCTTCTGCCTGGTCTCCGTGGCCGCGCTATCAACCCGCAACAAACATGGTGACACCCAACCCGCTGACACCACCCAACCCACTCACACGTGGGGCTGCTGCTGGACTGGGTGGCCTGGTGGAACACCACCACCGCCCGTCCGCGTTGAACGGGAAGACCCCCCTCCAGGCATGGCAGGCCGATGCGACGCCGCTCACTGATGCGTCCGCGGGGCAGCCTGGCGACGTTCGCCATGGAGGACAACGGGCGCACGTACACAATCAGCACCAGCGGGGTGCGGTGGCGCCGCCGCGACTACCTCGCCCCGTGAATGAACGGCCGTACCGGCACCAAGGTGTCGGTACGGCACCTGCCGCACCACGACGACACCATCGAAATCTTCGACACGGCGACCGGCCGCCATCTCGGGTCGGCGTTCCTGGCCGCCGCCGCGAGCCGGTAACAGATCCGCTCTATCCAGGCCGCCGGACCGCGGCCGCCCGCTGGCTCAAGGCCGATCTGAAGGCCGCGGAGAGGCACTGTCAAGTTGAGTGGCGGGCGTCGGGTCTGGGACGATCGTCGCGTTGGTTGATCTTCTGGGAGGGGCTGACCGTGGAGGCTGCCGGGGCGGCGGTGTCGTACAAGGGGTTCCGGTTCCTGGCGGAGATCATCTCGCACGCGGTGTGGCTGTACCACCGCTTCCCGCTGTCCTTGCGTGAAGTCGAAGAGTTGCTGCTGGCCCGCGGGATCACCGTCTCTCATGAGGCCATCCGGCAGTGGTGCGACCGGTTCGGCCCCCAGTACGCCGCAGCGTTGCGCCGCCGCCGGCCGCAGGCCGGGGACAAATGGCATCTCGACGAGGTCTTCGTGAAGATCAACGGGGTCCGGCGCTACCTATGGCGGGCCGTCGACCAGGACGGCAACATCCTCGACATCCTGCTCCAGTCCCGGCGTGACGCGAAGGCCGCGAAGCGGTTCATGGCCAAGCTGATGAAGAAGCATGGCCGGGCGCCGAGGGTGCTGGTCACCGACAAACTCAAGAGCTACGGCACCGCCCACCGCACCCTGATGCGCTCGGTCGAACACCGCTCCCACAAGGGCCTGAACAACCGGGCCGAGAACAGCCACCAGCCGACGAGGCAGCGCGAACACGCGATGAAAGGCTTTCGCCACGTCGGCCGAGCCCAGAGGTTCCTGTCCTCGTTCAGTCAGATCTCACCGCACTTCCGGCCCCGCCGCCACCTGCTGACCTCCACCGACTACCGCACCGAGATGCAGCACCGCTTCACCACCTGGAACCAGATCACCGGCGCGTCCGCCACGGCCTGAAGACGACACCCCCACAGGCCCCGCCACACCCCTTGCCGAAGTTCGGGTGGCACTGCGGGAGCTTGCCCCGCGGTTTGCGGCGCTCCAGGTTGTCCTGGTGGATCAGGTGACAGGCAGGGCGGAACGTGCGGTCGTGGTAGCGGCTGGTGGTGATGCCGTGCGTCTTCTCCAGGATCTCCACCATCGCGTCCCTGATGTCGTGGTACGAGAACCGATCCGGTTCCCGGCGCCGACGGCTTGATGCCATGGCTGTGCTCCTCTCGTGTCTCCCGGTGAACGCGGAAGGCCGGAAAGCGGACACGGGGCACTGAAACGCTGAGCCCAACGCGCCCGCACGATCTGCCCTTCACCACCCGCCTGATCAACCCGCGTGGCGACTGGCACCTCGGGTTCAACGACGAGGACGGTTGCAGGAGTTTCCGCGGCATCGCCGCTCGCCGCCCTGCCAAGACACCCACCCCTTCGTACGGCTATCGCGTACAAAGGGGTGTCGGCGTCGGGAAACGGCTTGCCCACAGGGTCTGACCTGCAGAAGCGGCCGGAATCCGGAAGAGGGGGTTCACACCTGCGGCAGTGGTCCCGGTGCAACCCCGGGTGCACCTGTCCAGCCACCTGTGCAGACAACCGTGGGTGCAACTCTCCCCAGCCCCGAACAGGCCCCGACCAGGGCGGCTTGCCCAAACCGGCTTGCCCGGACCGCCCGACCATCCTGCAGCGGCAGCTGGGCGGCGTAGCGCGCAAGGACCTGGTCCACTGCCGCCAGCAGCTCGCACGTGCGGGCGCGTGGCTTCCACTGTGGCTGATATCCACAGGGCCGCCGGTTCGGCATGACAGCGCCTCCCGATCGGTTAGGACGCCTTGGCGTCCCTTTCCAGGATCCCGCCGCGGACCGTGCCGCGGCAACGCCTCCGGGCCGGGACTGTCCGGCTGAACCGCCGTGTCCCGGCCCAGGCCGGTGTCGTTGTCCGGGCGACGCGTGCATGATCCGTCCCTCATGGAAGCGCGCTGAGGGCCCCTGCCGCGCACGGCCAGGGGCCCTCACCCCCGTGGAAACACCGCCGTTAGCGTCAGCGCAGCCGAGCCGGTCGCCGGCCTCCCGGCCGGGCAAGCCCGCCGCACGGTGAGCTTGCCCAGGGCCCTCTTAGGCTTGCCCGGCACTCGTGACCGGTCACATGCCCGCGGTCAGGACCGGTGACCGGCGACCGGCCGTGCGACCGATCCGACCGCACCCATCGGTCACACCGCACGTCACGGGCTTGCCCGGTCCAGCCCGCTCGACAGTGAAGCCAAAGACCGGCAGAGCTCCAGTGCCGCACCGGAGCTCTGCCCATGACCGACCAGAGCAGACGAGCCGGCTGCGGGCCAACCAGGTGACGAACACCCCGCCCGCTCGCGCGTCACAGCCCAGGAACCCCACCCGGCACCGAGAGTGAGTCAGCAGCGCCCAGACCGACCCTGAAGGGCGCCAGCGTCCTGAAGCTTCCGGAACGGCGCCGTGTCACCGCCCTCCCGGAAGCCACGGCACCCACGACCGGCAGGCGGGCGACCTTCACCAGCCGCACCGCCGACCGGCCGTGGTTTCTCAGCCCGACTGCGAGATGCCCTGCACGAGCTGGGTCAGGACGCTCAGAATGCCCTGGCCGAGGTCTGTCGGGGCAATCAGCACCCCGAGGGCCAGCACGATGACCACGGTGAACTTCTCGTCGAGTCGGCTCCTGGAGTGTGTCGGGCGGCGCAGCCGCAGGACAACAATGACTGCGAGCAGTACCGCCACGTTGATCGTCAGCACCGGGCCAGTCCTCCAGTCGCAGGCAGGCTCCACTCTCAACTCTCTGGTGTAGCCCGAACTGGTCTGCGGAGTGAAGAAGTTGTTCGCGGTTGGCGACAGGAGATCCTTCTCTGGCTGAATCCGGCAGACATGAGCCGAGTCCGGGTGCAAGGTGGAATTTCTTGCTTCGTTTCTACGTGACGTCACAGATCTCGTTCTGCGCACGGCCAGCTCTTGAGTTGGCGCCAGAGCCGAGCAGCGTGGAAACAGGGCTCTGTCCGCGGTCGTAACCCCGCGGCGTGGTCTGAGGCGGCACAGGCGGAGTGCACGCGGTCCGACCCCGCCCACGCGTCGGGCAGATATGTGCGGCTCGCTCTGTTGCCCGATCCGCTCAGACACCGAGGGAGGTGCGGATGGCCTCGATCTCGCCGAGCAGCTCCTCCATGCACTCGAAGCCCCGGTCGGCGCAGCTCATGTCGACCCCGCACTCGGCCTGTCGGGCCCGCAGCAGCGGATGAAGGGGCATGGACACCGGGAAGGCCAGGGGATCAAGGCTCGGCGCTCGCTCCTGGAGCAGGTCGAGGCCGCTGCGGGTACCGTCGGAGACGGAGAGCCACCCGTTGAAGTCGTTGTATCCGATGACACCGGCCTCAATCCCCTTCGTCCAGGTGGAGAACAGGGCGGCCAGGCTGGTGGCGGCTCGAACGGCGTCCCAGGCGTCCGGGGCGATCTCATAGCGCCAGATCTCGCCCTCGTAGTCACCGGCGAGCACGAACGTGTAGACGATGACGTCGAAGTGGAACAGTGGCAGCTGATGCCGCCAGGGGAACGGCACGCCGACGGAGAGCGACAGGATGTCGAGTGCCTCCCCGTCGGTCGGCCACGGGAGCAGCATTCCGCCGTTGGGCAGGAGCCGCCGCGCATGCCAACCCTGGGATTGGAGCCAGGTCACCTGCTCCGCGACGTGGTCCACGTCGAAGAGCCGGTGGACCAGGTCCGGCGGGGGCTGTCCGCTGGGCGGGGCGTCGGCTGCGGGCCAGGTGAGGCCCGCAGCCGACGCCGCTGTCCGGTAGTCCTGCGCCGCGTCACGCAGCGCCAGCATGTCATCGAGCATTACGGGGTTGCCTTCATTACGGAATTGCCTTGGGTTGCATGCATACGTCGGTCCCGCCCGGGTTGATCCGGAACCCGAAACTGGGCCCGTTCGCCTCGACCCAGGGTTTGATCGGCAGCACGATGAACTTGTCCGTGTCCTTCACCTTGCACTTGCCGTAGAACGCGGAGAGGTCATGGGCTTGCGGCAGCGACTCCGAGTTCGGCACCGGCTTCAAAGAAGCGACCAGACCCGACAGGTCGACCGCCTGGTCCGTCCCCCAGAACGGGAACTCGTCACAGGTCTTCGCGACCCGCCCGTTGCAGACGTTCGGCTGGAAGCGCGGATTGTTGTCGTACCAGTTGCGGTCGTAACCCGCGGCCTCCGCCGCCTGGCCGCGTTCGCTGCGCCCCGGGTAGAACCACTTGGACCGCCCCGGGGGCTGCGGGTAGCTTCCGTTGCCCATGGCCTCCACGATATGGGTCCCGGTCTCCTTCATGGGCGCACGCCGGTAGTTCGTACCACCCGGAACGTAGACGACGACGTCGTCGTCGCACGCCGCGATTCCCTGGGTGCCCCGCTGGGCGGTGCACGCCGTATCGATGATGCGCTTGAGGTTCGCGTCCTCGCTGTCGTCCCAGGCGAAGGGCAGGTTGTCCCGGTCGGTCACCTCTTTCGTCGTCGTGATCACCTGGGCGTACGCCTTCAGGCTGTTGTACCAATCGCCTTCGTCCAGGTGCCAGTTGTCGAACGTGGTGAGGTCGTCGTCGTGGTGAATCGGGTATTCGAGGAGCCCTCCGATGGCTATCGGGGTGGGGAAGAGGATCGCCCAGAGCACGCCGAGTGCGATCCCGATGACGATCCCCGCGATCGTGACGACGACGAAGGTGGCGACAGCGGAGGTGGCGGCCGCACCCGCCGCGGCCTCGACCGCCACCGTGGGAGGCGCCAGCAGTAGTGCACAGGCGCTCTCGGCGCACCAGGCGACCGTTTGGACCGCGGCTCCTGGCACGAACTGCGTTGTCGCTCCGCCGGTGGTGCCGCTCAGCGAGTCGATCGCCGGTCCCTTGCCGGGCGGAGCGACCTCCTTGAGCATGTCGGTGACGTCGTCGTCGCAGTCGAGTTTCTTGTCCTCGTCCAACGGCAGGTTGTCCTCGATGCAGGTGGCGTCCGCAGCGGTGTAGCAGCCCTCGAACACCTGCGTGGCCCCTGCCGGCACCGGGACGTCGCCGCGCAGGCTCGGCGCGACGTAGAAGTCGCCGCCCTGCGCGGCGCACTGCGAGCCCTCGCTGGTCACCTGTTGTGTGACCGCTTCGGGCACCGTGGGTTCGACGGCCGAGGTGATGAACTCGCCCCCGAAGTCCCGTACCTTCGTGCCGTCCTCGCCGATCGCGTCGACCCGGAACGTGTGCGACGTGAGCGCTTCGAGGGGCTCGATCGGGTACTTGACGACGCTGTCCGCAGTACACGGGTCAGCCGGGTTGCCGGCCGTGTCCTCGCAGTACTGCTTCAGCGAGAACTCCTCGTACAGAGAACCATCGAGGAAGGCGCGGTAGGTGACGTCATAGGCGGGATCGGGGTGCCATGTGGCCAGGGCGCCACCCTCCCCCGGGTCGAACTCCAGCCCGACGGGCTCCGGCGGCTTCTGTGCGGTGCGGAAGGTCGCCGTGGCGGGCGTCGGCGACTTGTTGCCGGCCAGGTCGACGGCGACCACGGACACGGTGTGCTCGGTCTCCGGCGAAAGCCCCGTGATCGTGTACGAGCGGGTGCCGCTGTTCGTACGGTGCGGGGCGCCGCCGTCGACCCTGATCTCGTATCCGGCGAGGCCGTAGTTGTCGGTGGCCGCGGCCCAGGTCACCTTGGCCGAGTACGCCGTGATGTCGCCGACCGTCAGACCGGCGACGTTGCTCGGCGGGATGTTGTCGACGACGGTGATGGAACGCAGGACTCTCGCGTGCCGCTTGGGCTCGCGCTCGGCGCGGGTGCACACCAGGTTCTCGCCCAGTTCCGGCGGCCGCAGGCGCGTTTTCCATGACGAGGCCCAGCCCGAGACCCCGTCCGGTGGCGGGCCGAGGGTGAAGTCGGTCGTCACCAGCTTGCCGACCGACACGTCGACCATCGTCGCGTGCTTGTGCAGGACGCCGCCGAGGTCGATCTTCCCCTCCTCGTCGACCGCGACCTCGGCACCGTGTTCCGGTGCGTCGACCCGGATGGCGGAGTGGTTCTCCTCCTGCGGCGGAGTCATGCCCGCACATGCGGCAGGGACGAGCCTGACCGGTTCAGCCGCCGCCGCGTCGGGCGCCGGCAGGCTCAGCAGTGCCACCGGGAGCGCTAACGACACGACAACTGCCGTCGTTCTTAAGCTATTTCGGAAGTAACTGCTCCGCATAGGCCCCCCTAGTCACATAAAATGCCAATTGCGTGCCGCGATGGTAGAGGGGTCGTCGCCGTTTGTCATGGCCGCGAACATCTCGCAGTGGCTGGATACCGCATCAGCACTGGCCAACCTGGTGGCGAACATGACGAGTCGGTCCCCCGGGCGCCGACCGGCGCGCGGGGGCGGTGCCCACAGACGGCAGTGAGCACGGAGGGCGCAGCCTGGCCCCGGCCCCAAGACCTCGCCCCCGGCAGCTGTAGCGGACTGCCGGGGCGAGCCGCCGAAGGAGAGCCGGCTGTTCGGTCCCGGCGAAGCCGGACGCGAGCAGGCGGTACTGGAACGCCTGGACTTCACACAGGCGGTGCTGAAAGCCGCACACGAATTCCCATACCGCACCACACCGAACATCGGGCGTCACGCTGGCCCGGTGGGGGGCCGTCTCGGCCGTGCCGGTCAGTTCAGCACCTGCACCTCACGCACGTCGACAGTGAATGGGGTCTCGCGGGTTTCGGTGAATTCTCCGGCGTCTGCGAGGGCCGGCGCATTCCATTCCACGGTCCACGTGGCGGTCGCCTTTCCGGCGTACTTCCCGCCCGTCTCGGCAGCAGAGGGCGCCTTGTATCGGTGCCTGCAGTCGGGCGACGGGAGCTTGCCCCGGGAGGCGTCGTAGCGGGTGCCGGGACCGGTGCACGTGACCGTGCTGCCGTCGCCCATGTCCCACTGGATCGACGACACCTTGGCCGTGGCCGTCACCGTGACGCCACCCGCCGCCGCCGAGGCGAACGCCGGTCCGAACGTCGTCGGCCCCTGCTCCACCCACATCCACATCGGCATCCCGACGACGTACCGCCCGCCCGGCTTCGGGGAAGCGACCGCCGGACCTACGAGCCGCATGGAGTCGACCGCGCGGCGCGCCACCAGCTGCGGGTCGATCGTCGGCGCAGATACAGGGCGGCTCCGAACCACCCCCGCCTGAAGTGCCGGCGGGCTTGGCCGCCGTGCCCGTGCCGCCGCCCGAACCGGGGTTGCTGGTGGTGTCCTCGGCGCAGACGGTCACGTCCATGTCGGCGCCCTCGCAGACGCCGCCCCCAGGCCCGTCGGCGTGCGCGGCTGGGGCGAGAACGCCCACCAGGACCATCGCGGCCGCTGCCGCGCGCCTCAGCACGGGCGTGCGCCCTCCGGCTTGTAGGCGGTGACCATCCACCCGCCCGGCCACTTCTGCAGCGTGGCCGTCGCGACGTACCGGCGCGGCTGGGCGGAGGGAAGCAGGATCACCACCTTCTTCCAGGTGCTGTAGCGCTCATACGCCGACAGGTCGACGCACGTCGAGACCGAAGCCTTCGGCGTCCTGGGCGTCAGATCGAGCGCCGTCACGGTCGTGTCCTCAATCCGGGACTCACCGCGCACCACCGTCCCGGCCTCACGCATCCGGGCCAGATCGATACGGATGCGCCCGAGCGCGTCCAGCGTCGCGTACTTCTCCAACCGGGTGCCCTTGGCGTCGGCCTTGGCGTACGCCTTCGTCCGCTCCGCCCACATCGCATCGAACGCGGCGAGCACCGCCGTCTTCTCCGCCTCCTGGGGGTCAGCCGACGACGTCGCGGGCGCGGGTCGTCGCGGCGGCTGGCGGGGCCGCAGACGGCTTGTCGTCGCCGTCGCCGCATCCGGCAAGCACCACAACGAGTGTCAGCGCGCCGCTCAGCGCCGCCGCGCCCCGCTTCTGTCGAGCCGTCACCATCAGGGGCACCCCCGTGCAGTCGCGATCAGAACCGGATCACCGTAACGCGCAGCACAGACGCGGTCGCAGGAGTTCCCACGGCATCGCCACCCGCCGCCCCGCCAAGACACCCACCTCTTGGTACGGCTATCGCGTACAAAGGGGTGTCGGCGTCAGGAAACGGCTTGCCCAACGGGTCTGACCAGCAGAAACGGCCGGACTCCGAAACGGGGGTTCACACCTCCGGTAGTACCTCCGGTGCAACCCTGGGTACACCTCTCCAGCCACCTGTGCAGACAACCGTGGGTGCAACCCTCCCCAGCCCCGAGCAGGCCCCGATCAGGGCGGCTTGTCCGGACCGGCTTGCCCACCCCGCCCGACCGTCCTGCAGAACGCCGGAACCGGCCCGGGAACTCAAGGAACGTACAGGTCAGCGCGAGCCCCTGAGACCTTTCACCAGCGCCCCGCGTACCGGACCGCCGTCATCCGCCAGGAGCAGCAGCGCGCGTACTGCCTCCGCCTTGTCCAATCGGCGCCCGACATCGGCCCTCAGATCCAGCAGCAGGCGGTCCGCCTCTTCCGCCTGCTGCTCATCGAACCGGACGGTCATCGACACTGCGTCCGGGTGCCGCGTCGGGCTCTCCCATCAGCAGGTCGAGGTCCCACGGCCCGGGATGCTGCTCATCCGTCTCCATGGCCATGCCCTGCCCAACGAGCAAGCTCACCGCCAGGCACCGGCAGGCTTGCCCACCACACCCCGAGGCTTGCCCGGACCGGCTTGCCCACCACACCCCAGGGCTTGCCCACCGGGAATGGGGAAGAGAAAAGCACCTCTTCCTGGTGGAAGAGATGTCGGGCCTGGCCGGGGGCTAGCCCAGGGGCGGTGACCTGCCCGGACACCCGCCGCTCCGCCGACCTCGCTATCCGCTGCTGCGTCATGACCGATGCAAGGTCCGATCATTGCGCAGCGATATGGAGTCCCAGTAGAGCCTCTGCTCCTCGTCCACTGCGGGCGTGTAGTCGTTGAGGGGCTGGTAGGTCTCGAGAGACGTGGCGATCGCCTCCATGAGCAGCGGCAGGGACGTCCACATCTCGTGTGATACACGCATAAGGCCTTCCACGGCCTCGGCTTCGTGGACGCGCCCCCGGTCGATCTCGGGACGGTGGTCCAGTACGAGGCAACCCCCGCTGACGTCCCGCGCAATGGGGATCAACTGCGGATGTCCGTACAGGACGCTGCTGAACCCGAGCTTCATGAAGTCGTAGTCCGCCTCCTCTCCTTCCTCATCCGCCGTGTGCTTGTCGTAGAAGCCGGTGAAAAGTTGCCACGCAGCCGCTATCTCGCGTGCACTGATCGGTCTGTAGAACCCTGGCAGCAGCCAGCCCCGCTGATCGAGGAGACCGTCGTGCCGCAGCAGCGACATCACCAAGGGCTTCAGCAGTGGCCGGCCGATGACGCGTTCGGTCGCGGCGATGTCCGCCGGATCCGCGGGCGGCGCCAGCGCGGCGTAGGTCGCCGGCGCGTGCTCGGCCAGCCAGTTCTCGATTCGCGTCCACGACTCACTGATCGGTGCGGTCATAGCGGGGCATCCTGCCACCTGGTGCTGACAACCCCCGGGGAACAGCCGACGGTGGCCGTGTCCCCTATACATCCGACGGGGCCGGCCCTGGGCCGTGCGAGGGGACTCAACGATGACAGGCGACGACCAGTCGCCGACCGCTAACCCACAGGCCAGAGGGGCGGCGGCTGAAGTATGTACGGGTCAGGAAGGTGCCGGATCACTTCTTCGGCAACTGATCGCGCTCGATGGAGCTTGACCCGGCCATTGAAGCTCCGCCGACCGTCTGCGCCCCGTCAGGACCACCGTTGCGCAACCAGGAACGCAACCCGCGCCCGCCCGAAGAGGGATGCTGCACCGCTACGTGCGGCGCAGGCGGGCCAGGATCCCGTTGGTCTCGGCAGCCTCCAAAGCCGTGGCTGCCCGTTGTGCCATGGGCGGCTGCTCGCTGTCCGTGAGCGTGTGGCAGGCCGTGCACGGGCTGCCTGTGGCCACTGGCTCGCCCTGGGCATCGCCGGGACAGACCGGGCCACCGCAGGACGGGCACTCCCACTTCCCTGCCTCCCGGCGGCGCAGCTCGCGCTCCTGGCGGCGGCGCTCCTCCTGGGCTTCGCGCTCCAGGCTCTGCTGGTCTTCGCGGGCGTCGTACTGGTCTTCGGTGCCGGTGTTGGTGAGGGCGTCGGTGATCGGTTGCCAGTCGCTGTGTCCGAAGCGCCACCAGACGGGTCCGTGGGGGGCGTGGGTGCGGAGCTGGTCAAGGTGGGTGGCGATGACGGGGACGGTGCCGGTGAAATCCCACCAGCCGTCCTCCTCCGACGTCTTGGGTGACCAGCCGTGCGGGTTCTGCCAGCGGGGCTGCCAGCAGGTGCGGGACAGGTCGCGGATGGTCTTGATGCGGTTCATCCGGGCCTGCGCGCCGACGTCCTTCGTGAAGGCCAGGGCTACGGGCGGGAAACCGCCCCGGCCGGAGTCGTCCCACAGCGTCGGCCACAACGGGACGTCACGCCCGCGGTCGTCCTTCATCTGACGGCCGAAGAACCGGCGGTACCGGTCGATCTTCGCGGCGACGACCGCTGCGGGCTCGGTGTGGTTGTCAACCTCCACGAACAAAACCGGCACCAGCGGGCGAGCGCGCCCACTTCGTGCATTCATCCCAGTGGCCGGTTGGCGGCGGGTGTGAGAGGGAGCCGCGTCGGCGTCACGAGCCAGATCGAAAGATGGGTGTCAGCATGTATGGAATCGTCGATCAAGGTCGACAAGGCTTGCTCCGAAAGCGACACCCCGATCCAGGGGCGTCCGATGCCGCGTCAAAGGCACCGACCGGGGCAAGGGGGAGACGGGACGTGTCGCTGTTCTGGCGGATGTTCCTGTCGAACGCCGTCGTGCTCGTGCTCGCAACCGGGCTGCTGATGGGTCCGTGGGTCACGGTGTCCAGCCCGGTCCTCGGCCGCGAGGCGTTGGTGCTGTGCGGCGGGCTGATCGCGATGTTGGTCGTCAACGCGCTGCTGTTTCGCCTCGAGCTCGCCCCGTTGAAGCGTCTCACCAAGGCGATGGTGGATGCGAATCTGCAGGAGCCGGGGCAGCGCGCCCGGGTAACAGGGGCGGCGAACTGGCGGAACTGACCCAGACGTTCAATGTCATGCTCAGTCGTCTGGAGGCCGAGCGGGCCGCGAGCAGCGGCCGTGTCCTGTCGGCCCAGGAGTCAGAGCGCCGATGGATCACCCGCGAACTGCACGACGAAGTCGGACAGACCCTGACCGCCGTGCTCCTCCAACTCAAGAGCCTCGCTCCATCGACCCGGTATACGGCGGCGGAGACAACCGGTACGGCTACCCCGGCGACCCCGTCAACCAGTTCGACCTCGACGGCAAGAGCTGGTGGAGCAAGGTAAAGCGAGCCGCCAAGAAGGTCGGACGTGTCGCCTGGAAGTACAAGTGGGACATCGCCCTCACCGCCGCCGGATTCATCCCCGGCGTCGGCGCCGTCGCATGGGGAGTACGCGCCTACGCCTACCGCGCCTACCGCGTGGTGCGGGCGGCACGCACGGCACGCCACGCTGCACGGACCTACCGCGGCGCACGCCATGCAGCACGCGGCAACAGCTACCGCAGGGCGGCGGGCTGCGCGATCGGCTGGGGTGGTGGCGGTGCCATGTTCGGTCTGTGGCACAAGCCATCCAACTCCAACTACCAGCGAGGTCTGTCCGTGTTCAGCGCCGGCATAGGTGTGGGGCTCTACGCTCGGCACGGCCGGTGCGGACCTAGGTAACCCCGCCCCTCCCAGGAAACTGTGGGCGCCGTCAGCCCGACGGCGCCCACAGGGCCCAACTCTTCCCCCACCCACGAGAGGTCCATACCGATGCCCAAGGGGCCCCGCTGCAGGACAGCCAATCGTCTGGCTGTCTCGGCCACTGTTCTCTGGATCCTGTACGCCCTGACTGCAGGCAGAGCCGTCGCGACGGGAACGAACAGCTTGGCTGAACTTCTCGGCGAAATACCGCTCCTGGGCTGGATTCTCACCCTCACCTACGCACTGTTCGTACCCTTCGCCACACGCCGCGGTGGCTTCACCTTGATCCGCGAGGGAGAAGACATCCGGCCAAGCAGCTGGGTCTCAAGGGCACTGTCGCTGGTGATCATTCTTGCCACTCAGCTGGCGGTCGTCCTCCTCACCGGAGTACTGCTGGGAGAGCGAACCTGGAATGACCGCCTCTCTTCCTTTGCCGACTTCCTTTCCTCGCCTCTCTTCATCATTCCGGCGGCGGCGACATTGGTGTACTGCGTCTTCTCGCCTCTCGTGTGGCCGTCAACATATGCGTTTCGCACTAACAGGGGGAAAAGCAAGAGGACTCGGTCACACAGATAGCCGGCACACGCAGCACCGTCTCCTCGTGGATGGCCCGCTGGTCGTGTCCGGGGAGGAAGTCGCCGCGTTCGATCAGTTTGCCGCAGCCGCAGTTGCACTTCCGGTTGTCCAGTGGGGACGTGAAGTAGGTGATCGGGTTCTGTTGAACGCCGTTCGGGGCGGGCTTGCCAACGTAGTGGTCGTAGACCGGATGCCCAGGACCGAGGATGCAGCCTTCGAAGGACCGGCGCCCACCGGGGACGTCGACAACCCGGTCGATCTCCATGGCCGGGCGGATGATCCCACCTCCATTGACGACCGCAAATCGCTCTCGTTCGACGCGCGACCCGGGCATCACCCAGACTCCGCGGGCGACCTCGTATAGCTGCTGGTCGGACAGCCCGTTGCTCCAGCCGGTCTGGGAGCGCTGGAGCGGATCACTGTTCGGGTCAAGCGGACGGGCCCCGTAATCTGCGAGCATCAGGGGGTGTTGTACCGGACGAAGGAGATCAGTTGTTACGTCTTCAATCAGTGAGCAAGCGCTATGGCCGTGGCGATTGGATCCTGAGAGACGTGGACGTGGAGGCCCCGGCCGGTGAGGTCGTGGCATTCGCAGGCGGGAACGGATCGGGGAAGTCGACGCTACTGCGGATCGCGGTGGGCCTGTCCCGGCCAACCCGCGGCACGGTGGCCGCCCGGCCGCCCGTTGTCGGGTACGTCCCGGACCGGTTCTCCCCCAACGAACGCATGTCGGCCACGGCGTACCTGACGCACATGGGCCGCGTCCGCGGGCTGACCACCTCGGTCGCCTCGGCTCGGGCCGGCCAGCTGCTGGACCGACTCGCCCTGGTGGGCGGCAAGCACGCCCCCCTGCGGAGCCTGTCGAAGGGCAACGCCCAGAAGGTCGCGCTGGCTCAGGCCCTCCTGGTGGAACCCGGGCTGCTCGTCCTGGACGAGCCGTGGTCCGGGCTGGACGCCGACGCCCACGGCGTGCTCGCCGAGATCATGACCGAGGTCGCGTCCTCCGGCGGCACCGTCGTGTTCACCGACCACCGTGAGTCGGTCACCCGGGCCCGCGCCACCCGGACCTACACGGTCAGCAAGGGCCGCGTGTCGTTGCGGCGACCGGAGCCGTGGGCCACCGAGCAGCGGCCTGCGTCCGACGTCGTCCTGACCGCGGGCGGGGACGGCCGCGTACTGCAGGACCTCGCCTGGGAACAACTGGACGGCGTGCTGACGGTGAGCCGGGACGTCACGGGCGTCAGGATGCGCGTGGGACGCGAGTCCACCGACGCTCTGCTGTTCACCGCGCTCCAGCACGGCTGGTCCGTCGAGCGTGTCACCGGAACGACCACGGACCACCACCGGACGCCGAACACCGCGACGAACGGAGACATGCGGTGATCGCGCTCATCCGCTACACCTTCGCCACCGTGCTGCACACGCAGCGCTACCTCGCCCCGCTGCTCCTGTTCACGGGCCTCATGGGCGTGCTGACCGTCAACGGCAGCGGCCCGCTGCCCCCCGCCTACGCCTCCTCCGCCGGCGCGCTGTTCGTGTGCTCGACCTGGCTGACCATCGCTCTGATGAGCCTGGACGACCCGCCGCAGCGGGCGATCGTCGTCATCACCGCGGGCGGCCGGTCGCTCACGGTCCTGCTCGCGGCGATCGGCACGGCCCTGCTGAGCTGTCTCGCCCTGATGGTCTTCGGACTGTTCTTCCCCTTGTGGATGGGCGACTACGTGGTCACCACGACCGACCTCCTACTGGGCCTCGAGGCGCAGCTCACCTGCGCCCTCGTCGGCATCGCCATCGGCGTGCTGTGCTCACGGCTGGTCTTCAAACGACAGGGGTACGCGCTGATCGCCGCCCTCGCGCTGATGATGGGAGCCCTCTTCGCCAAGGGCATGCCTCCGGTCAACCGCCTGTTCACCCTGATGGCCACGACCCCCGACGCGGCGAAACTGCTCGCCCCCACCGGCGTCATGCTGGCGATCTCCGCGGTGATCCTTGCCGTGTTCACCGCCGCCACGCAGTTCGTCGCCGCGCGCAGGGAATAGACCGCCGGACCTCCGCGCCGGACCGCAGCCAAACCAGGCGATGCTCACGGTGGTGGGTGGCTTGGGGACAACGGGCCGAGTCGTACATGCCGATCAGGGGCTCAAGCGCTACCAGCGGTGGTCCAACTGCCAGGAGCACTGGACCCACGCACGGTGGACCGGGGGCGCTACGGGCGCGCGCAACAATGCTCCCTGGCCGAAGCATGTGCGCCGGGTGGATCAGGCTGTCCCGGTACATGGCTTACGGGACGGCCTGGTTCTCAGCCCGCCGTCGGGCGGGCTGATGCGTATCGTCGAGTGTCAGCGGCAAAGACCTGGGCCAGGCATCTCCGGCCCTTCTCCAGCAGATGCCGGACGATCTCCGCGATGTCCAGGGCGTTGGGAAAGATGCCTGCGTGCGCTGCCCAATACTCTGCCCGACCTCGTCCAGCGTCACCGGCTCGTCGAGGTCCACGACAACCTCTCGTCCGCATCGCCGAGGCCGAACACAAATGCCTCCGCCGGCTGACCACCTGGAAGGAGCACGGCGATGTATGCCCCACTGCACACACGAAGACCGCAGGAGAACGGAGCTCAGGGAGCGTCCAGATCCACGCCCGCGAGCTTGCGCATCGCCCGCAGGAAATCGGGAACGTCCCTGAGCTCGTCCAGTCGCTGTTCATACGCCTCAATACGGCGGGCATGGTCCGCTGTCCGATCAGCTACGTGGCGTGTGACCGCGGCTGCACGAGATCCTCCTGGCGGACACGGGTGATCCTGGTCGAGAACCCCTCTATCAGGAGCTTCGTCGTTCCGTGCAGTTCCTGCCTTCAACACCCTGCCGCTGCCGCCAAGTTGAAAAGGGTCAGTAGCGCAACTACTCGTCGCCCGTCGAGTGTATGGGTGCAGACTTCCTGAACCACCTCACTCCAGCGGTGATTCCTACGACGATCAGGGCGACGACCAATCCGATTGCAACCTTCGCCCCTGTGTCCATCGTTCCGTACATGAATGCTCTCCCTGATCACATTGAGCGGCTAACCATCGAGGCCCGGTGGTTAGTTTTCTGCACTTTCACCCTCGCCTGTCCGAATGGTGAGGATGTCGCCGGGTTGGCACTCCAATACCTCACAGATGCGCGTGAGCGTGCTGAAGCGGATCGCTTTTGCGCGACCGTTCTTGAGTACAGACAGGTTGACATTTGTCACACCCACCCGAGCGGCAAGTTCGGCCAACGTCATTCCGCGACGCTGAAGAAGCTCGCCAAGGTGAACAACGACAGCATGACCATCGCCTTCTTCGGGGGCCATCAGACGAGCCCTTCGAGGTCTTCTCGCATCCTGGAGCCGGCACGAGTGATCCGGGCGAAAGTGAGCAGACCAAGACCAGTAAATATGGCCAGATAAGGCGCGTTCCAGGCCTGGAGCCAGGAGACGGCTGTGAGATCCACACCGCGGGCAAGTGACGCCAGGAGGGCCGTCCGCGAGACAGCAGCGATGGTCGCAGCAGCCACACTGCCCGCAAGGAGCCACCACCCCAGCAGTCGCAGCCGGGTGGCGGTCTGCAGTGTGTGCACTCCGTCGCGTGAGGCGCCGCGGAGCAGCAGGTTGAGGAGGAAGAGGCCTCCGACGCTCAAGGCGAGTGACGCCAGTGGGCCGAGGTTGGCCAGGATGTTCTGCGCAGTTGTTGCGCTCTCTGCGCAGTAGCGCGGAACGGAGCCGACGCGAGCGCCCGGCTCGGGGACGAAATCTCGCGCCGCGTATGAGCTGTTGGAGGTCCAGTCCGTGCTGCAGACACTGCCACTACCCCAGCCGTGGACCGTGGAGAGGATGAATGCGGCGACCATCAGAGCCATGAGCAGCCGCAGAGCCACCGAGGCCACGGTGATGACGGGTTCGAGCAGTTTCTGATCTTGCATCACAGCATCCACCCCGCTTATCGATTAACGTTGTTATCGAAAAACGATACATGGGCAGGGGTGGCGAGGGAACCCCCCAGATCAACGCGGCCGGGGGTGGTGCAGACGGTGCGTGCCATCTGCACCACCCCCGACTTGGAGACGCGGTACGGACTGCTACTTCAGGTAGCCGCCGACGAAGCCGCGGTAGTCGCCCCACACCCGTTCGCGCGCAGACCAGGAGCCAAGACCACCCTTCCAGGTGGCCGTCCAGACGGTCTCCGACTGGGCGTTGTCGGCCGGCGGGGACGAGATCCACTCCTTCACCGGGCTGTTGGAGAACGAAGCAGCCGGGACGTAGTTGTAGTGCGTGGCACTCCCCGGGTAGACCTTGGTCGTGTCTGTGCCGTTGACCTGGTAGTTGGTGCGGACGCTGACCTTGGTGACGCGAATACCGAAAACCGTGTCGTAGACCGTGTACGAGGCCCACATGTCCCTGTAGGAGGCCGCGGCCGCCATGACGGTGCTCTTCTGGGCTTGCGGTGCCAGCGGTGCGGCCTCTCCGGTCTCGGTCACGGTCTCAACCGCGTGCCCCGCGCCGAGCACCTTCGTGGACGACCCCTCCGTGGGCGGCATGTCGGCCGCCTCGTCGCCCATCTCGCTGACCGCCTGGGTGTACGCCTGGGTCGTATTCGAATCACTGATCACCGTGAGGAATCTGAACTGATCAATGAAATTGAGTGCCTTGAACTGCGTGGCGATGTCGGCAGCCTCAGCGTCGCCCGCAAGCGCCCTGCCCTCCAAGTAGGCGATGTAGTTCTCGGCAGTGGTGGTGGGCCCCGGAGGCTCCACGCCCCCAGCGGCGGAGGCCTGGCCCGGCAGGGCCACCAGTGCGAGGCCGGCCACCGTGGCGGCAACCACACCATTGATGCCGGCCCGCACGGACTTCCGGTTAGAGATCTTCAGACTAAGCATTGAGGACTCCTCTTGATTGAAATGAATGACGCTTATCCGTGATGTAATTAATTCATGCAGAGATTGGGTGGCCAGGGTTCCTGACGGAATTCTCAGCGCCTGCATTCAAGGTGCTTTTGGGCATCGTTCAGCCCTGCTGCAGAAGCCTGAATCTCTGAGAACTCGATCAGAAATCCTCACCCTTGCGATTTCTTCCTTGTTCCTTCTTGCTGCCCTAAGCATTCCGTTAGGGCCACCCGTCCGGCAATTAGACTTTCGACATAACCGGATCGGCGGCGATGCAGGAGTCGAGACGGTTAGACTCGCCCATTTCAGTAGATGCGACAGCGCACGGGCACGGATTCAAATAGGAAACGGCGGTGACGGCAGCGGCTGTTCGGCTTTCCAGTCCCAGTTTTAGGAGGATGCGCCCGACATGAGCCTTAATGGTTCCCTCGGCAACGCCGAGACGTCGAGAGATCGCGTGATTCGTTCCGCCTGTTGCGAGCAGGAGGAGAACTTGGTGTTCACGCTCCGACAACTGGGGGATTCGGCGGGCAGCTGGCCTCAGGTCAGGGAAGCCCTGTAGCGGACCTGCCTGCACATAACTGACATCTCCATACATGGCAATTCGCAATCGGTCGACGCGGATCGGTAACTGGCTTGCGCACTGGAGTGGGTCGTTGCTCTGCGGACGGAGGAAGACACGTCCGGACTCTCCTGCGGATTGCATCCCTCTGATGCCGCTGCCCTTGCCGGTGCCGGGCTGCTCGGTGCGCGTGGGGCACGAGTCAGCCGGTCATCTGCGCAGCTGTCTACCGATGAGGCAGTGGCGGGGTGATGGCGCGGAAAGGCCGAGATCGACAGCTGTTCTGCGGGGCTAAGGGCTGTCCCGTAATCCCTGGTGGATCAGCGCGCGGCGTCGGATGCGGTGCATCGCAAGGCGGAGGAGCGTCCTCATACTGGGCGTATTCGGGCGTTGCGACAACGCAGCGAGGTGCCGCAGCTGTCGTCGTGCGCCCGCCAGGGATTACGGGACAGCCCTTAGTTACGAGTACGGGACGGGATCCCGGCGGCTGATGCCCGCCTGGGCGGCCAGCGGGGTTATCCCCAATCGAAATCGTGGGACTGTGCCGGCTTTTCGTCGCCAGCCCCGGTGCCCGCAGCGGCGGCCGGCGGGGTGGTCTCCGCCGTGGCGGGAATGGCAGTGATGAGGAGGGCTCCGACAACGGCGGCGGCGACCGCGGCGGCCTTGGCGAAACGGATGGCATACATGGTGAGTGACCTTTCTGGGCCATGAGCAGTAAGGGCGAGTTCACCGGCCCCAGGTCCCGCGGTGGCCTGATCTCCGGTGGTGCCGACTGAGCTTGTCGCCCTGCTGGCAACAACTACTTTCCTCGTAGGTCAGACCCCTTGGAAGGGTTCTCTGGTGGACCCAACGGGCCATGGACCAATGGGGCCAGCAGCGGCGCTTCGGCCCGCACGAGTGTCCACGTGGACAACGACGGCTCCTGCCGCAGTGCGCGGTGACAGACTGCGGCTACGCGCTCTTCGGCCTGGTGCAGCGAGTCGGCCAGTACGTAGACACCGACGATGGGGTGGGGAGCGGCGCCGGGGTGGACGGTGACGTGCTCGACCTGTTCCTGGCTCAGTGCCCATGCGTGGATGAGTTCCGCCGTTTGGTCGGTGAGCACGGCTCCCTTAGGGCCCTTGAGATGGGCATGGATGAGATACATGGTCCCAGGATTCCAACTGGGGCGAACTACTTACCACTTGATCAAGCTGGACGATTGGGGCCTTGGACTGAAGCGGCCACGTTTGCGGCTCATCCTCTTGGCATTTACAAGATCCATGGAATTATCACTTCCACACCTTGAGGGGGGCCTCTTGCTAACTACGCTTGGACTCGACCAGGAGACAGAAACCCTGTATCGGGCGATGCTCACGTATCCGGCCGAGGGCGTCGCCGCACTGTGCGAGCGCCTCGGCATGCCCGAGGAATCAGTCCGTGGCGGCCTCGACCGTCTGAGCGAACTGGCTTTGGTCAGGCCCTCGCAGGAAGAGCCCGGACAGATCAGAGCGGTCAGTCCCGAAATCGGCATGGAGATGCTGCTGGCTCGCCAGCAGGCCGAGCTGGCCGCACAGCAGCAACGTATCGAAGCCTCCCGGGCTGCCGCGGCCCGGCTCATCGCGGAGTGCGCGGACCTCAGGCCGTCTGCAGCACATCCAGGCGTTGAGCACCTGGTCGGCCTCGACCACATCCGCGACCGGCTGAACCTGCTCGAGCGCGAAGTGCGCGAGGAAGTAATGATCTTCTCGCCCCAGAACGAGCACATTGTTGCGGGACTCGAGCAGGCTCGGCCGCGCGACGAGGCGCTGCTTCGGCGGGGTGTGCGGATGCGGACCATCTATCTGGACAGTGTTCGCAACTGCCCGCCCATCGTGGAGTACGCGGAGTGGCTTACCTCGCTGGGCCGAGAAGCACGAACCGTCGCCGCCCTGCCCACTCGGATGATCATCATGGACCGGACTTCCGCTGTTATTCCGGTCAACGGAGACGACACCGCGGCAGCGGCTGTCGTGCTCAGCGGCCACGGAACCCTGATCGCACTCTGCGCGCTCTTCGAGAGCGTGTGGGCGAGCGCAACCCCACTGGGGGCAAACGCACCTCGTGATAAGCACGACCTGACCGACACGGAGTCCACGACGCTGAAGCTGCTCGCCGAGGGACACACGGATGAGGCCATCGCCAAGCGCCTTGGTGTCTCACACCGCACTGCCCGCCGCATCGCCACCACCTTGATGGAGCGGCTCGGTGCTCGAAGCCGCTTCGAAGCCGGAGTGAAGGCTGCACGACTCGGCTGGCTCTAGCTTGATCTTTAACCTGTTCGGCGTGGACGTGGGGTCGTTGACTTCTTCGTCCGCCGCTTCGCGGTGTCTGTTTTGCGGACTGTGTGCACG
>NZ_JBHVFU010000079.1:0-31923 GCF_042801455.1 Streptomyces sp. NPDC057565 | reverse complement strand
TCCTCATCCGCCAGAACCACCTCGACCGTCGGCCGACCCATACGCGCCATGAACCCAGCCTACTTCTGCAATGAAATAAAGACTCAAGACACTAGTGCGGTGGGCCCCGCGCCGTGGGGCGAGGCCCACCCGCGTCCGGCAGTCGTCAGCTGCCGCCGCACTGCTCCTGCACGGCGAACGGAAGGCTTCCGTAGCCTGAGACGTCGTACGAGCCGAGGGAGCCGTCAGCGGCTGCCGTGAGAACCGCCATCGTGGGGATGGTGAAGAGCCGTTCCAGCTGGCCGTTGCTCTTCTGGCCGACCGAGCGGACCTCGTAGAAGATCGCGCCCTTGGTCGGCGTGTGCAGCACCGGCTGTTCGCCGGCGGGGGCCGTGCCACCCATGAGCATGCGGCTGAAGACGGCGTTGGTGATGTCGATGAGCGGGTAGTGGGCGACATTGGCCAGGCCGTAGTGGTCCAGCGCGTCGACGCTGGCCATGGCCATCTGCCGGTTGGTGAGCCACTGTTCGGCTGTCATCCGGGACGGGGCGATGGAACGGGCTCCGATCTGGAACTGGTTGAGGTCGCTCGTTCCCGCGACCACCGGGGCCTGACCCATGTGGTGCAGGTCGAGGCTCAATTGCGGGGCGGTCCGGCGCCACAGCTTCCAGTAGGCGACCGACTCCGGCTGGACGAAGTTCTCCCAGTCACGGTTGAGGTCGGTACGGGTCGGGGTGGTGCTCTGGCGGATGTTGGCCTCAGCGCCGTCCGGGTTGTACATGGGGAGGACGACGACGGTGAGTTTCTCGCGGATGAGGCGGGCGGCCGGGTCGCCGCTCGCCAGGTGCCCGAGGATCTGGAGGACGGCCTCGGTGCTGTGCAGTTCGTTGCCGTGGATACGGGCCTGCAGCCAGAAGACGGTCGGCCCAGTGCCGACGGTGGCGTACAGCAGCTTGCGTCCCTCGCCCGACAGACCGGCCGTTCCGATGTTGACGAGTCCGTGCGAGGTCCGGGCGATACGGTCGAGCTGCCGGACCACGTCGTCGTATCCCGCGACGCTGGCCAGGCTGACGTTCTGGTCCGGCTGGATGCAGGGCCCGCCCGGCAGATGCGCCGGGTCCGCCGAGGCGGTGGAGACGCCGGCCAGTCCGGCAGCCAGCGCGCCGGCGGCCCCGAGCAGTGTGCGTCGTCCGATCATGGGTGCCTCCCTCACAGGTCGTCGCGCGGATTGCCGATGGACGGGCCGGCCGGCGGAATGTCGTAGTAGCGGGCCGGGTCGACGTTCTGGATGTCACCGGTGGCGAGGCTCTCGAGCGTGGCGCCCATCCCGATGAGCGACTGGCGGATCAGCATGCCCATGGACTTCTGGGCCACCGAGCGCGTCTCGTAGAGCATGATTCCGGCGCCGTTGAGTGCGTAGGATCCGAGCGCGGTGCCCGGCAGTTCGACGTCGGGGTAGCGGGTGATGCCTCCGAAGCCCGACTGGCCCAGGGCGCGCAGGGTGTCCCAGACGAGCACATTGACCCGGTAGCCCAGGTCGCGGGCGGCCGGGTCGAGCGGATATCCGGCGGTGCCCTTGGTGACGATGCCGACCAGTTGGAGCGTGGTGAGCTGGTTGTCCGTGTCGGACTGCGTGTTGCTGCCGCGGTGGTGGTGGTCGATGAAGACCTTCGGCCTCATCCGCTGGAAGACCGCCGCGGAGGTGCGCGCCTC
This sequence comes from Streptomyces sp. NPDC057565, assembly GCF_042801455.1. NCBI lineage: Bacteria > Bacillati > Actinomycetota > Actinomycetes > Kitasatosporales > Streptomycetaceae > Streptomyces > Streptomyces sp. NPDC057565. Next base: position 30,231 of record NZ_JBHVFU010000079.1, on the reverse strand, counting down.
GGGCGTTACGAAGAAGCCCGGCAGCTCGGAGCGTCCGGGCAACAGGCCTTCGCCGCCAGGCTTCAGCCGGAACGTCAGGTCCGGGTGGAAGTCGCGGTTGATGTCGTAGCCGGAGACCCGGCCGGGCTCCAGCAGCGTACGGGGCAGATACCACGGCGCCGGTGTGCCCGCCGCGAGTCCCCATTCCTGCGGTGTCCAGCGCTGGGTGTTCTGCCGCCGCTGTACGAGGAAGCCGTCGGCGTCCCGGAAGTCGGCACCGTCCATGTTGAGCCGCGGGATGAACCAGACTGCGAGCCGGTCGAGGACCGCCTTGACGGTCGGATGCGAGCTGGTGGCGAGCGTCTGCATCAGATGCAGCGCGACCTCGGTGCCGAGAGGTTCACCGCCGTGGATCTGGGTCTGGATCAGTACGGGGAGCTTGCCGACGGCGGGCTCGCCGAACCGTATGAGATGGATGGGCCAACCGCCGGCCGAGTGACCAGCCACCTCCACGGCCATCCTGCCCTTCGAACGGGCCGCGATGCTCTGGAGTTTGGGGCCGAGTTCGGAGTTCGCCGTCAGCGCGGCCTTCTGGACTGTTTGTTCCGGCTGGATCCACGGCCCGTTGGGCCGCGACTGCGGTTCCGCGTAGGCCGACGGCTGGAGAACCGTCCCCACCCCGAGGCCTGCCATCCCGGCCAGGATCGTGCGTCGACGCATGTGCTCTCGCTTTCCGGTCGATGGGAGGGATCCCCCCGGTCCCCTCCGACAAGAACGATTGCAGCGATCACGGTCTGTCGGCCCAGTCTGATCCCCGGCAGCGCGCATGACAAGACATCAGCATCCTCTGTCTTCACTGCTGTACCGGGACAGGACCAGGCATCGGCCCGGCCGGTCATCGAGGCGCTGGGGCGCCAATCGGGGCGGGACGGTCCGGGGTGGTCGCTCGGCCGTCGGGCCCGTTGCCGTCGGTGGCGACGCCGCATTCACGACGAGGTCCGCCGCCAGGTGCGACTTCGCACTTCGATGTCACCATGAGTTCTCATTCAACTGTCTTCAGTCTTCACTGGTTAGAAGGCTGAGGGGCCCTGCGCTTCTCGGACAGGGGTGTTGAGGGTTCGTCTTACGCCGCTGCCTGCAACTGCTCATACGCGGCTTGGACTTCTGCGCGAGTCTTGTAGCCGAGTCCGGAGTGGAGGCGTTGTCGATTGTAGAACATCTCGATGTAGCGGACGATCGCCCGGTGGGCATGTGCGCGTGTTGGGAATGCAGTTCGATGCACGAGTTCATTCTTGAGGGCACCGAAAAATGATTCAGCCATCGCATTGTCCCAACAGGCACCGGTGCGGTCGACCGACGCTCTCAGGCCCAACGAGCGAAGCTTGCAACGAAGTTCCCGAGACGTGTATTGACTGCCTCGATCGGAATGAAATATGCAGCCTTCGGCGAGGTCGATGTTCCGGGCCGCCATATCGAGTGCATCCGATATGAGGGAGGTCTTCATGTGGTCAGTCATCGCCCAGCCGACCACAGCTTTGGTGTAACAGTCGATGGCGGTCGCGAGATACAGGAACCCGGCCCAGGTGTGAGCGTAGGTGATATCGCTGACCAGTTTGCGCCCGGGAGCGTCAGCGGTGAAGTCACGGGCCAGCAGGTCGGGCGTGGCCGGCGCCGCATCATCGGCGATCGTGGTTGCCCGCCAGGGCCGCGGCTGGCATGGCACCAGGCCGAGCTCGCGCATCAGCGCGCGGACCAGTTCCGCTCCGGCTTGCACGTTCAAGCGCTGAAGCGCGGCGTGGACACGCCGGTAGCCGTAGGTCTCCTGCGAGTCAGAGAAGACCTGGACGATGATGGCCCTCAGTTCCGCACGGCGCTTCGCGGTGGCCGACAATGGCCTCGATCTCCAGTGGTAGAAGCCCGACGTGGGTACTCCTGCCCAGGTGCACATCTGCTGCACGGGAAAGTTGTCGGCCTCGCCGTCGATGAACTCGCACTTCTCCGTCACCGGTATTCCTGGGCGAAGAAGGCCGCCGCTTTTCCCAGGAACTCGGTCTTCATATAGAGTTCCCGGTTCTCGCGTTCCAGCTCGCGCAGGCGGGCGCGTTCAGCGGCATCTCACCCCACTTCCGACCACACCGCCACCTCATGACCGCCCCCGAACACCGCCTCGAGATGACCATCCGCTTCACCATCTGGGACCAGATCACCGGCGTCGCCAGCCAGTCCACCACGACCTGACCAAGGCCCGGAACCCAGCACCACCACGCCCCGACACGACGCCAGGCACCAACACCAACGACAACGTGACAACGCCGTTCTGTCGTAGGTCCAGCGGAACGGACGAGCCTCCTCGTCGCAGGCGAGGGTGACGTAGTGTCAATACGGGTACACCCACTGTGGGGAGCTACTCCGTCCGCGCCTCCAATGGCACGACTTTGAGGGGGCGTCAGCGTCATGCCCGAAACCTGGGACGCCCGCGTCAAGGCTTTCTCCACAGCGTCCGCCCGTTCTCTCAGGGGCGGTGGTCGCCCAATGCTCCTGACGTTGGAGTCCATCGATGACCTAAGGGCGGCGGCCACGCTCGCGAGCTGGCTGGGACGCCCTTGCGTCGATGAGGTCGTGGTCCGGACTCCGTGGCTGGTCGCCGAGGAACAAGACCGGTCGGCCAAGGCAATCCGTCGTTTGTTCAACGACTGCGGCTGTGGCGTGGGGATGACGGCCTTCGTCGTCGCCACAACCGCAGTCCTCGTACTCCAGCTCTCGCGGCACGGCTGGTCGTGGGCACCGGTCGGGACGGCCCTCGTCGTCGGTGTCGGTGCGGCCGTCGTCGGCAAGCTGCTCGGCCTGGCGTGGAGTTGTCTTCGCCTCCGCGCCCTGCTGCGGCGCATGAGCGGGGCGTGACCGGCCGCAGGTGCGGCAGAGATCCCTGGCCGGTGCACCGGTCAGGGAGGCCAGGAAGGAGGATGTCCCATGGCCCTGGTCTGTACCGAGATAACGGAATGGGTGGAGGAGCAGGTCTCCAAGCCCATCGAGGAGTGGGAGGAGCGCCAGGAGAAGAAGTGCAAGGACTACCCCTGGTACGACCCGCGGGGCTGGGTCTGCTGGTTCGTCACCTATCTGGTGAAGGTCGTGCGGTGGGTGGTGGTCACCGTCGGCAAATGGGTCACGCGAGTCGTCTGCACGATCGTCGCCACCATCGTCGACATCGTCGGGGACGTCCTGGGCGGTGTGTGGGACGTCATCGTCGGCATCGTCACTCTCGACTGGCGCCGCATCCTGGACGGTCTGCTCCGCGTCGGCATCGGCGTCGTCCTGGGAGCCCTCCGACTCGTTCGCGCACCCCTCGGCGAGACCGTCGGCTTCATCATCGATGAGATCAACGAGTCACGGCTGAAGAGGCACGTCCGCGGGCTGTTGGAGGCGGCGTACACCGGCAGCACCCTCGCCGAGATCAAGGAGGCCATTCGCCTCGACCACGGCGCGTTCGGGCTGCGGCTGAACGCCACGGCCTTCCGCACCGTGCTGGACTCGGAGACACCCTCGCCGCGCGAGCCGGCCGTACCCAATCTCGTGGTGCTGCACGAGCAGGGCCGCATCAACCTGCGCGAGCTGTGCGGCTTCGAATTCAACGAGGGGTTCTGGAACCGCAAGCGCTACAAGACCCTGAAGAAGGGGGATGTGGTCGGCGGAGGCGGCTTCGGCGAGATCGACAACCCCATCTCCGAGGACGAACTGGACACCTACCTCAGCTCCCGCGGATCGCGGGGCCCGGCCTTCATCGCCCTGCCCATGCGCGACGGCGCCCTCGACAAGAAGGTCAGCACGGCCGAGGGGAAGGGCCGTGAGCTGGCGCTGATGCTCAGCTTCGACCGGACCACCGTCCCGGTGACCGAGGCACCCCACATCGTCCACAACGGCTTCGACACAGGCATCGCGAACTCGTCATTGAGCGAGTTTCTCATCGAGGTCATCGGCCGCACCGACAAGACGGCAGACGACACCGCGGCGCGGGCCGAGCTCTGCCACCCCGTCGTCGTCGGCGTCTTCCGGTACACGGACACCTTGCGAGGCCTGACCGGCAATCTGCGCCGGAGCGCCTGCGGCCTGAGCGCGCAGGACACCTCCGGTGCGGCCTTCATCGACAACACCCCGGACGAGATCTGGAAGTACGTGCCGATCCACGAACTCGGCCACTACTTCGGCCTGTGCCACGTCGACGGCCTGGACCGGATCATGTTTTCGGCCAGACAGAACACCTGGTGGCGCGGCTGGCTCCTGCCCCGCCTGGCCTGGAGCGCCTTCCTGCGGGGTGAACCTTCATTCGTCCTCGACGAGGCGAAGGCCGTCTGGGACTACATCGTCGCGAACTTCAACGCCGAGTGTCTCGGAGCCCGTTCGCAGCGTCCACCGATCGGCTGAGGGTGCATCCCGCGCCGTGAGTGAGGTCGACTCGGGGCGCCCTGCTGGTGTTTCCACCAGTGAGTTTCCCCGAGCCGCCTCCCGAACCCGGTGTGCCCGTCTCCGGGCACCGGGCTCTCCACAAGGCCCGATTGGGATACTCCGATTCTCATGCCGCAGTGAGCCACGGGCTCGGGATCACTGTTCCTCGGTATCGGTATCTGGTCGTGCTTACCTTCGCCGGATTGAACAGTTCGCCGTCCTCGGTGGCGGGCCACCAGCCGCCGTCGCAGTAGCGGCGGCGATGCTGCTTCCACGTGATCCCGGGGTGCTTGCGCCGAATCCACCGAATAACCGTTCCTAGCCAGTGTGCATGAGTGAGTCCTGGACCCACTGCTGCGTACTGGGCGCATCCCGAACGGTGTTGGATGCGCTGGGTTCCCGCTTTCGCGTCCCGTTCGGCGACGGCGGCGTGGTCATGGCTGCCGGAGACGAGTACGAGGAAGTCGTCCGCGTACCGGACCAGCCGGTAGTTGGGCATTCCCCGACGCCGTCTCTTGCGCCGTTCCCCGGAGGTACTGCCTGGTCCTCCGGGCGCCTGGGCGATGTGCTCGTCCAGGGCCGAGAGTGCGATGTTGGCCGGCAGGGGCGAGAGAATCCCACCCTGCGGGGTTCCGGTGCGCGTGTCCGTGAAGGCGCCGTCCCGGGACATGATCTCCGACTTGAGGAACGCCTTCACCAGGAGCAACATCCGCTTGTCCCCGATCCGACTCCGCACCCGGTCCATCAGGGTCGTGTGCGAGATCTCGTCGAAGCACGCCGTGATGTCGCCCTCCACCACCCATTCGTAGGAATGGCTAGCGAGGTAGCGCGTCTCGGCGATCGCGTCATGAGCCCGGCGATTCCCACAGCTGATGATCGCCGGATACTTCCGGCCCCATGCCTCCTGGAACTCCAGGAACCGCTCCGTCGCCGCGGCCTCGCTCGGGGCGGTGTAGACGGGCTTGAGGGGCCTTGGCGACCTTGTCCCAGTCCTGGCGGGCCGCATATCGGAACGAGTTCCGCAGTAGGTGAACCACGCACGTTTGGGCAATCGTGCGGGGCCAGACGGTCTCCACGGCTTCGGGAAGGCCCTTGAGCCCGTCACAGATCAGCATGAGCACGTCGTCCAGGCCGCGGTTCTTCAGCTCGGTGAACACGTGCAGTCAGTACTTGGCGCCCTCGCCGCCGTCGCCTGCCCAGATGCCGAGGATGTCGCGAGTGCCGTCCACGGTCACCGCCAGCACCACGTATATCGGCCGGTTCGCGACCTGCCCGTCCCTGATCTTGGTTCTGCCGACGATCTTGTGATGCGGACGCTTCAGCGGGGCGCGTCAGTCGTTCGCGATCGTGCATTGCGTGCTCTTGTGATGTGCTCTTGGAGCTGTTTCCGTACCTGTCCGCATTGTTGATCGAGGAGGTCGAGAGGCAGGCGGACACGGTCATGCTCAGGACGCGGGTGCGGGCGGCGATCGCGGCCTGCCGGTGCGGCCAGAGTTCGACGCGGGTGCATGGCCGGTACGTCCGAAGGTTGCGTGGAAGCGTTCATGCCGTGCACCGCTCGCCGATCCGGCGGCTTGCGGCCGCGGCGGCCTTCAGTATCGGATCGGCGTAATGCCCGAGATCGTGCTGGGAGAAGCGCATAGTGGGCACCGCCACCGTGATGGCGCCGACGGGGCGGTCGAGTGAGTCCCGCAGGCAGGCACCCACACCAGCCACGCCTTCTTCGGTTTCCTCCAGGCTCAGCCCGTAGCCGCGGTCCCGGACCTCCGTCAGACGGCGCGCGAGATCGTCGGTTGTGGAGATCTTCGCCGTGGGCCAGCGGGGCAGGCCATCGCGGTGCACTTCCTCCACTTCGGCCGGATCGAGTGCGGCCAGGATCGCCTTGCCTCCGGCAGAGCAGTACGCCGGCATCGTGCCGTCGTTCCGTAGTCCGACACGGAGCATCTGCTCGCTCTCAACGCCGTCGAGGAAGCGGATGTAGGTGCCTTGGAGCACCATGAGGTTCGCCGATTCGCCAAGTTGGAGCTGCAGTTGCTCCAGGGCCGGGCGCACTGCCTTCTTCAGGGCGGTGTGTGAGACGGCGACCGGTGTCCATGGGTTGAGGGCCGGGCCGGCCCAGTACAGGCGCTGTTCGTCCTGCCGGGCGAACCCGCGGTAGCAGAGCGCGCCGAACAGTCTGTGTGCCGTTGAGGGAGCAACGCCCAGTCTCTCCGCGGCGGTCTTCACGCTCAGGCGGTGGCCGGACTGGAGCATCGCAAGCAGTTGGAGGGCCCGGTCGACGGACTCGATCGGATACGAGGGCATCTGATTCTGCATCACAGAATTAGAACACTAACTCATTGCGCTGACCAGAAGACCGGGGCAGCATGCTCGTCACAGTGCTCCGGTCAGCCGCCAAAAGTGGGACCTCCCGGAGCCTCCTCCCGCCTCGCGCACCAAAGCCCCGTGGGCTCGGGCCTCCTGGGTCGGCCACGCGCGCGGGGCTGTCGCCCCAGAACACCGGGGGCGGCGACCTCTTCTTCCATCCGCCCCTACCTCCCCTGATGAAGGAGTCCATCGCCATGGCCGATGCTTACTGGGATGCCGAGTTCGACACCATGCCATGGGACGAGTTGAGGACGTGGCAGCGCGGTCAGTTCGCCGCCTTTCTGGCCGGCCTGGCCAAGAGCTCCCCGTTCTACGCCCAGCGGCTCGACGGGGTCCCCGTCGACCAGGCGGGATCAACTGCTGTCTGGGCAGCGGTCCCGTTTACGACCAAGGACGACCTGCGGGCGGGCCAGCAGGCGGCCAGCACCGATGCCCTCCTTGGCGATCTGCAGGGTGTCGACAACGGTGACATCGTCCAAGTGGTCGCGTCCTCCGGGACCACAGGCGTCCCCGTGTTCTTCGGCCTCACCGATGCGGACCACCAGAGCTGGCTGGACAGCGTCGCCAACATGTTCTTCACGGCTGGTGTCCGCCGCGACAGCGTGGTCGCGCTGACCACCGGCATGCCCCTGGTGGCGGGCGGCATGCCGTACGCCGACGCGGTGCGCCGGATCGGCGCCACCCTTGTGTGGGTCGGTGGCCAGACGACGGCCCGGATGGCGACGATCATGCAGAAACTCAAGGTCGACACACTGATCGGGACTGCCTCCTTCGCCACGTTCTTCGCCGGCCGCTGCGAGGAGGTCCTCGGTGTTCCGGCGGACCAGCTATCGGTGCACACCGTTATCGCCGGCGGGGAGCCGGGCATGGGCCAGGAGGCGATGCGCGAACGGGTGCGCAGCGGCTGGGGCGCGGACCGGATCAGCGAGGTCATGGGGCTCTGCGATGTCATGCCCGGCATGTGGGCCGAGTGTGCCGAAGGCCGCGGCATGCACTTCACCGCCGGTCGCAACGTCTTCGTCGAGCTCGTCGACCCCACCACGGGTGAGCCCGTGCCCTGGGAGTTCGACGCCCATGGCGAGGCCGTCTACACCACCTTCACGCGCCAGGCCACCGCGGTCGTGCGGTTCCGGTCCCGCGACCACGTCCGGGTCGTGGGCACGGACTGCCCGTGCGGTCGTACCTCGCCGCTGATCCGCTGTGTCGGCCGTACCGACGACATGCTGATCTACAAGGCCATGAACGTGTTCCCCAGCGCCATCCGGGACGTCGTCGTGGACGGCTTCGCCGCCGAGATCGCCGGTCCGCTACGGCTGCGCAAGGCGCACGCGGACCAGGTCCGCTTCGATGAGGCGATCCCACTGGAGATCGAACTGCCCGAGAGCCACTCGCCCGGGTCCACCGGCGACCTGGGTGACCGCATTGAGACGGCGGTGCTCGAGCGGTTGCGGGTGCGGGTCGCCGTCGAGTTCCTTCGGCGTGGCGCCATCCCCGTCGGCGAGTACAAGAACGCCCTCACCTACGTCGGGCAGTAACTCCTTCCCGCCCAGCCCCCGGCCCCTCCTTTCCACCCGCACGGACACAGGGAGAGTCATGGACCTCTTGGCGGAAATTCGCCAGTCTCGGATGAGCCGCTTCCAGATCAGAGCGGTCGCGGTCGCCCTAATGCTTACCCTCATCGACGGCTTCGACGTTTCCGTCATGGCGTACGCGGCGCCCAGCCTGTCGCACGCCTGGCGCATCGACGCGGTGACACTCGGCTATCTGCTGAGCGCCGGCCTGTTCGGCATGGCCGCCGGGTCTGTCATCCTCACCCCGGCGGCGGACCGCATCGGCCGCCGCAAGCTGACACTGCTCTCGATGACGATCGTCAGTCTCGGCATGGTGCTGTCAGTCTTCAGCCAGGACGCGGCCCAACTGATGGCCTTCCGTGCGCTGACCGGGCTCGGCGTCGGCGGCATGATGGCCAACCTGAACGTCCTGGTGTCCGAGTACGCGTCGGACAAGAGCCGCGGCTCCGTCATCGGCATCTATGCCGCCGGATATCCCATCGGTGCCACAACGGGAGGCTTCGCCGCCAATCCGCTGATCGCGCACTTTGATTGGCGTGCGGTATTCGTGACGGGGGCAGCCCTCAGCGTGATCATGCTCGTGATCTCCTGGCGCTGTCTGCCAGAGTCCTTGGACTTCCTGCTCACCCGCCGTCCTGCCGACGTGCTCGGCAGAACCAATGCGATCCTGGCGAAACTGGGCCACCCGGCCCTGACCGAGCTGCCGGCGCGGCAGGAGACGCAGCGCCCGCAAGGCGCCGCACGGCAGATCCTGACCCGGCCCACCCGCTCACAGACCCTCAAGCTCTGGGCCGGCTACGGCTGCCTGGTGGCGGCGTACTACTTCGCCAACACGTGGATGCCGAAAATCATGGCCTCCGTCTCCGGCGACGATGCGCTGGGCGTCACCGTGGGCACGGTCGCCAATCTGGGTGGCATCATCGGCTGTTTCCTCTTCAGCGCCCTCGCCCGCCGATGGCGCAGCCGACTGCTCCTGGCCGGCGCGCTGACCGCAGCAACCGTTTCCTACGCGCTGTTCGGACAGATCTCCGGACACATGGGGGTGGCCATGGCCGTAGTGGCACTCCTGGGGTTGCTGACCACCGCGGCGATCGCCGGGTTCTACACCGTGGCACCCGGCGTGTATACCCCCGCCGCCCGCGCCACCGGCATGGGATGGATGATCGGCATCGGGCGGCTGGTGTCCATCACCGCGCCCATCCTGGTCGGCTACCTCCTCTCCGGAGGATGGGCCCCACAGAAGATCTTCTTCCTCTTCACCGTCCCCCTGCTCGCCTCCCTGCTGTGCGTCGTAGCGCTGAGAAAGCCGCGGCCACGCGAACGGTCTCCCGAGCCAGTGGCCGTAGCAGCCGAGTAGTCCGCAGCCCTGCAAGATCAGCCTGAGCCGGGCCGCGCAGGAGCTCGATCCCTCCTGCGCGGCTTTGACCACACCGCAGACTCCTGACGGCACTGCCGCACCGACGGCGGCCCGGCGCGGCGGCCCCACCGGCCGACCGCACGCCACGCGCACCGGACGGATGTCCACGGAGCACCGACCTCACCGGCGTGTACCGGCAGCACGGTGCGCACGATGCGGTTCGCTCCTTGCCCGTCCGTTCAGCGGTAATCCCCATGGGGCGGGAACCGCACGGGGATTACCGCTGGACGGACCAGTGCCGCCAAAGCGACGAACTGCGACGAGGTCGACTGCCACGAGGGCCTGGCCGCCGCCCGCGCCCGCGGCCGGGTCGGCGGGCGCCCCACGGTGGCCACTGAGGAAGTCATCCGCGCTGCCTGCGACCTGCTGCCCGACCCCGGTCGCTCCGTCACCTCGATCGCCGGGCTGCTGGGCGTCTCCCCGGGTACCCTCTGCAACCACATCCCGGACCTGAAGGAACTGTGCGCTGGCACCGTTCCCCGCCAGCTCGAAGCCCCTACGACGTAGGCGAAACCCAGCAAGATCAATCTCACCAGGATTTCCTGTACCTCAACTACTCACGCCCGGAGGTGGCGGCTGTTTTGACTGCTTTGCGTCGTCGGTGGCAGCAGCCGGTGAACTGGGGCCAGCGTGCGGCCGTTTCGGGTAGCCCGCCCTGTGCCGGCTCGCAACTGTCCCGGCCCTGGACCGGCTCCACGTTGCTCGGAAGCGGGCCGGCCAACGTCATGCGGCCGACCGGGCCCCCACCACGACCCGCGGGAGACTGAACGAGTACCCAGGCTCAGTCCACGTCGACGTCCACGTCCACGTCCACGTCCACGAACAGCGTGTGCATCGCGCCGAGTACGCGGAGGCACGCGTCGACGTCCGCCATGGTCAGGTCGCCGTCCACGCGACGCAACAGCGCGAGTTCGCGGGCTCGCACGGCGCTGATCGCGGCCCGGCCCTCATCGGTGAGCCTGATGAGTGACGAGCGACGGTGCGCGGGGTTGGCTACGCTCTCCACCAGGCCGTGCCGCGCCGCATCGTTCACCATGCGACGAACGAACTGCCGGCTGAGTGCCTGCGCCCGCGCCATCTGCGGCACCGTCGTCGGCCCCTGGGCACGCAGGAGATCGAGCACCGCGCGCACCCCGACCGACAGGCCCTCGATCGGCGCCGTCTGCTCCACCTTGCGATGGACCCGCCGGTAGAGCGGGCCGACCACGTCGAAGACCTCAGTGAGGCGTCCGGCCAGTTCGTCCCGGGAGAGCGCTGGGCGGGCCTCGGTATGTTCGTCCGTCATACGTTCATCATGACACCTTGGTTGCCAAGTCACCTCGAGAATGACACCTTAGTTGTCATGAGTGTCGATCTCGCATCCGTTCCGATCCGTTCCCTGCAGACGGTCGATGGCCTACTCGCCTACCGTGAGGCCGGTTCCGGGCCGCCTCTGGTGTTCCTGCACGGCGGCTTCCTCGATCACCGCATGTGGGAGGAACAGATCCTGGTCTTCGCCGCACGCCATCGGGTCATCGCGTTCGACGCCCGCGGGCATGGCGGCTCAGACAACGCGACCGGCCCGTTCCGGCCCGCCGACGACGTCGCCGCGCTGCTGCGCGGCCTGGAGGCGGACCCGGCAGTACTCGTCGGAGTGTCGATGGGTGGGGCCACCGCCGTCGACTGCGCGCTGGAACACCCGGACCTGGTCCGCGCGGTCGTCGTCAGCGGTGTCGGCACCAGCGAGCCCGTCTTCGAGGACCCGTGGGCGCTGGATGTCCTTTCGGCCGAGGGGCGGGCGCTGGCGGCGGGCGACGCGGCCGGCTGGGTCGAAGCGTTTCAGCGGTTCGTCGCCGGCCCGCACCGCGACCCGGCCGACGTCGATGCCAACCTGATGCGACGGGTGCGGGAGATGGCACTCGGCACGCTCGGCAAGCACGCGCCCGGCGAAGCGGACCATCGGGTACCGGTCACGGCCACCTGGGAGCGCGCGCCCGGGATCGCCGTCCCCGTGTGCGCGATCAACGGTGCCCTCGACGCACCGGACCACCTCGCCATGGCAGGCCGCCTGGCGAAGCTCGTCCCCGGCGGGCACACCGCCACGGTGCCTGCGGCCGCGCACTACCCCAACATGGAGAACCCGGCCCGCTTCAACGCCGAACTGACGTCGTTCCTGGAGACCGTATGAGCAGCGCCCTTCTGGTGATGGACGTCCAGCGAGCCATCGTGGACATCGCCGACGACGGCTCCGGATACCTCCCGCGCCTGCGCAGGGCGATCGACGGTGCCCGGGAGGCGGACATTCCTGTCATCTACGTGATCATCGCGTTACGCCCGGGCTTTCCGGAAGTCGGCCCGCGCAACAGGGCACTGACCGCCGTCGCGCGAGCCGGGCTCCATGTCGAGGGCGACCCCGGCACCGAAATCCACCCCGATGTCGCGCCTCGGCCGGGCGAGGTGGTGGTCACCAAGAGACGGGCGAGCGCGTTCTCGGGCAGCGATCTCGACGTGGTGCTCAGGGCGCACGGCATCGACAGCCTCGTGCTCACCGGCATCGCCACCAGCGCCGTGGTGCTGCACACCCTGTGCCAGGCCAACGACCTGGACTTCGACCTCACTGTCCTCGCCGACGCCTGCCTGGACACCGACGCCGAGGTCCACCGGTTCCTCACCGAGAAGCTGTTCCCGCAGTGGGCGGACGTCGTCACCGTCGACGACTGGCTCAATGCCACCACACCCCGGTAGCGGCAAACGGGGGAGAGCCTGGTGTGTGGTGGTGCACGTCGGCGCATCGCTGCTGCTCCGGGAACGACCTTGCCGTGATGCTCCGTCACGGCAAGGTGAAAATCCTTGTGGGCAGCGATGCCGCCTTCGACGAGCCGGGCAGGCCAGCGGCGCTGGCCGAACGCGCGATCGTCGCGGCGTGCGAGCCGACTGGCTGGTGCGCGAGCCGGCGTGATGGCGCTCAGGTGAGGTAGGAGAGGCGGTGGAGGGAACCGGCCGCACGCGACATCGGCTTGGGGCGTGTCCGATGGGTCGCGTGACTCGCACTGTGGCGAGTCGTTTCGGTCGACGTGGGGCGGGGTGCGCGCAGCTGAGCAAGGACTACGACCAGGGCACGCACCCCGTCCCTTACGATCCCGAAAAACGGCGCTGTCACGTTGTTGGATGTGTGGGTGTCTACCGGTGTGTCGGGGCATGGTGGGCCTGCGGTCCGGGCCTGTGTTCAGGCCGTGGTGGGCTGGCCGACAGCGCCGGTGATCTGGTCCCAGATGGCGAAGCGGATGGTCATCTCGGCTCGGTGGTCGGGGCGGTCATCAGGTGGCGGTGGGGTCGGAAGTGGGGTGAGATGCCGCTGAACGCGGACAGGAACCGCTGGGCCGCGCCGACACTGCGGAAGCCCTTCATCGCGCGTTCGCGCCGGCGGGTGGGCTGGTGGCTGTTCTCCGCCCGATTGTTCAGGCCCTTGTGGGAGCGGCGTTCGACCGAGGGCATGACCTCGCGGTGGGCCGCGCCCTAGGAGCGGAGCTTGTCCGTGACAATCACTCGCGGCACCGCGCTCGTCTTCTTCATCAGTCTGCGGAAGAAGCGCCGGGCGGCGGCCTTGTCCCGGCGGCTCTGCACGAGGATGTCGAGCACGTTGCCGTCCTGGTCGACGGCCCGCCACAGGTACTTCCGCTCCCCGTTGACCTTGATGAACACCTCGTCCAGATGCCATTTGTCCCCGGGCCGGGGCCGGCGGCGGTGCAGTCTGTCGGCGTAGGCCTGCCCGAACTTCCGGCACCACCGCCGGACCGTTTCGTAGGAGACGACGACGCCGCGCTGGAGCATCAGCTCCTCCACCTCACGGAAGCTGATCGGGAAGCGGAAGTACAGCCACACGCAGTGGGAGATCACCTCGACCGGGTATCGGTGCCCCTTGTACGACGGCGACGCGCTCCCCACCGGCGATCCCCTCCACCATGATCAACCCGAGGATCCTCCCACGCCATCCGCCAACGTGACAGTGCCGCCCTTCTGGGTCATGGCTGCAGGGTCAGTTGGCGGTTGTGCCGTGGGACCGGTGGTTGTGGCGTGTGGGTGAGGAACGCCTTGTGTAGCGCGCGAACGGTGTCGGCAAGGTAGGAGGGAGGGCACATGAGGGTGATTCGTGTGTCCGTCATGGTCAAGGGTGTGAAGGGGATCCCGACGCGTGTCAGGGTTCTGCGGAGTGTCGCGAGTGTTTCGGGGTGGGCGCACAGGCCGGACCCGATCAGTGAGGCGGTAGCGATGTACTCGTCGTAGGGGACGTCCCCGTGTCCGGTGTGCGAGGGATACGAGCGCGGGGTGGACCGTCCGGCGGCGGTGGATGTGGTTGCGTGGAGGCGCAGGGTTGGTGCCGGTTCGGGGCGGCCGGGCAGAGTGATCTTGGTGTTGTGGGGGTTGTGGGTTATGGCGATGACGGTCGGGCTCTGCTGCGCGTAGGTGACGTCGAAGAACTTGTCGGACACGATGGTTCCGGGGCAGTGGTTGTAGGACGAGCGGACGTGGAGGGTTACGCCGTGCTTTTGGGCGTATTCCACGCTGGACAGAGCTAGTACCTTTGCGCCGCTGGCTGCCATTTCGCGCATGTGCTGGTGAGTGAGGCAGGCCAGTGGCCGGGCTTCGGGGACGACTTTGGGGTCTGCGGTGTAGACCCCGGACACGTCGGTGTAGATCTCGCAGGCGTCGGCCTTGAGTGTGGCGGCGAGGGCGACCGCGGTGGTGTCGGAGCCGTCGCGGCCGAGTGTGGTGACGTCGGCGCTGCCGCAGGTCAGTCCCTGGAAGCCGGCTACCAGTGGGATGACGCCGCGGGCGAGTGCATTGCGGACCCGGTATGGATGGACATCGATGATGTCGGCGCTGCCGTAGGTGTGCGAGGTGAGGATGCCGGCCTGCCAGCCGGTGAAGGAACAGGCCTCGGTGCCGAGGGCGTTGAGTGCCATGGCGGTCAACGCGGTGCAGGCCTGTTCGCCCGTGGCCAGGAGGGCGTCGAGTTCCCGTGGGGGAGGAGCGGCGGTGATGCTCTGTGCGTCCGTCAGGAGCTGGTTCGTGGTGCCGCCCATGGCGGACATCACCACGACGATGTCGTGTCCCGCGTGGTGGGCGGCCGCGATGCGCTGGGCGACGGCCTTGATCCTTTCCAGGCTCGGGATGGAGGATCCGCCGTACTTCTGGACGAGCAGAGCCATGACGTCAGACTCCTCCTTTGGTGGAGCCGGCGGACGCTTTCGATGTGCAGGCTTGGACGACGTCGACGAGGATCGTGGTGGCGGTATCGATCACGTCGTCGGTGACGTTGAGCGGGGGCAGGATACGGATGACGGCGTCCTCGCGCCCGCCGCGTTCGACGATGAGGCCGCGCCGCAGCGCGTGCGTCTGCACGGCTGCCGCGAGCCGCGGGGCGGGCCGTCCGTCGTCGGGGCAGGCCAGTTCGATGCCCCACATCAGGCCGCGGCCGCGTACGTCGCGGACCCAGGGGGCGGCGACGAGTTCGCTGAGCGTGTTCGCGATCTGCTCGCTCCTGCGCTGTACGTTCCCCAGGACGTCGTCCCGGCGGATGATGCGAATGGTCTCCACGCCTGCGGCGAAGGCGAGTTGGTTGCCGCGGAAGGTGCCGATGTGGGCGCCGGGCGCCCAGGTGTCGAGGGCGGCGTCGTAGAGGATGAGCGAGACAGGGATGCCGATGCCGGTGAGGGCCTTGGACAACACGATCACGTCGGGTTCGATGCCGTACTGCTCGAACGCGAACCAGGTGCCGGTGCGCCCGCAGCCGGTCTGCACCTCGTCGACGATCAAAGGGATGTGCAGGGCGCGGGTGATCACCCGCACGCGTCGCAGGAAGTCAGGGTGCGCGATGACCACGCCGCCCTCGCCTTGCACCACTTCCAGGATGACGGCAGCGGGCAGCGGGACGCCGCCGAGGCTGTCGGTGAGTGTCTGCTCCAGTTGGTCTGCGCACTCCTGGGGGCCGAGGCGGCTTGCTGGTCCCGCTGGGTACGGGCCGAGGGAGCCGTAGGGGAGGAAGTGGACACCGGGCATCCCGTCGTGGACAGGCGTCTTCTGTGCGACCAGGCCGCTGACGGCCATGGCGCCGTGCGTGCTGCCGTGGAAGCCGCCGCGGAAGGCGATGACGCCCCCGCGACCGGTGGCGGTCTTGCAGAGCTTGAGGGCTGCCTCGACGGCGTTGGCTCCGGTGGGTCCGCAGAAGTGTACTTTCATCCGGGCGCGCAGGCGCGGCGGCAACATGGAGAGCTGGGCCTGGGTGAAGGCGTCCTTGATGGGGGTGGGGAAGTCCAGGCCGTGGGTGAGGGCGCTGAGTTGCCGGGCCACGCTGCGGACGATCTCTGGGTGGTTGTGGCCCAGAGAGAGGACGCCCGCGCCGGCGAGGAAGTCGATGAAGAGGTTCCCGTCGACATCGCGGACGAAGCTCCCTGCCCCTTCGGCCAGCGCGATCGGCAGGTGACGGGGGTAGGTACGGGCCCGTGACTCCCACCGTTCCTGACGAGCCAGCAGTGCTGCCGAACGTGGGCCGGGCAGCTCGCCGGCCACGTGTGGCCATACCGGTTCGCGGGTTCCCGCGTGCAGGGGCGTGATCATGACGGGCCTCCCTTGGAGAAGGCGGATGGCTGAGAAGGAAGACCGGGACCGGGATCGCGATCCTGCACCGTACTGGTTGTGGACGCGCGGTCGTGGCGGGGCGCGGCGGGGATGCCCCGCCAGCGGGTGCCGTCCGGCAGGCATTCGCCCTTCATCACCAGGGACAGCGCGTCCAGACGGGCACCGGCACCGACGCGTGCGTCGTACAGGACGACGGAACGGAGTCCGATCGAGGCGCCGTCGTCGACGGTGACCCGGTCCATCTTCATGACACGGTCCTCGAACAGGTGGGTCTGCAGCGAGGTGAATTCGCCGACGGCGGCGTCGTCACCGACGTGGACCAGGTCGAACTCGGTCATGAAGGTCGTGGCCATCCAGACCCGGCGTCCGATGCGAGCGCCGAACATGCGCATCACCGTGCCCATCCACGGCGTGCCGGTGAGCAGGCTCACCAGGACCGGCACCACAAGGTTCTCGTACAGGCCGGTGACCAGTTCCGTGCGCCGCACCCAGACGCTCCACAGGGGCTCCACGCGTGGCCGGTACCTTCCCACGACCGCCCACTTGACTGCCACGGCGACCACCGTGCAGCCGAGACCGGCGCCCAGGAGCAGGGCGGGTCCGAGCAGCACCACCACCGCGGGCGAGAGGGAACCCACCATGTGCAGTGCGGCGAACAGGACGCCGAGGACGCTCAGGGCGCTGACGGTCGCCGGCAGGGTGACCCGGAAGTACTCGATGGCCAGGCGCGCCGCTACAAGGCCGCGGCTCGGTGTGTAGGTCAGTTTCGCGGGGAAAGCCTGGCTCGCCTCGCGGCGGGGCAGGAAGATCGCCGGTGAACCCAGCCAGGTCGTCTCCGGGTCCATGGGCCTGGTCGGCGCGAGCGAGTGAACCCCGAGGAGGCTGTTGTCGCCGAGCCGGCAGGAGCCGGGCACCAGCGCGCCGTTACCGACGAAACTTCGCCGTCCGATCTGCGCCGGGGCCAGGGCAATACGGCCCCGGTGGAAGATCGCCGGGCCCACGACGCTGACGTCGGCCAGGAAACTGCCTTCGCCGACAACGAGCATGTCGGGATCGACGAAGTTCACGGTGGCGACCTCGGCCCAGCGCCCCGTCCGTGCGCCCATCGCCCGCAGGAACGGCACGAGATAGAGGGTTGAGTACAGGGCCTGAGTCATGGTCAGGCTGACCAGCATCAGGCCGTCGCTGATCCACTTGCGCACCCCGAAAGTGCTGCGTTCGGGGTGGATCCCGGCATGTGCGGAGGGCATCACGACGCGTTTGGTCACGAGGGCGAAGAGGCAGGTGGCCAGGGGAACCAGCGGACCGGCCGCTGCCACTGCCGCCAGGGCCCACACCAAGCCGTACCGCCAAGCGGTGAATTCCACCAGCGCCGAGGCGGAACCGAAGATCACCATCGGGCCCAGCACGAGCAGTAGCGCCCCCGCGCCGTACCCGGCGAGCACCCGCGCGGGCCAGGGTTCGTCGTCGGCTCGGGCTTCCAGGTCCCGCAGCAGTGCCGGCGCGGTGTCCTGCCGTGTGGCCGGGGAGCCGGCCCAGTGCTCACCGCGCGGCACGACGCAGTCCTCCGGCACGAGCGACTGCTCGCCCACGCTGGCGCCATCGCCGATCACCGCCCCCGGCAGAACCACGCTGTTGGCCCCCACGAAGCACCCCGACCCGATCCGGATCGCCCCCAGGCGCAGGCGCCCGGACTCGACGGTATAGGTCTGCAGTCGGGCCCCGTAGCCGATGCTCGTCCCCGCGCCGATCCACAGCAGCGACGGTGGAGCCAGCATCGCCTGCACATGGCAGTGGCTGCCGATCCGCGCGCCGAGCAGGCGCAGGCACGCGGCGAGCAGCGGAGAGCCGGCCAGCAGCCGCAGCGGCGTCAGCGCGAGGACCTTGCTCTGCATCCAGAACCGCCAGTACGTCACACCCCACAGCGAATAACGCCCCGGGCCGACCCCCGCCATCAGCAGTCGGCTCACTGGCAGCGGCAGCACCAGCAAGGTGATCGCGAGCCATCCGATCTCCAGGAGCGTGATCGCCGGGACCGGCAACCGGACGAGGTGGTCCAGGACTCCGGCGGTGGGCACCGGCACCCGGACGTGCCCGGACCGGAACAGCCGGTAGAACAAGACGGTCATCGCGAATGCGGGCAGGAACAACCACGCGTACAGTCCGGCGAGCTGGGCCACGCCGCAGACCATCACCCGCGTCGTGGAGTGGTCCGGGGGAGCCGGGGCCACCTC
This sequence comes from Streptomyces sp. NPDC057565, assembly GCF_042801455.1. NCBI lineage: Bacteria > Bacillati > Actinomycetota > Actinomycetes > Kitasatosporales > Streptomycetaceae > Streptomyces > Streptomyces sp. NPDC057565. Next base: position 11,605 of record NZ_JBHVFU010000079.1, on the reverse strand, counting down.
GGTAGGGGCCGGCGGCCCGGCCTGCGACTCTGCGTCGAGGACTTCGATGAAGGATGCCAGGCCCCTGAGTGTGGGGTGGGCGTACAGGTCCCCCATGGCCACGTCCCGCAGTTGGGGATCCTGCCGCATCCGCGAGACCAGGCGGGCAGCGGTCATGGAGTGCCCGCCCAGGTCGCAGAAGAAGTCCTCCTCCACCGAGATCGCGCCGCACCCGAGCACGTCGGCCCACAATCCGGCCAGCCGCTGTTCCAGCGGTGTCGTGGGGTCGACGCGCGGTCGCGAACGCCGGCCCAGCGGGGGCGAGACCGGGGCGGGAAGCGCGGCGCGGTCGACCTTGTCCGCGGCCAGCAGAGGGAACCCGGAAAGCACCTCCAAGTGTGCAGGCACCATGTACCCCGGCAGCCTGCCCTGCAGCCGGATCCGCAGACGCTCCCGCAGGTCTGCCTCCGAGACAGTGTCCGGCGCGGCGGCGAGGGCGACGTAGCCGACGAGGTCCTGAGCGGAGCCGTCACGCTCCAGCGGAGTGACGACCGCGTTCTCCACCGCATCGTCCTCGCGCAGCACTTCCTCGATCTCCGCCAGTTCGATGCGGTAGCCGCGGATCTTCACCTGCGTGTCGACCCGGCCCAAGTATTCGATCTCGCCGGTCGTGGTGCGCCGTCCGCGGTCCCCGGTGCGGTAGACCCGCGGGGCGACCGCGCGGTCCCGGGCCATCGGGTTGGGGACGAACCGCTCCGCGGTGAGGGCGGGCCGGTTGACGTAGCCGATCGCCACGCCCGGGCCCCCGATGCAGATTTCCCCGGGCTCCCCTGCCGGAACGGCGCGAAGCGATTCGTCCAGGATATAGAGCCGGTACGTGGGCAGCGGGGTGCCGATGGTGACCGGCCGGTGCGGCACGGGTTCGCTGCAGGTAGCAGTCACCGTCGTCTCGGTCGGACCGTACGCGTTGAGAATGCGTACGTCGGGGCGCCACCAGCGGCGCACCAGGTCGGCAGGGCACGCCTCGCCGCTCAGGAGCAAGGTACGCAGCCGCGGCAGCTCCGGTTCGAGGGTGGCCAGCAGCGTGGGCACGCAGCACAGGACGGTGATGCCGCGCTCGGCCAGAAACGCGGTGAGGTCCGGGCCCGCGATCCGGCCTCCAGTCGGCCCCGCGACCAGCGTCGCCCCCGCGATCCAAGTCGGCCAGATCTCCTCCAACGCGAAGTCGAAGGCGATCGACAGGCCCTGATAGACCCGGTCCTGACCGGTCACGCGGTAGAACGGCGTGACCACCCGCAGGAAGTTCACGATGCTCGCGTGCGAGACCGCCACGCCCTTGGGCCGTCCGGTGGTGCCCGATGTGTAGATGACGTAGCAAGGAGAGGAGGGAGCGATCTCGACACCGGGCCGCCCGGCCGGCAGCGCGGCCAGCCGATCGACCACGCGGTCCACCTCCAGCACCGCGCACGGCAGGTGCAGGGTGCGGTCGGACAAGGATGACGACGTCACGAAGTCGCGCAGCCCCGCGTCCCGAACGATGAACTCCAGCCGGTCGGCCGGGAACGCCGGATCCAGTGGTACATAGCTCGCCCCCGACTTGATCACGCCGAGCAGCGCCACATAGGAGTCCAGGGACCGGTCGAGCAGAATGCCCACGCCGTCACCCGGCCCCACCCCTCGCGTCAGGAGCAACCGGGCCAGCCGATTCGCCTGCCGGTCGAGCTCGGCGTAGGAGAGCCGTTGCGCACCACACTCCACGGCAGTGCACTCCGGGCCCCTGTCGCATGCGCGCTCGAAGCACTCGTTCAGGAGTCGCACATCGGACCAGAACTGATTACTTGCCTCTGGGGGCCCTTCCTGTACGGCGGCACAGGCCTCGTCGGGCGGCGGCAGCTCCATCTGTCCTGTCATCGCTACCGTCTCCCTCTGCAGCGAACCGCTCCCGGGGCTGCTGTCCGGCAAGACCGCGATCTGGCGATCCCCGATCCGCGATCGCGGGACTCCGCCGACATCCATCACGCTATCGAGCACCTGGTTAGCGTCCGCTGCGGGGAGGGTTAGGCCACGGTTAATGCGTGGGTGTGCGAGCGTCCGCACTTCAACGGCGGCGAGGTCGCAATCATCGACAAGCGCCGTCTGCCAAGCGTGGATGCCTGCGGTCAGTCCAGGTCAGGGCCTGAGTTCTGCGGGTTCGGCCGGGGGATGAGCCAGGTGAAGCAGGGACGCGGGGCCCGGCGGGAGACGAACAGCCGCCCCCCTTCGGCCTCCACCAGGGATCGTGCGAGCGTCAGCCCGATGCCGTGCTCTTCGCCCGCCGGGCGGCGGGCGAAGAGGTCCTGGCCTTCGGGCAGCCCCGGCCCCTCGTCTTCGACATCGACGGCCAGGACCTCGCCGGCGTCCCTGGCCCGCACGGTCACCTCTCCCCGGCCGTGGGTCGCGGCGTTGGCGATCAGCACATCGAGCACCTGGCAAGCGGCTTGCCGGGAACCGACGGCCGGCGGCAGGTCGTCCTCGACCACCACCCTCAGGCGACGGCCCGCCGCCGCGAGATCGTCCCACCATCGCCTTCGGGCTTCCGAGAGCAGAGCCGCTACATCCAGCAAGGTTCGCTCCGGTACGTCGCGCGCCAGGGCCAGCAGGTCGTCCACGATCGTCGTCATATGGTCCAGCGACTCCAACGCTGCGCGCATCGCTGCGTGCGGGTCGGAGGGCGGACTGACGGCGAGTTCGCTCTCCAGCTCCAGGCGCGTACGGGCCAGCGCAGTGCGCAATTGGTGGGATGCATCGGCGCTGAAGGACCGCTCCCGCTGCAGCCGCCGGTCGAGCCGGTCGGCGGCACGGTTCAAGGCGATGGCTACCGCGTCGGCCTCCGGCAGCCCGCAGATGGCGGCCCGCGCGGTCAGCTCGCCGTTCTCCAGTTGCCGCGCGGTCGCCGCCAGCGCCTCGAACGGCTGCGCCAGTCTCCTGCTGGACCACACGGACACCAGGGCCGCGGCGCCGACGGCCAAGGCTCCGAGCCCTCCCATGGCAAGCCAGGTAAGGGCCGAACGGCGCCACGCCCACGCGGCGCTACGGCTGACCTGAACCGCACCGCGCACACGCTCGGCGGACCCCACCGGAACTGCCACGACCAGGTTCCCGCCGACCTGGCGCGATTGCACGGAGCCCGCCAGGGCAGCCCGTACAGCGGCATCACCACTTGCGGGCCCCGAACCGGTCACCAGGCGCGCTCTGGTGTCGTACACCGCCAGCCGTGTGCCGGACCGCAGACGCGGCAGCTCACGCGGGTCGAGCTCCCGAACCTGCGTGGGTAGGGTCAGCGCGGCACGGTCGGCAGCCCGTTCCAGCTCACGGATCTCGTCCTGCCGGTACAGGCGCAGTACCGCCACGGCCAGAGGCACGGCGAACAGCAACAGCGCGCACAGCACCGCGACGACCGTGGCCCGCAGGATGCGGTGGCGCACCTCAGGCGTCCGACGGGGGCTCGAGACGGTACCCGAAGTGCCGCAGCGTGGTGATGTGCACCAGGTCCCCCAGCTTGCGGCGCAGCGCCGCGACGTGCACGTCCAGGGTCTTGGTCGAGCCGAACCAGTTCTCGTCCCAGACCTGGCTCATCAGTTCCTCTCTGCTCACCGCCTGTCCCGATGCCGCCGCCAGCACGGCCAGCAGGTCGAACTCCTTCGGCCGCAGCTCCACCTCACCCTCGGGCGCCAGGCACCGTCGCGCCGCGCGGTCGATCACCAGCCGCCCATGCCGGAGGCTCGCCGCTTCCGCCGTGCCGCCGCTGTCCGCCGCCCGTCGCAGGTGCGCCGTCACCCGCGCCACGAGCTCGGCGAGTCGGAACGGCTTGGTGAGGTAGTCGTCGGCGCCCGACTCCAGCGCCTGGATGACGTCCAATTCCCCGGTGCGGGCCGTCAGCACCACCAGCACCGCGCCCGGCAGCCGATCCCGCAGCCGCTGGCACAGCTCGAAGCCGTCTACGTCCGGCAGCCCCAGGTCCAGCAGCAGCAGGTCGACGCCGCCATCGGCGGCCCTGGCCAGAGCTGCCGCGCCGTTCTGGCACCAGTCGCTGTCATGTCCGACATTGCGCATCGAGGCCGCAAGTTTGGCTCCGATAGAGGTGTCGTCCTCCACGATCACGATGTGCGCCACACCACGAACGCTAACCACACAATCACTCACTGACCACTCGCCCCGCCCGCGCTCACGTCGCGAACTCCAGCGCCATACGGGTGTCCGAGTTCCCGGTATTTCTTCTGCTTGTGCAGTGCGGCCGCCATTCCTGACATTCCCTCAACGCTGCGCTGCGTGAGGACGACGGCGCTCGCACCGCTGGCTGCTCGAGCTGAAGAAGCCGCGGGGCTGCCAGAAACGGTCAGGTCCACTGCTGTCGTTCACTGTCCGACAAGACGTCCCACAGCAATCGCCGGGGCTGGGAGGCACTCCCGTGGCGGTATTCATCCACCAAATCGCTCTACTACCGAGCAATCCGTACGAAGACGGCCCGCAAGGCACTCACAGAACGCCGCCCTCACGGGTGAAACAACGGGCACAAACACCGGACGCCGAGGACCTGGTGACAACAAGCCTGCCTTTGTGACACCTATTGCGCTTCGGCTCACTGAAGTGCTCAATCGGGGGCTTCGTTGCTTTGTCAGAAGCTGAGTTCTACGTAGTCGATGTCGGTGAATTCGACCAGGAGCCCGTCGGCGTCGGCGCGTGGTCCTTGAAGTACTCCTGTTGGAGTCCTTCGGCGAGGACGGCCTGGAGCTGCTGCTCCGGGGCACCGGCAGCCTGTGCGTCGAAGAGGCGGGCTGCGTAGGTGGCGGGAAGGTGCTGGGTGATGCGCCGGATGCGTCCGTCGTCCGTGCTGCCGGGCGCGGCGGTGAACCCGAACCGCGCTCTCGTTTCCACGATGATGCCGGTGGAGGCGGCCGCGTTCTTCTTCGCGTTCTCCTTCACCCGCGGTTGCCACCGTGTGCGGACCTCATCGGCGAGCCGGGCCGCGAGCTGTGCCCGCGGCGTCTTGATCTGGTCCCTGACGTACCGCTCGATGGTGCGCTGGGACACCCCCAGCAAGTCGGTCACCGGCCTGGTGCCCTTCAGTCGTTTCACCAGGAACCGCACCTGCGCGCCCGCCGTTCTGGGGATCGGCCGGGTGGCCGCGGCGGCCACTGCATGACCGAGATTTTCGCCCACGACGCCCATCAGATGTTCCCGCGCCCCACAGTCCTCGGTGCTGCTGTCGGCCGCACCCGTTGCCTGCCCCTGCGCATGCCTGCCGCGTGCCTTGATGCCCGAGGGCACGTGAACCTGCGACTCTGCGCGCGGCCCCACAGTGCATCGAGCTCACCTGTGGTCCCATCGGCTGCCCTCCGAGCAAGAGCGGCTGGTCGCGGTCCTCTGTGACGGGGGATTGGGCGGACGAAACCACCGCTTCCGCAGTTGCCTGGACAGACTGGTAACAGCTGTTACCATGTGGGGTATGGCCAAGACACAGCTGGGCGCACGCGTGAATGAGGACGTCGCGGAACTCGCGAGGAAGCGCGCCGCCGACCTCGGACTGAGCATCGGGGACTACCTCGCCCGCCTCGTGCAGGACGACGCCAGCGGCCTGCGCGCCCGCGCGGTGGACGCTGCCGCCCGCTTCCTGTCCGAGCACCAGGCGGTCTTCGACGAGGCCGAGGATGCCCAGCAGACGCCTCCGGGAGTGCGCGCCGCGTGATGGAACTGCACATCGACGTTCCCTGGATCCTGCAGGTCGCCGAGGTGGCCGGTGCGGACGATCCCGCCCCCGACGACTACGGTGTCCCCGTCGCGGCTGTCGCCCGCCACCGGGCCGAACTCTTCGAGCAGCCCGTCTACGACGGCCCCTACGCCAAAGCCGCAGCACTCGTGCACAACCTCGGCCGGTGCCGCTGGCTCGAGCGCTCCAACATGGCCGTTGCCGCCGCCACCGGCGTCATGTATCTCGAAGCCGCCGGTATCTCCGTGAAGCCCACTCGCGACGACGCCATCGCTCTCAAAGACCTTCTCCTCGATTCCGCCTGCACCGCCGCGAGGATCGCCACGCTGCTGCGGACCTGGCCCACCACCACCTGACGCTCGAAGGCGCGGCTGAGCCGCAGGCAGTTGTTGGTCACTCGGCCGAGGGGGAAGTTGTACGGCTCGTGGCCGGTGGCCGGCCGGGCGTTCAGTGGCCCGCTGGCCGTCGGTGCAGTGTTTCGGCCACAGACTGATCCACCCCCTGCGCAACTGATCCACCCCGTGCGCAGCAGCGCTGCGAGATCGACGGCAACCGCGGCGGCGAGCCGCGTACAGCGGGCGCATCGACGCCTCCCCGGAAGCGGACCAAGGAAAGGGCGGTACAGCCCTAGCCGCACCCAGAAGCGGCAGGTACTCCGCCCCCATGCCGGCAACTGGCCACGCTGCCAGCCACCTGACTCACCGACGGTACCCGCAGGCGCTGACAACACCGGGTGCTTCGCGACGAGGTTGACACGGTCGCTGCCGCTGCGCTCGCCGCAGGCGGCTCTGAGGCGGATGGCGCCGAGGACCACGGCTTCATGTACTCACGCAGCTTCTTCGACCTCGACGGCCACCCCTGGCAAGTCATGTGGATGGATCCGGCGGCGGCGCAGCAGGGCCCCGAGGAGTTCGCGGCCCCCATGCAGAACGCCGACGCCCCCGCCTGACCCGTCACCAATGCGTTCCGCACGTTTGCCGTCGTCGGCCAGCCGTAAGCCCACGGGTCGGCCGGCGACCGCAGCGAAACGCCGACCCGGCATGGGCGCGATGTCGTGTCGCTGCGAGATCCTTGCCGTCGATGGTTACGACGTTTGATGACCGGTCCACATACGGGCCAGAAGGTCGCCACGTCCCGACGTCGAGGATCGCGTGCCGGTCACAAGGTGGCGACGACCAAGGTGATGTCGTCACGTGAACCTCCGCTGACGCCGAGTCGGCCCAGAGCAGCGTCGGCGAGGTGCTCTGCATTCAGCCCGGCGCAGGCGGCGAGGGCGGCCGTCAAGCGGGCCAGACCGACATCGATGTCTTCGCCGCGGCGCTCGATCAAGCCGTCGGTATACAGAACGAGGGCGTCGCCATGGTTGTACGTGAGAGCGACCTGCGAGCGAGGGACGTTCTCGTCCCAAATGCCCAATGGCGGGTCGGCGGCCTGATCCAGCAGCTCGCAGCTGCCGTCGGCGTGCAACAGGACGGGCGGCGGATGCCCCGCAGTGCTGTAGACCAGCAGACGCATGCCGATGTTGATCAGCACCTGGACGGCCGTGGCGGCCAGCGCTCCCTCGACCGAGCAGGCATACATCCCCAGCACCTCCAGCGCCCCCGCGGGCCCGGGGTTCGACCGGCTCGCGGCGCTCAACGCGCTGCGCGGCATGCCCATGACGGCCGCGGCCGCAAGATCGTGCCCGACCACATCGCCCACCGCGAGAGTGAAGCGGTTCCCGGGCAGGTCGACCACGTCGAACCAGTCCCCGCAGATATTCAGCGATGCCACCGCCGGCAGATACCGCACAGCAACGTCCTGGTGTTGCGCGAGATCCGGCGACTGCAGCATGGCCTCCTGCAAGGCGACGGCGACCCGCCGCTCCTGGGCATGGGCCTCCTGCAGTTCCTCGGTCAGCCGCCGCGACTCCTGCGCCCTGGCATACAGCTCGGCCTTCATATCCTCTGCCCGCCCGCTTCGGCCCAGGGGGTGGTGGTCGGCGTGGTAGGGGTGGACGAACTCTGTCATGTCCTCCACCCGGTGGATGATCAATGCCACCTTGCCGTCCGGCCCGGGAACGGGAATGTGGAATACGGACCACCACCGCTCTTCGAACCTGTCCGAGGCGACGGGAATGTCGTACTTCTGCAACGTGATGATGTCCGGTTGCCCAGAGGCGAGGACTTGGTGCAGCGACGCCGCGGTCAGCTTCACGGCCGCTACGACGTCCGGGTCGGCGGGGTTGACCGGTAGGGCATCGAAAAAGTCCAGCGAGCTGCACGGCGCCCGTGCCCGGCTCGAGCGCCGCTCCGAGCTGCTGCGGGCCGGTACCGCCTCAACCCTGTGGGCCATCCTCGACCAGGTCGTCGACAGCTACGCGCCGGTCGTCGCGGAACTCGACCGCGACATCGAGCAGATCGAGGCCACGGTGTTCTCCGGGGTGGTCGCACCGACCGAACGGATCTACTTCCTGCGTCGTGAGGTCACCGACTTCTACCGCGCCGTGCACCCACTGCTCGCCGTGCTCTCCCGGCAGCTGCAGCCCGGCAAGTACCCGGCTCTGCCCGAAGAAGCCGCCCGACACGGTCTGGATCGGCCACCTCAGATTTCATGAATCCCTGATGCCGCATGTGCTTGAGGTCGAGAACGGGCAGGTCAGCTGGCCGACCTAGGCTCTGTCTCTTTGGTGAGCGCCGTGCCCGGACGAGGATGGCGGCGAGGTGGAGTGCGGCCTGGTAGACGATGGCGAGTTTGTCGGTCTGTGTGGCCAGGCCGCGCCACTGTTTGAGGCAGTTGCCCGCCGCGGGAGCTTGCGGCGGCGCAGCTGCCCGTCCGGGCTGCTCGGGCCCGATGTGAGACCTCAGCGTCCGGCCGGCAATGTCGGTGCCGCCCCCTAGGCTGCCGGGCATGGCCCGTTCCTCGAGCTCCTGCCGTACTTCCACAACGTTCACGACCATCTGCTGCTGGTCAACGAGGAGGTCGCCGCCCAGCGCGATCTGCTGACCACCGTCCTGGAGGTGAACATCGCGGTGGTCTCCGTCGAGCAGAACAAGATCAACCTCCAGCAGAGCGCCACGATGGAGCGGCTCACGATCGTCGCGGCACGCCACCGTCCACACCCTGCTGAAGGCAGGACACAGCCGACGCTCGATCGGCCGCCAGCTCCACATGACCCACCGCACCGTCAAGCGCCTGGCCGACGCCGCAGCCCCCGAAGATCTCTTCCAGGGGCAGTGGCAAAACCGCCCCACCATCCTCGATGAGTACAAGCCGTACCTCGATGACCGCTGGAACCAGGGATGCACCAATGCGTGGGCATTGTGGGAAGAGATTGCCCCGTTCGGCTACAAGGGCAGCTACCAGCGAGTTCGCGCCTACCTGCGGGAGAAGCGCCTATCACCTGGAAAGGTCTCCGTCCGCGCCATGATGTGCATCCACGGCGGTGCTGGCTTCGGCAAGACCCTCGCCGTCAACACCTGCCTGCGCGAACTCGAACCCACCGAGGACGTCCGCCGGGTCACCTTCCGTGCCCGGCCCGCCGCCCGCGCGGTGCGCTACGAACTCTTCACCGCGCTCGACCTGGCCGGTGAACCACCGTGCCATCCCAGCGAATTCGACCGCCTGCTGAAGACCGCCCTGGCCGAACGCCCCCGCACTTTCCTCGTGGACGAGGCCCAGTGGCTCAACGGGGAGGCATTCGAATACTTCCGCTACTTGTGGGACGAGCCCGCTACCCAGCTCGCGATCATCTTCGTCGGCGGCGAGGGCTGCCACACCGTGCTGCGCTGCGAACCGATGACGTAGCACGCCCAGTCACGCTGAGCAATCGTGCTCCGCTGGGCTTGATGCACTCCAGGAGATCAGCGTTCACGGCAGCATGATGATCTACTGCATAGAGTGACCATGTGCCCGGCTGGTCTGTATGAGGGCTTCCGGCGGCGAGCGAATGAGGCTGCAATGAGTGAACTGACGAAGCCCGAGATCGACCTTCCGGAGGGTGACGCTCCCACCGAGCTGACAATCCGCGACCTCGTCGTCGGGGACGGGCTTGAGGCGAAGCCGGGCAGGGTTGTCCAGGTTCACTACGTCGGGGTCACCTTCGAGTCCGGAAAGGAATTCGACACCTCCTGGGACCGGGGCCAGACGTTCAAGTTCGCCGTGGGCGGTGGCAAGGTCATCAAGGGCTGGGACCGCGGGGTCAGAGGGATGAAGGTCGGCGGCCGGCGCGAGATCATCGTTCCCCCGCGCCTCGGCTACGGCAACCAGTCACCCTCGCCGTTGATCCCGGCGGGCTCGACACTCGTCTTCGTGGTGGACCTGCTCTCCGTCGCAGTCTGAGGCCTTCTGCTACCCGGCCTCTCCGCCCGGGCAGGAAGCAGCGACCTGGGGACTCCCGTGCCACTCCCATGATCGTCTCGCAGGCGATAGCGTGCGCCGATGACTTGGCGGGGACCGACATATCGGATGGTGGATGGGGAGAGAATCGATGGGGCCTGGTGCCACATCTGGCGGCGTTATCGACCAGACAGTGAGTACTACCTCGACGACCTGATTGTCTTCGCGGATGGAGCGATCACCTGCGGAGAACGTACGGACCTGGCCGGCCTCGAGAAGATGCTGGCAACGGGCCGACTGGCGGTGACCAACCCTGAGACTCCACCCCTTCCCGACGAACCATCGAAGTGGGCCTCCCGTCACGGCGAACCGCTGACACCAGAGGGATTCCTTCTGGAAGTCGCTGATCGCATCGAAGCACTCAATGAGCGACCAACTGCCGGGCAACGTTGCTGGGTTGCGATCCGACGCTTTCAGCAGGAGCCAGCCGAGTCCAACCGAGCACTTCTCCGGGCGGCATATCTGGCGGTTCCGCCGCATCTTCGGATCTACGTCCTCGGAGATATGGACCGCCAGGACCGTCCCTTGCGGATCCTGCTCACGAACATTGGTGAGGTCGTCGACGGCGATGGCCCGGTAGTGACAGCGGAGATGCATCAGGACGTCCTGGATTACTTCAGCCGCGGAGATCAGGGAGTCCAGAGAGAGCAGGAGCGGCGAGCCATCCAGCATGCCGACGATCCTTCAGAACCCGGCCGACCGGCTCTCATCTCGCACGAAACCGTCTACCCACAGGGGTGGCCTGAGCAGCCGGGGCTGTTCATGCTCCGCAACGACTTCCCTGCACAGATCGTGTTCGCCGGCGAGTCCTATGCATCCGTACTGCATGGGTACTGGGCGCTGTCGGCGGCCGACGCTTCTGACAGAAGCAGAATCCGGGATGCGGCCTCCGGCAGAGAGGCGCATGACCTGGGTGGCCAGGCAACGCACCGGAGTGACTGGCCTAACGTTCGGCTCGCGGTCATGGCAGAGCTCCTTCGCGTGAAGTTCACTCAGCACCCTGAACTCGCCCAGGTCCTCGTTTCCACGGGGGACGCCAGGATCAGCTACACCGGCCTCTCGGACTCACCCTTCTGGCGAGATGTCCCCGACGGTCGGGGACGAAACTGGATGGGGCGGTTGCTCGAGCTGACCCGCTCCGAGCTGTTGCCCAGCAGTTGCTCCGGCCCGAGAACCCCAGCGGGCTGAAGTAGGAAGAGTTGCTGAGCGGTGAGAGTGCTCGACTACGCGCACATCGTGAGTAGACGTGCCGGACTACATCCGCTCCCTACAACCGTCCTGTGGGATCTCAAGTTCGGCTGCACAATCTCACCGCCCGCTTCATATCGACTGCACTCTCCGTGTTCCTCGACGAACTCGCCCACCGCGCACGGCACATCGAACTGGCCGGCGAGCCCCGCCGCAACATCTCCCACCGTGTCTGGGGCTACGCCTCCCTGCCCGTCTCACTCTCCGCGCGCGGATCATGGGTGAGCTATCCTGCGCGCATGCGCGGACAGTTCA
>NZ_JBHVFU010000078.1:11077-32877 GCF_042801455.1 Streptomyces sp. NPDC057565 | reverse complement strand
CTCCGCCGCACCAGCCGTGACTACCGCCGACCGCTGTCGGCCCTCGGTCTCACGTGATCAACCCGGACAGATCCCGAACATGCAATGACCCTGGTGTCCGAACGGGTTCGGTGCCGGGAGCGGTTGCCTGGCCGTCGTCGTCCTGAAGTTTCGGGGTATTCCGGGTGCGTGGGGCATCCTGGGACTGTCGACGGGCGTGCGTCATCCCCGCTTGTGGTGCTGAGGTCTCAGGTGGTCGTGCGGATCTTCGGACCGTTGGGTGGAGGCAGGCCGGCCGCGTCGGGTTCCTGTGCGGCAGGTCCGGCGATGGGGGCGACTTCATGAGTGGCCGCGGTGGCTCGGACTTCGCTGGTCTGTTGCCAGGTGAAGAGGATGTGCAGGTTGATGCTGCAGATCATCAGAGCGAGCAGGATGGTCTGCGCGACCCGGCCGTGGGCGAGCCGCTTGGTGGGGTCGGAGATGTCGATGCCGTGGCTCTTGGCCCTGCCGTTGAGGCCCTCGATATTTGCCCGCTCTGGCCGATAGGCGTCCTGCCAGGTGGGGGGGAGGTAGTGCCGGTCCTGGCGGAATTTGTCGAGCTTGCCGAGGTCACCGGGCCGGACGGTGATCGTGGGCTTCTGGCAGATCCGTGGCAGCTCGCCCGTGGGAAGCGGCCGCAGCCGTTCACCCTGAGGGATCGGGACGATGGGCTTGGCCGCAGCGTGTGCGGCGATGGCCCGCTTGTTGGTGAGGTCCACCACGGCCGGCCGCGGTGCCGGGACGCGGTGGACCTGGTTGAAGCGGGGACACGACACGGCAGGCGAAGGCCCGCTGGCCGGGCAACTCGGCTGGCCGCACATCCTTGGGTCGATGGGCCGTGCGTCTATCAGTCAGAAGGGAGGTTCGAGATTGCCGCGGCCATCGCTGTGTGGCCCCCAGTCCCAGGGCTCCTCCTGCAGAGGTTCGGGGCCGGTGACGTCGTGGCCCCATGCTTCGAGGGCCTTCCAGGCGACGCGCCGGTTAGGGGCGTCGCTGCTTGTATTTAGGATGCGGCGCGCGTGCACGGCGAGGTGATCGCGGTGCTGGGCGAGCGCGGGGTGTTCGGCGAGGATGAGCGCGGCGAGGCCGGCGGCTTCGCGCACGTCCTCGTGACTGTCCTGCAGGAAGGGCGCGACGGCTCGGTAAAGCATCGGGCGCAGGTCCCGGAAGGCCGCCACGAGGGTGCCGGGGGTGAGGAAGCCAGGGAAGTACTGCCCAACGCGGTCTACGAAGTCGGCGGAGGCGTTGTCGGCCGTGGAAGCCAACCAGTTCAACAATGTCGCGCGGATGGGGACGCTGCGATACGGCCGGAGGGTCATGGCCGCCGGGTGGGTGAGGATGCCGGCGACATACATGGCGACGGGGGCGGTGGCTTCGTAGATGGTGTTCTGGTGGCCGACCAGCTCACTCAGTTCCGACAAAGCGGTGACCTGCACCTTGGGATCGGGCTCCAGCAACCGTGCCAGCACCCCGGGAAGGTCCTCACCGTTCCCGAAAGGCGTCTCGAGCGAAGCCCAGTCAGTCTCCGCCAGGACTACCTGGTAAGGCGGCAAGTCAGGCTCGCGGGGCGCCCCGGCCGTGGAGCTGCTGTGGTTCACAGGCCAAACCTAGACCAGACTTCTGACACGATTCCCGTCCGGGCCGGCGAGGGGCCGCTGTCCTTCCGAGAGCGACGGACGCGTTTGCACTGGTCAGACGCAGGGTTGGTGTTTCGGCACCAGAGACGAGGCGTTGTGCCGTTTCTGCGGTGAAAGGCGCCTGGATGCCGTCGGCAGGGCCTCCTGGCGCGCTCAAGGTCTCGACAACCCCGAGCTGTACCAGAGGCTCGGTCTTCATGAACGGACAGACCGAAGATTGGAAGAGCGCCCGACCGAGCCGCCACATTCGAACCCATGCTTACCAAGATCGGTACGACAACGGCTTCTAAAGTCGTGGCCGTGACCGAACCCCTGTCGAGCGAGCCCCTGAAGGACTTCCTGAACACCATACGAGCCGGCGAAGTCCGTACCGGCCGCGTCATCAGCATCGAGGACCGGGAGGTGCTCGTCGAACTGGACGGGTTCTCCGGCCCCAGGAAAGCAGTGGGGAGTATCCCTCGCGGTGATCTGACCCGCAAGGCGATCGGGCATCCATCCGAAGCTGTGAGCATCGGGCAGCGACTCACCTTCGAAGTGATAGCCGTCGACTGGCAGCAGGAGCACGTCTGGGCCTCCGCTTCAGCGTGCGAGGACCCGGCTCTGCGAGCATTCCTTCTCGGCCTTCGGCGCGGCGCAACACACCAAGGTCAGGTGCAGAGCGTCCACAACTTCGGTGTGTTCGTGCACCTCGACGGCGAGCCCGATCAGTGCACCGGGTTCATCAGGGTCCCCGAACTGAGCTGGCGGTGGATCGACCATCCCGCCGACGCCGTCACGGCGGGCCAACGGGTCGTGGGCGAGATCATCGACATAGACACCCGGCGTGGACAGGTTCAGCTGTCGCTGAAGGCTCTCCAAAAGGACCCGCTCGTTCCCTTCGCGGACCAAGCAGGCATTGTCACCACCGGGCAGGTCACCAAGCTGGTCCCGTTCGGAGCCTTCGTCCGCATCGCCGACGGCGTCGATGGCCTTGTACACAACAGAGAGTTCCGAGACGAGCCCGTCGAGCACCCCGGCCAGATCGTGAGCGAGGGCGACGAGATCACCGTACGGATCGTCGAGGTCGACCTCGTGCGCCGCCGCCTCACCTTGTCAGCCAGAAATCTGCCGCAGAATGGGAAACGATCTACCTGAGAACGGGAAGCGATCTCCAGGTGCCCTGTACCGCACCAGGTCACCGCCACTCGTGAACAGCCCGATGGAGGACGGATATGGACAGCACACCGGGCCCTCCCGAGATGTACTGGATCACCCAACAGACACCCGATGAGCGCGCCGCTGCGGACTGGGCGGAATCCCTCCACCGCATACAGCAGCAGGCTTTTGGACTCATTGCCCCTCTGAAACTCATCGCCCCAGTAGGGGGCAGCCCCGACACGGAAGGAGCCGATGCCCTCTCCGAGGACTGGCTTGCCGTGTTCGAAGACCCGGGCAGATTCGAGGCTGTCCGGCAGATGATTGACAGCATCCGAACAGAGTCAATCGCGCGCTTGAAGCAGACCTACGACGCCCTCGGCATGCCGCTTCAAGGTGACGGCCCAGCAGCGACCGCGCAGGAGCCCGGCACGCACGAGGAGGGGACACGCGCACCAAAACGCGCTGCGAGGCCGCCGCACCCTCACGCAGAGGGTGCGGCCACAACCGACCAGCAGCCCCGCCATAGCCCTTCTCGGTAGGGGGCTCGGCTGGGGCCAGCCCGTCGGATGCACACCGGAGCCCACGCAAAGGGACGTCGGCCCCGCATACAAGGCGGGCGGCGATGCGCCGCTCGCCTTGCTTGTTCGCGCTCGGCCATAACGGGAAGGACACCGGTGTGCATCGCCGCTATCGGGTGCGATAGCGGTCGTGAATGCCGTTGACGGTGTCGGCCCAGGCACTGTTGGGTCGCTGAGGCAGGTGGTGACCGGCAAGGTCGGCCAGGCGCCGATAGAGCGGGTGCATCGCCCCTTGTTCGTTGGTGATCAGGGCGGTGAGCAGGACCGGACGCTGGGGCGCGGGACTGCGGGGTGCAGCGGTCGGCGTGACTCGCCGCAGCACGTACACCTGCCGGGACTCTGGCAGTTCGGCAAAGCCTTTGACCTGGGCGCACAGGCTGCTGAAGGGCACGGTCTTTCCCAGGCGTGCTGCGTGCTCGAGAACGTCTCGGACGGCGTCGGCGAGGCCTGCGGGGTCGAAGCCACCGGCATCCGCAGGTTCAGCGACCGGCTTGCGTGTCGTCGGAACGGGCGCGGATTTCTGCCGCGGATTCCGCGGCACGGCGACGGGCCCGGACGGTTCCTGCAGCACGGAGGCAATCTTCGAACGCTGCTGATCGGTCACCCACTGGCCCGCCTGCTCCGAGGCCTGTGCGAGCTGGCGTCGCTGCCGAGGGGTGACGGTCTGGATTCCACGGTCCTTCTGCCGGCCCAGCTCACGCAGCAGCCTCTCCACGGTCTTCAACGCCTTGCGCTCCAGCAGGTTCGGTTCGTGGAGCGTGGGAGCCCCGACTCCCCGCTCCAGCCGCAGCAGCAAGTCACCGGCCCTCCGCATCAGGTCGTTCTCCTGCGCGGTCGCACCGCCGTGGATCGCCGCCTCTGCCCGATTCAGCCAGCGACGGATTTCGGTCACACTGCGCCCGACCGCCACCGCATCGTCCAGGGCCGCCATGACCGCCGCCCGGTCCTGCGACGGCTGCATGTCGTGAGCGACAACGTCGACGGCAGCGGCTACCGGTCTGGCCATCGTCGAAGCGGTCCTGGGCGGCCGCACGCCGATGAGCCGCCGGGAGCTACGAAGGTGCCAGATCTTCTCGACCGCGGGAGTCGACAACCCAGTTGGGGTGAGCGCGCATTCGCTCAGATCGAACCACTCGGTGCCGTCACGGCGCTGCGTGCCTACCTGGACCCGCCGACGCGTGCCGTCGGGCACACACTGGATACGGTTGATGTACCCCTGCTCCACGAGCAAGTGCGGGTCGTGCGTCATTCCCGGACCGAGCACCAGCTGCGAGGCGTCCGCGCCGGTCGGCGCCGAACCGGAAGCGCCGGCGAGTAGGACCGTCAGGTCCGTGTGCCCCTGCGGCGTGAACAGCACTTCGCCGCTGATCGAGCCGTCGGCGGCACGCGCGATCGTCGCGGTGGCGGAGATGTCCTGCTCGGCCAGCCACTCCAGCACACCCTGCTTGATGTAGAGGTGGTCCGCGCTGGCGACCCCGGAGGCTTTCCTGCCGCAGGCAGAGGTGCCCTCGGGATCGGGCAGATGTGCGAAGTGGCAAACGCGGCTTGTGTACAGTTTTGTCGTGAGTTGGTGTCCGCACCCGCCCAGCCACACCCCGCACCAATAGCTCTGGCCGGTATGGCGCTCCCGGAAGTTGTCGAGCCCTATCGCTTCCATCGGCAGAACGACAGGGTCCTCAGACTCGGCGTAGCCGATCACGGCTGTCTGCACGCGGCGTCTGTCCAGGGCCATGCAACCTCCAGCTGCACCAGAGGCGGCAGGTATTCCGCCTCCATGCCGGCAACTGGCCCCGCTGCCAGCCGCCTTACTCACCGACGGTACCTCCAGGAGCTGACAACGCCGGGTGCTTCGCGTAGGGGCGGAGCTGCACCTCGTGGACCAAGGACCTGACGAACGTACCCCGCCTGCCAGCTCCGGCGTCCCAGCCCAACTGGCGAGGAACGCAGTGCCTGCCAAGGCCAGGCCACGAACGAGGGGTGCTCGTCAAACCACAGCTCTCAGTCCTGGCCAAGTCCCGGGCCGAACAGGCAGCACGTTCAGGATCGGACCCCACTACGCACATTGGGTATTTCACCTCCCGAGCCGGTACCCGCCGCCTAGCCTTTTCGACATGTCAGACAAAGCACGACAGCGGCCCACACGCGACTACGACACCCCCCGTTGGGAGGACGAAGGCCCCCTCCTCCCCGGCAACCGCTCAAAGGACTTTCTGCGCAACGGGATAGAGGAGGGTACCGGCCGCCGGGGCGTGGTCAAGCACATTCAGGAGCGCATCAGCAATCAGCGCAGACAGCGCTTCTACAACGAAGCACTGTTCATGCAGAAGGCGAGTGGCACGCCGGGCATCCTGCCCGTGTGGGACGTCGACGACGTCGACAGCAGCCAGCCCCGGTGGTACGTCATGCCCCCTGCCAAACTCCTGGACGACGCGCTGGGAGATGACGCAACGCTGCTGGACGTGGTCACGCACATCACCTCCCTGGCCGAGACGCTGGCCGCCCTGGCAGACCGAGACACCTTCCACCGGGACATCAAGCCTGCCAACCTCTTCTGGTACGACGACGCACCCGTACTCGGTGACTTCGGAATCGCGGCCATTGCAGGCATGCCGTCCGGCCTTACCCGGACCGGCGAGAAGCTGGGACCGGCGAACTTCATCGCACCCGAAATGCTCTCCTCCGTCAACGGCGAACACGAGCGCGCCGACGTCTACTCGCTGGCCAAGACCCTCTTCGTCCTCGCGCTGCCCAAGGCAGGCCCCTACCCGCCCAACGGCACGCACCGCGCCGACCACGAAGAATTCTCCCTGTGGCAACACAGCCGCAGCCCCGGACTGACCCGACTGCTCCATGTACTGGAGGCCGCGACCCAGCACAGCGTCCCCGAGCGGCTGACGATGGCAGAGTTCCACGACGAGCTGCGCGCCTGGCTTGCCCGGTACTCTGCCGACCCCACCCGCTTTCCCGCACGTGCCTTCCGCCAAGGGGCGTACCGGATGGGTTTCGACGTCATGACCCCAGGCCTCGAGAAACTGCGACGGGACACCGAACAGACCCGGCACATGATGCTGCCCGGTATCAGGCGGATCGCCGAGGCACTGACCGGCGACACCGGCGCCTGGAGCGAGGAAAGGGACCACACCGGCGACTACGAAGACCGCCCTCGGGAGCTCGGCGACTACGGCTGGGAACCCAACGGCGAGGACGGATTCGTCCCCGACGGCGGAAGTCTCTGGATGGCCACCCACACCCACGACGGCCGCCGCATCGTCCTGCAAGCCGTCCTGGACTACAACGTGTGCTTCACCGCCGAAGCCCACCAAGGCGGCGGGCCCTGGACCCTGGAACGCCAGTGGGGGCGCACCCCCTGGCAACGCCCCCGTATGCCGCAGGCCGAAGAGCAGGTCAACGAGCTGGCGGACGACGTCGCGCAATGGATCCTCAAGCAGCGCGGCGGCAGCCACGTACCGGTACAGAACCTGCAGGGTAGCCAGACACCGCAGGGTAGTTGGCTGTCATCGCCCTGACCTGGCAGCCCGGCAGCGGACCCGACCGAAACCGGGCCCGTCGCTCCCGGCCGGCTCTACGACAGGTTTGCCTCACCATGGACGTGGCCGTACGCCTGGGCCATGTAGTCGAGCGCCCGGCGTGTGAGGTCCTGGCGCCTCTTGCGCTCCAGGGCAGGCGCGGCCGTGATCGTGACCGCCATCTCGGCGCGGCTGCCCCGGTCGGTGGGGCCGAGCGGCTGCAGGTCGATGAATGACGCCAGGGCGGGCTGGGCGCCGGTCTGGGCCGGCTGCTCGCAGCTCAGGCGCAGTTCGGTGGTGGGCGGGGCCGCCCACCACATTCGGTCCGGTACGCCGACGGCGTCGGGCAGCAGCTCGGCTGCTGTCTCCCAGGCATTCAGCAGGAGGTCGTGAACCTCGTCGAGAGTCAGCTGGGTGCCGAGATCCGGACTGAGCGCGCTGCCCCATGCGAAGGCATCTTCGATCAGGACGTCCGCACACGCGACGACGCTGGACTCCATGGCGGTGGGCAGCGTGATCGTGAGGGCCGCCGTCACAGCCGGGCGGCCGTCCGGGGCGGTGATGGTGCAGGCGTAGCTCGCACAGTGCAGCGAGTTGCCCCACAAGCCCGGTGCCCAGTGAGCGGCTGGAAGATTTCCGCCGCGGCGCCGGGAAATATTCGTCGCTGCCCCGGCCAGCTTGCTGTTGGGAAGTTTCTGTACGAGGTGTTGGCGCCTCGCTGTTGTGATCTCGAGGGTGGAGGTGTTGGCCCAGGGCAAGTCCACCAGGGCGCGCAGCCGCAACTGGGGGGTCTGGCCAGTTGTCCAGTTCTTCGCGGAACGGCCCTGGTGGAGGCTGAACCTGGGGGTGGGCTGCCACTGCCATTGCCCGTCGTCCGAGCACAGCATGTGGCCCGCGCCCCACGACCCGCCGTCGAGTTCCACGGCCCGGGCGCCAGCCTTCACCACCCACGGTCCCTGCGCACCGCGGGGTGGGACGGGGTGGCCCACCGACGCCAGCGGATCTTCGCCGACAGCCCTCCGGCCGACGGCAACGATCGCCTGCCAGACGGGTGCGGAGATCGCCCCGGGCGCCTGCCCGGCCACCAGGCAAAGGACCCACCCCGGCGCCCCCTCCTGGACGGGACGAAAGTCCTGCAGGGCCGCCGGCCCGTAGGTGTAGGCCTCGCCTGATGGCTGCCCCAGGCCCACGTCGACCAGATGCTCGTACGCCTCGCGAAGCTCTCGCTCCCGGTCCGGCAGCCCCTGGCCGATCCGCAACGCGGCCGGAACTGTGTCGCCACGGGCCTGGCTCACGGCGTCACGCAGGAGTTCGGCCAGGGCCTGGGCGGTAGGCATGCCGGAAGCGGCGACGCCCGCGGAGAGCAGGCGCTGGATGTCGGTGCGCAGCAGCCAATGCGTGCTGTCCCCATCGCGCACGGGCACGGCCACCGTGTCCGTGCGGGGTGTGCCTGGCTTCCCTACCGGAGCCGCCACGACGAAGAGCACATTCGCAGCCTGGGCGGGGACATCGATGTAGACCACCCGCGCGCCTCGATGGTCATCGGACCAGCCGACTTCCACCCCACGGGGGGCTGGTGTGATGTGCTCGCGGATCAGCTTGCGGAACCGGTCGAGGTCCACCGACGCCCGATCGACCGGGATGACCGTGTCGAGAATCTCCTCCCCGTACTCGTCCCGCGTGCCGACACCGAGGACGAGGACGCCTCCGCCACCGTTAGCGAACGCGGCGACGTCCTTGGCGAGCTCCTCCACGGCCTGCGGCTTGCGCAATTCGTACGGCACGGACTTGGCGTCCAGCCACTGGCCTTCACGCTGCTCCAGCAGCGCGGTGGGTTCCTGGGCGCGCAGCGCTGCCCGGACAGCCTCGAGATCCATCGTCGACACCTTCGAAGTATCCCTGGCCTTGGACCTCCTTCGAGCGCGATATCCGCGGCTTACTCCTTGATGAGGTCGAGACTCTCCGGAGTCTCCGAAGCAAGCGAGCGCATCTGCCGTCTGCACCACCCTGCGGTGATCTTGTGCGCCCGCGCCGACCGGTGGCCCGGAGCCCATCGGACGGATCGTCCCCCCGCGAACGCATTGGGAACGCGCGGGCCGGTCGCAGGCGTGCCCGTGCGCGAACTACCACGCTCCGGCGGCTCGCGATGCCGGCGGCGTGATCACGGTCGCCCGTTGAGACCCAGGCGGTGTCGCCGTCGACCTGGTTGCCCCCACTGACGACAGGCCGCGCCCCTTCCCCATACCAACCGTCAACCCATGGCAGCCGAGGCCAGAGGCCAAACCGGGCTCGATGCCCCAGAACCTGAGCACACGACGGTTCCGCTGCTCGCGGGGCGGGCCACCCACGCCAAATTCGCTGAACCTTCGACCGTGACAGCTCCTACCCGACCGCCGGCCGCAGTCGGACAAACCTCGGGAGGTTCCCCATCGTGCTCATTTGACCAAGCAACAGGTGAGGTTGCGGCGCTAACCCTCGGCCCGTCCAAGGTTCGTGGTGTCAGGCGTATTCCGCCCGACGCCACCTCAGAGGGCTTATCTCAACCGTTCATGGAACGTGCGGGTCGAACAAATTTCCCGCCGGGGTGATCTTCCGGCGGTACGCGCATGAAGTCAGGGCCTCTCGGTAGCTCGGGGATGCGGAAGGCCCGCCTGGGGCTGCTCGGCAGGCAGAGGACACCGCGGCCCGAACGGATCCGAGCACGGCTCGGGGACCCACTCAGCCGCCGATGCCGCTCAGGTCCAGCAGCTCATCATCGTCCGGCGGATCCACCTTCAAGGGCTCCTCGAAGGCGCGGAAGGTGGTTGTGGTGCGGAAGTCGCTGCCCTTGTAGTCGACCTTGAGCAGGTAGGGCTTGCCCTCTGTGGCGACGTGGAACGTGTAGGTGCCACCCTTGTCCTTCACGTCGGTCACCACCAGCGCGATGGCCGGGCGGCCGTCGACCTCGGTCGGTTCGCTCTTCTTCGCCTTGCCGAACGCGTCGAACGGCCAGGTGCAGTCGGAAAGCCCGTCGCCAGGCACCGACTCACTGGCCGATTTCTTGATCCAGCGGTCCTGCTCCGCCGTACTCGGCGCCTCCTGCCCCGACCACTGATCGAGGTAGGCGCGGTTCGGCCGGATATAGTCCGTCTCTCCGATCCGGATCTGTTCGAGCGCGGCGCCTGATTCCGAGGACGACTTGAACGTGCAGGTGCTTTTGAGGTCGGTCGTCAGAAGGCTGGTGGAATGTTCCCCGTCGGTGACGGTGGTTTCCCCGTCGATGGTCACTGACGTGAGCGACTTCATGGTCTTGTACGCGTCGTCGAGCAACTGCTCGGCGGAGCGCTCGTTTGTTGCGGCGTCGCCCGAACAGCCGGTCACTGTGGCGCCGAGCGTCAGGCAGGCTGCCGTGGCCGTGACAACGGTCGAGATCTTTCCCATAGGGCCCCCAAGGTCATGGACATGATCCAATGCAGGCGGAGAGCCTACTTGATCGCCGTCTCTCCGATCGATCAGTTTCGTCGTGAACGCTGAGGGATCCGACTGCTCCCCTCGGACCGCCCGACAGGGTCGCCGGTAGCGGCACCGGTTAAGAAGCCCTACCCCGACCGTTCATGGAACGTGCGGGTCGAACAGGTTTCCCGCCGGGTGATCTTCCAGTGGTACGCGCATGAAGTCAGGGCCTCTCGGCAGCTCGGGAATGCGAATCGAACCGAGCAATGCCGGGGGTCCTGGTCTCGTTGTTGTACGCGTCCGAGCCCGACCAGTTCAACTCGGCTGCTCCATTGTGTGATTGCCTCGCGCACGTGTACGGCAACGCTGCCGATCGTCCCGAGCAGATGGAGATCGATCCGATCGCCACGGTGGAGCTCCGTGGGACATTCAGTGCGCTGCACGCGCCGCTGATGGTCTGACCGCCCCGACCGTTTTGGTCAGGCCGCCGTCGTAAGCAGGCGCCCGCCCCAGCGGATGCCTTTCTCGCTGCGGATGCGTGCGCGCTCTCGGCGTTGGGCGGCCAGGACGTCGCGGTGGCGGGCGTTGGTGGTGCGCCAGCGCAGGTAGGCGTGCAGGGCCCTGGTCTGCACGGTGTGGTTGGGGTGGTTGGAGTTGGCGATGGTGAACTGCCGCAGCGGTCCGAAGTGGGCCTCGATCGGGTTGGCCCAAGAGGCGTAGGTCGGGGTGAAGCACAATTCGACCCGGTTCTTCTTCGCCCAGCGCCGGATGGTTTCGCCTTTGTGGGCGGAGAGGTTGTCGAGGATGACGTAGATCGGGGCGCCGTCCGGGCGGGCGGCCATGCACACGGCACAGGTAGGTGGCGAGTTTGCGGATGGACCAGCGGGTGAAGAACTGGCCGAGCTTGGCCGGGCGGGTGGTGGCCGTCTGGACGACGAAGTCCTCGTCGTCAGGACTGAGCAGGCCGGGACGGCCTCCCGCCCACCGAAGGTCCAGACGGGCCAGGCCGATCTCGTTGAACCGGTGGATCACGTCCCGGACGGTGTCCTCGTCGGCCTGCACCAGCTTCGCGATCACCGGGACCCGGTTCCCGCCGACCGAAGCCAGCAGCATCATCGCGCGACGGAACCGCACCGAACTGGTACTGCCCCGGCGCACAATCTGCTGCAGCATCTGCCCCTCCTGGGAGGTCAACCTGCGCACACAGACAGGCTCAGCCACCACACCTCCCAGCAGTCGGACGGACGTCACCGCACATCCAACCGCCGAAACCGCCACCCGACGAACCTTCCCTGGCGGCCCAGCGCAACATCACCCAGCGCTGATGGCCGACAACACCAGGCTGCTCGACAGCATAGGTCAGGGCTCGTAGCGGCGTAGGCGCGCCGATGGCTCCCCGCAGCGCGCGCGCTGCGGGTCAGCACAGTGGAGGCGAAGCACACCTGGGCGTGATCGTTGAGGGCTCATGCAGCACCGCTGCCCTCACTCTGGTTGGGCGCGTTTGAGCGAAAGGCTGATGCGGCGACGCTGGCGGTCCACGTCAAGGATGGCGACTCGGACCTGGTCGCCGACCGCGAGCACCTCCTGCGGGTACTCGACGTCGTGATCGACCAACTCGGTAAGGTGGACGAGGCCCTCGACGCCCTCCTCCACCTGGACAAACGCGCCGAACGGCACCAGCTTGGTCACCGTCCCCGAGACCGTGTCCCCGACCTTGTGGGTATCGGCATAGTGCTGCCAGGGATCGGGCTGCAGCGCCTTCATGGACAGGCTCACCTGCTCCCGTGTGAAGTCGATGCTGATGATCTCGGCGCGGACTTCCCGACCGACCGGTGCAATGTCGTCCACCGAGTCGAAACGGGTCCAGGACATCTCGGGAACACGGAGGAAGCCGAGGAAACGGCCCAGATCGTCATCGAGGTGCACGTACACCCCGATGTCATTGAGACCCGTCGCGACAACGCCGGTGACAGTCTCGCCCACGCGCAGCGAGCCAAGGAACGTCCGCCGCTCCTCGGCCCGGCTGCGATTGGTGCGCCAGCGGGCCCGAAGGACACCGTCCCCGTCGGGCAGCACTGCCGCGAGAAGAGGATGGCGATCAGCTCGTTCCAGCGGAACCAACGCAGTTCGGTGGCCCGGGCCCGCCGTGATCTGGGGATTCGACACGTCTGCACGTCCCATGCCCGGTTCGGCGACACACGCCCTGTGGAACCCCCCGCCCGGATACTGCCGCACGAGCAGGTAAAGGCGTTCCCCGCGCACGACGGTGGCGCGGATCGCCTCGACGTCGTCGGTGAGGTCCGGCCATACCGCCAGCCGCGCCCGTGGGGTCAGACGCTCATGCACAGCCTCGACCTCGTGAGCGGCCGTCAGGCGGTACCAGCGGTAGGCGTTGCCGGTCGGACGCTCCTCCAGCAGGACCCCGCCGCGGTCAGCGACCAGTGCGCCGACCTCAGACCAGAACTCCTCGTTGGCGGCCCGTGAGGCGTCGGTCTCGTCGAGGGCCGGGTCATAGGGTGAGCTCGCGACCCGGTCGGCGAACAGCCCAAGAATGCGGGCGCGGGATACGGCGTCCTCTTGCTCCCGGACGCCGCCGACGTATATGTCGTCCCGGTCGCCGACATGGACGAAGAATCCATTGTCCGCCAGCAGCCGGCACCAGGCGCCCTCGCGCAGCACCATCGCCCGCAACAACCCGAGACCAGTGGCGAGCGGGACGCGCGCGCCGTCGTGGAACTCGACGCTGTCATAGGGGAAGAGCCCGCTCAGCCCATGCCCCCCTCTTCCCGCTAGGACGGAGAAGGAGAAGAACCCCTCTGTCATGGGGTTGTCGATCGTCACCTGCTCGACGCCGGCATCGAGCGCGAACCCGGCAACGGCTGCCACACAGGCAGCAGCGACGCGTTCTCTCGAGTGGTACGCGATGAAGGTGCTGCCTCCGCCGGCCGCCGCGTCGAGGTCAGCAGGGTCGTACGGAGTGATGCGGTACACGAAGGGCGCCATGTCAGCGGCCCGGATGGCTCGTAGTCGCCCTGAGGGCCGGTCGCGGGTGGACAGGGGGAATGATCACCCGCGAACTCTACCGGCACCAGGCCCGGCATGAGCAGGATTCATTCTCGGCAACGGCGACCCGGATCGGGGGCGCAAAGTCGGGGCGGCTTGAATACGGACATGGACTCCCCGATCTGGGCCACGCTGTCGGCCGCCGAGCGCTCCGCCGTGGACAGCCTGATTCAGCAGGACCACCGGATAGCGGCAGTCGCCCGTATCCGCGAGGCGTTCCCAGTCGGGTCCAGGCCAGGCCTGTACGACACACTCGACGTGGTTGCAGAGCGTTACCAGGAGCTGGGCCAGCGGTTCGAGCGCTACCCGACCCATCCGCTGGACCTGGCGACGCTGGTGGAGAAGGTGGAGGCTCTGCCCGGCCGGACGGTCGCCATCGAGGCACTGTGGGACGGTGACACCGATGGTTGGTACGTGGACCTGATCGCACTCACGGACGACCCGGCTACCGAGCACCGGCTCGCCATGATCCGACACGGCAGTGACATGAGACTGTTCAACGGCACGGTTCCGCCGTGGCCCGAGGCGCAGGAAGCAGAGACGATTGGTCGCCCCCTGGCCGAGCAGTTCGCCGTGCCGTTCCACTTCGCCAGCCCCGATCAGCCCGACTTCGACGCTCCCCGCGGGAGGACCACCTCCTCCGTGTAGTCATATCGCAGGCGGGGCCCGCTGTCGGCTCCATGGCGGCGTGCACAGTGCACAGGGCTACAGACGAAGACAACGGGCGATTCGATGGTGCCGCCGTCCGGCCCGACACAGGTGACGCGAACCGCAGCGCCCGGGAGCTCAGGCTGCGGGAAGGAACAGGCCAATGCCCCTGGAGGGATGGAGCCGATCTCCGTCCACGAGCCTGGCGAACCGTCGGGAGACGTGCAGGCCCTCACTGTCCGTTTTCGCCCCGAGCAGGACGAGTGCTTGACCGTTGGAGGTGAAAGGCCGGATGGTGCGGCCCACCAGGCTCGCGAGCGGAGCGATGCGCCCTTCTTCGGGGAGCAGCGGCAGAGTGTCGGCGGCGAACACGGCGAGCTCGCAGTTGCCCGGAGTTCGCGGTCAGGAAGGTACGACGGGAGCGTGCCATCGTGGCTCTCAATGCCTCTCAAAGGGCTGGCACGCTACTGACGGGTCCGAGCGGGATCACGCCGCAGTCAGCGCCGGGCAGCCAGTTGGGCCAGTTTCGGAGGTCGACGTCGCGTTCCGGGACGCCGAGCGCTTCGGCGATGTAGCTCTGGGAGTCCGCGTCGGGGACGACGTCGTCGACCCCACCCGATCTGCGTAGCGCAGGTTCCCTATTGACGTTGCTGTCCGATGAGGTCGAGGTAGCGCTGGTACTGGGTGTCCGTGAGCTGTTTGTTGCGGATGAGGCTGCCTTCCTCCATTCGGTAGGTGCGGTTGCGATCGCCTTTGAAGGAGAGCCAGTTGAAACTGGTGGTCACCCAGACGTCGTCGAAGACCAGCACCTTGGCGTGTGTGCTCTTGAGACGCGAGAAGTCGAATTTGTTCGGGTATCGTGCGGCGAGGTTTTCAAGCCGACGGATCGCGATCGGGTCCGACTTAGTGTCGTTTTCCTCGTACCCGTAGGCGATGTGCACGGTGACCCCGCGGTTCAGGCGTGTCTCGAGCTTGCCGAGAAATTCGGTGGTGATGATCGCCTTCTTGATCCACGGCGAGATGATCAGGATCCGTGTCCGGGCGTGGGTGAGTGCTTCGTCGAGGATGTCGGGGTGTTCGAACACGCCGATCGCCCGGATTTCGTGTCCTGCAGGCGCGGGCTCGGAGGGTGCTGCGGGCAGCGGGCCCGATGAGCTGAGCTGTACGGCAGCCTGTTCGGCCCGCTGCTGGGTGACCTCGGTCAAGGGCACACGGACCTGTTCGAGTTCGGGCTCGAGGGTCGGCCGCTCGGGCGCCGGTTCCACAGTGATACCGAGCGCCTGCGCGCCGCCCCGCGCGATCAGTTCGAGCTCGTGGGCGTGGCTGAGTTCGCCGTCGACGACGACGCCCAGCTCGATGTCGGTGCGGTCGGGGTTTGCGTAGACAAGCACCTTGGCTGGCATGACCCTGCGGGCCTTGGCTTGGGTGATGCCTCTGACTTGGAGGACCTCGCGGTCATTGTTGCCGCGCTCGCGCAGCAGGGCGTTGATGTCCGCAGCAGAGATTTCACCCATCTCGACCGGGCCGCTGTTGGTTGCGGGCAGGAGGAGCATGGCTTGGTCCTCGGCCTGGCCGCGGGGGATGAGGGTGTGCCGGTCATAGGGCTTGGCTTTGCCTAGGAGCTGGTCGTAGACGAGTGGTTGTTCGACGCGAACGGGTGTGATGGCGGCCATTTCGCGGGCGGTCTGCTCACCGCGTCCGGTCAGACGCAGGTTCCTGGTGGCGGGGTCGGCTCCCGGCCGGGGCAGAGCGTAGGTGAGGTAGTCGTCGGAAAATTGCTGAGCAACGGTCTGGGTGACCATGCGTTCGGGTACGCCGAGGAGGCCGGTGACGGCCTGTTCGGTGGTGACCTTGCTGTTGACCAGGCGCAGCACGAACTCGTCGAGCAGGGGCAGGCGCTTTCGGTCCTGTGCGAGGACGTCAGCAGTGATCAGGGCGACGGGCAGCCCGGCGTCGACGATGGCGACGAGTTCCAGGCCGGGGCGGGCGTCGTTGAAGCGGACGGCGAGGAGGCTGTCCGGGCTGAAGTCAGGCATCGCGGATCTCGCACTCCTCGGGGTGGTTGCGCATGTAGTCGAGCACGTCGCGCAGGGCGCCGGGCGTGCTGCGGCAGAAGGCGGCGTCGCCGACGACGGTGAGGCCGAAACGGGCGCGGGAGAGAGCGACGTTGATGCGCCGCCAGTAAGGCTGGCCGAGGAATCCGAAGTCGGAGCGGGCGTTGCTGCGGGTGACGGAGAAGATGGCGAGGTCGCATTCGCGGCCCTGCACGGCGTCGACGGAGAGGACTTCGGCGGTGAGGTGCTTGAGTCTGGTCGAGGCCAGGCGGCGGGTGAGTTCTTCGACCTGGCGGCCGTAGGGGGCGATGACCAGGACGTCGAGTTTGCGGCCTGCGGGGGCTTTGATGACGTTCTTGGCGATGGCGTGGTCGATGACTTCCAGGCGCCGGATGGCTAGCTGGGCTTCGGTGCGGTTGGAGATGCTGGTCTGGGTGGCGCTGCGGTCGGACTCGCGGCGGTCGGGCAGCTTGGAGGTATCGAGCCACATGACGGGCTTGCCGATGACGTCGTAGCCGGTCAGTGTGTCGTTGTTGAGGGAGAGCAGCTTCTTGTCGTAGAAGCAGGTGGAGATCATCTTTCCGATGGCCGGTGTCATGCGGTACTGCTCGAGCAGCATGTGCTTGACCGGGGGCTCGGTATGGCGGACCAGGTATTCGAAGAGCGTGGTCGTGACCAGCTCGGGTATGAGCTGATGGTCGGTCATGATCTTGGGGTTGCGTAGCAGGTCTTCGTCGACCGGGGGGAGCTGTGCGGTGTCGCCGACCAGGACCCATCGTTTGGCCCTGGCGAGGGGGACGAGGGCTTCGGTGGCGGTGGCTTTGGAAGCTTCGTCGAAGATGCACAGGTCGAATTCGAGGTCGCGGGCGGCCGGGTGGCCGAGGAAGCCCAGTGCGGTGCCGCCGACGACCTGGCGGGTACGCAGGAACGCGGTGATGAGATTCTGGTCGGTTCCGATGCGCTGGAGCCATTCGCCTTGGAGGCGTAGCAGCCGCATGAGTTCCCGGCCGGTGCCTGATGTGCCCAGGAGCGCTCCGACCGCGTCGCGGGCGTCAGCGGTGGTGAGGTCCTCGCGCAGGGTCAGCTCTCCAGCGAGTACACGCTGGGCCTCGGTGTAGAGCTCGTGGCGCTGCTCAAGGAGCTGGTCCCGGCGGGCACGGACGGTGACGACTTCCTCGCCGAGTTCGCGGGCAGAGGTGGTGCGGTCGGGGGCGGGCTGGCTGGCGAGTTCCTCGAGTTTGCGGGTGACGTGGTCGAGGTCAGCGGCCACGGAGGCCAGTTCCTCCAGCATGAGAGCAGCTTTGAGGTGGCGTCCTTCCAAGCTGTTGCGGGAGGCAACACCGTCCAGGTAGCGCTCGGCCCGTATGCGAACCTGCTGCGTCCACCGTTTGACCTGCTTGTCGAGAAGCAGTGGCTGGACGCTGGCGGCGACACGCGGGTCGTCAGGGCGGCCGAGACGGACCAGCCCTTCAATACCGGCGTCCTCAATGCGGCGCAGCGCGTTGTCAATAGCGATGTGGGTCTGGCTGACGATAAGGATGCGGGCGTGTGGGGCGCGCTTGAGCGTCTGCTCAACGATCTCGGCGATGACAGTGGTCTTGCCTGTCCCCGGGGGACCTTCGACCAGGAGCAGGTCCTGGCTGCCCAGGGCATGGGCGACGACTTTACGCTTGCTCTTGTCGAGGTCTGTGCGCGACCAGTGGGTGACCTCGACGGGCGGCCGAACCTCGACGCTGGCTGGGCTGTCGATGATCTCGCGCAGGGCCCGGTTCGTAGTCTGGCCCGCGGCCACGTTGGTCAAGGCCTCGCGCTGCCGGTTCAGAGCACTCTGGCTGGGGCCCAAGAAGGGCAGCAGGGCACCGCGGCCGGGAAGGACGGTGTCGGGGCGCCGAAAGCGGATGACGAGTGTGTCGTCAGTCTGGGCGGTCACTTCACCACGGTCGATGGGCCGGCTGTAGGAGTTGGGGGCCACCGACCATTCCTCGCCGACCAGGGTGGCGGTGGTAGGCATGGACAGGTGGAAGACGCGGTTGCGGCCGCCTCCAGTGACCCGCTCGTACTCGATGTTCTGCCGACCGCCGGCTGCGACCTCCTCCCGGGCTTCGAGCAGGCGGCGCCAGCCGTCGAAGAGGTCGCCGAGGTGCTGGTCCTGGCTGACTTTGGCTGCTTCCTCCCGCTGTGAGAGATGCCCCTCCAACCGGTCGAGAAGGAGAGTCAGGCCTTCGTAAGCGGGATCCTCACCGGGGTCGTCGAAGGTCCAGGTCAGGACCGGCCCGATCGGCACGGACCGCTCACGTCGCTTGGCCATCCATTCCTCCCCCCGGGCGTCGGCAGCGACAATCACGCAGCGATCCCGCTGATGCTCGTCTTCAACGAGACGCAGGAACCAGGAACGCCCGAAGATGCGCAGGGTGGCCTTGTCGATCACGTCTGTCTTCGGGTTGTGCCCGTAGTCGGCGTGGACGGTACCGGAGAGATCAGCGAGAACCGCGGACTTGGCGAGGTCCCAGTCCGGATCGGTGCCGGCGGGGACGTTGCTGAGGAGCTCCGCCGCGCGGCGGGTCAGCTTGAGCCACACATAGTTGCTCCGGCGCGCCTGCTGATTGCTGTAGGCCTGCTCGGCCTCCAGCAGGCGTTGTTCGAGCACGGTGGCGTTGGCGGGCCGCTTTTTCGGGTCGAAGTCGACGCAGGACTGGAGGATCGAACGGACCTCGGTGTCCAGATCCAGTTCGGCCAAGACCTCGGCGAGGTCGGGATAGTCGCCGGCCTTTCCGCCGGAAAGAACCTGGATAGCCAGGACGCCGTATCCATAGACATCCCGGACGTAGGGGATCGCGTCTTCCTGCTCAGGCGGCGCGTACAGGTTGGAACGAAACTCTGCCACGGTCTCGTCGGTGACTGCGGATGCCTTGGACCGGATCTTGGCGATCCCGAAATCGGCCAGCTTGGGCGTGCCGTCCTCCGTCAGCAAGACGTTGCCCGGCTTGAGGTCACGGTGCTCGATCTTCTGCGAGTGCGCATAGGCCAGGGCCGCCGCGAGAGGCTTGCCGATACGGGTGAAGAACGAGGCCCATCCGACGGGCCTGCCGACGGTCATGTCGTCCTTGAGGCTGCGATCGACCCATTCCAGCGCGATGAAGTACCGGCCGAGGTTGGCGTCCCAGCCGGAGTCGAGCATCCGCACGATGTTGGGATGCTGCAGCGCCTTCAGCGAGCTGGTCTCGCGTTCCAGGAAGATTTTGATGACCTCGTCGTCGCGCTGCTTGAGCAACTTGACGGCCGCGTAGTCGCCAGCGGCGCCGCTAGTGTCGACGGCCTTGCGGACTTCAGACAGACCACCTGGACGCGGATCCTGAGGGAGCAACAGGAACCGATGGTTGATCATCTGTTGTGCCCCCACGCGCTGCTCCTTGCTCAGCACCGTTTCGGTGCGCCCCGCCCCAGACAGATAATCCTGCCAGCTCATCCCGTTTCAGGGCAGGGAGTTGGATAAAGTGGTGATGACACCTTTTTTAGGACTGGGCAGTGTCCCGTGGATCAGCTCATTGTTTCATCGGATGTGGAGTCCAGGGGCGGGTTGAGCGATGGGGGCTGGGAGCGGATCCGGCATCTACTGCCGCCGGATTCGCCACTCGGCACAGGGAACGACGCCACCGCGTCGCAGTCCTGAGTGGCCGAACTGCCCACCTCCCGACACCGGGAAGAGGCTGAGCGCGGGACAGTCGGAGAGATCTGCAAGGCTTCCTCATCCCCGAGGAAGCCAAGAGGCCGCCACGGTCGGACATTAGAACCGTGTCAGCAGCCGCGAGGTCGTCAGCTCCTGGCCGAACGTCACGGCGGCGCCTGACCTGAGTCAGTCAGGGGCTCGGGCTCAGACAGGCCCGCTCGTTCTTGCTCTGGGCCGCAGCTTGCAACTTGATCCCCCAGAACGTGGCGATCACCACCGCGACCAGTCCCGTCGACCGGTCGATCATGAGCGATGCGGACCGGATCCTCACCGCTCTCCGGTTGGAAACCGACGAGTCCGAGCACATTGCCGACCGTGTCGCCGGCTGTCTCGTCCTGCAATACGGGCTGCGAACCGACCGACTGGTGAACCTCACGACCGACCAGGTCTTGGTCCACCCAGAGGAGCCCGGCGTCGTCGGTCTTCAAGTCGGCCGGGACCCGCTCTGGCTACGGCCGCGGCTATCGGCCCTGCTCCAACAACTGATCAACGAACGACGCCCACTGGCCGCACCACTCAGGACACGCGAGACGCCCTACCTCTTCCCCGGCCTTCGCCCCGACCAGCCCGTGACCTCCAGCACCTTGCAAAGACGACTGACCCGCCTGGGCATCCCCAGCACCAGCAAGGCCCGCAACGGCGCCTGGCTCGCCATGGTCGGCGCCGTCCACTGGAACATGCTCGCCGATCTCCTCGGCCTCGCCGACGGTGCAGCCCACAACTGGCACAAGCTCAACGGCGGAGGCCGGGCCAGCTACGTCGCCAGCCGCCTCCGAGCCGTCAAGACCCCCACGAGCATGGAATAGCAGCCCTTTCGGGAGCCTGGCTCCCGCGCTAGGTATCTTCAACGCGACAGCCGTGTTCCGGGGAACTAGCCTGATACACGGCCTATTCATCCACGCGGGCAGCACCGTAAGGAACACCGGGAGGACCGTCTCCACCAGATGCCTCACGTGCTCGTCTACCCGTCCGACGTCGACGTGTCCTTACCGGTACGTCCCTGATTCAGCTCGGTGCTGTCTGGACACGCCGCGCGATGACCGACCGACACGGACCTGTGTGGACGATGTTCCGGGGTGACCGTGCACATCTAGGGTTGCTTCGCACCCCTGTCGGTTCATTCGCGACGCGGTGAGGGAGACCAATGGGTTGGGACCCAAGGCTAGGGTCGACCGATGTGCTAGCGGCCCACGCTGTGCTGCTGCGAACCGGGAAGATCCTGCATTTCAGTGGTAGTGAATACGATGC
Organism: Streptomyces sp. NPDC057565; assembly: GCF_042801455.1. NCBI lineage: Bacteria > Bacillati > Actinomycetota > Actinomycetes > Kitasatosporales > Streptomycetaceae > Streptomyces > Streptomyces sp. NPDC057565. The sequence goes on along the minus strand of NZ_JBHVFU010000078.1, from coordinate 11,808 downwards.
GGACCAGCACAACCACAACCGCAACGACCATACGCGGCTGTACGACTGCGCCACCGGCAAGGTGACAGTGGTCGGCTCACCGGTCCAGGACCTGTTCTGTTGCGGCCATTCGCTGCTTGCTGACGGGAACCTGCTCGCGGCGGGCGGCACGGCGTCATATGCGAAGTCGGTCGAGGAGGGCGGCTTCCACACAGACCACTGGCCGGGACTACGCAACACCTGGATCTACGACGTCAAGGGATCACGCTGGATCGACCGCGCCTCACTGCTCCCGCAGCCCGAGTTCATCGCTGCGCCGGACTCGGCACCGAGCGTAGTCAGCCGCCGCGGGATGCTGCAGGTGTTCTGGGTCAGCCGGGACGGCAGCATCGTCACGCAGTTTTGGCCGGTTGAGGGCGGATGGAGCCGACCTCAGATCCTGGTTCCCGGCCATGAACCCCTGGCGGCGAATCCCGGCAGCTCAATAGCCGCGGTGAGCCGGAGCACCGACAAAATTGACATCTTCTGGACCGGGCGCGACGGTGCGATCAATACCCATTTCTTCAGCGAACAAAAGCCCTGGGTCGAGCACCATGCATTCACCCTGGTTCCCGGCCATGAACCCCTGGCGGCGAATCCCGGCAGCTCAATAGCAGCGGTGAGCCGGAGCACCGACAAAATTGACATCTTCTGGACCGGGCGCGACGGTGCGATCAATACCCATTTCTTCAGCGAACAAAAGCCCTGGGTCG
>NZ_JBHVFU010000078.1:0-10982 GCF_042801455.1 Streptomyces sp. NPDC057565 | reverse complement strand
GAACCCCTGGCGGCGAATCCCGGCAGCTCAATAGCAGCGGTGAGCCGGAGCACCGACAAAATTGACATCTTCTGGACCGGGCGCGACGGTGCGATCAACACCCATTTCTTCAGCGAACAAAAGCCCTGGGTCGAGCACCACCCTTTTACAGTGGTCGGCGGTGGGTCGCCCCTCGCCGCAGCGGCTGGGAGTGCCGTCGCGAGCGTCAGCCGCGGGCACGACAAGATTGACTTGTTCTGGGCTAGCAGCGCCGGTGCTGTCAATTCGCTGTGGTGGACCGAGGCCGATGGATGGGGCCCCAGACATCGGACCGCTTTCGGGCTGGCCGGCGGGGGCCGCTGGTACCCCACCCTGGTCACGCTCGCCGACGGCCGCGTCCTGGCTGCCGGCGGGCACCCAGCCCGCACCGACAGCCGACATTGGAACAACACGCCGGAGATCTACGACCCGGCCCACGACACTTGGACGATCCACCCAGCTCTTGGTGATCTGTTGGCGTTCGTCCAATACCCTCGGATGCATGTGCTGCCCGATGGCAAGGTGTTCTGCGCAACCCCGCTTGTCAGAGTGGCGGCGGGTCAGCTCGGGTTCAGCATCACATACGACCCCGACACCGATGAGTCCTCCCAGGTCGCAGCCCTCGGCGATCCGGATTACCTAGCGCCGGTCATCGCCAGCAGTATCGACACCACCTCCGTCCTGCTGCCGCTGCGGCCGTCGAAGAACTACGAGCCGAGCGTGTTGCTTTGTGGAGGCGCAACGCCGCGCCGCATCGACCTCGCCGATGAGAGGCCGGCATGGAAGACCACCGGTACGCGGCCGCTGAACGGGCCAAGGTACAACCTCAACGCTGTGCTGCTCCCGAGCAGCGAGGTCTTCATCAGCGGCGGTGTCGCTAACAAGGAGGATGACAACACTCGGGTCCGAACCGCCGAGATGTACCACCCTGACAGCAACACCTGGGATCGGCTGCAGGACGCGACGGTTGTCCGCAACTACCACTCGGTGGCACTGCTGATGCCCGATGGGGCGGTGTGGACAGCTGGCTCGAACATGAACGGCAAGCCTGGCACCGACACCCGGGAGCTCCGCATCGAGATCTACAAACCGTGGTACTTCGGCCGGCAGCGACCGCAGCTCATCTCCGCCCCGGAGCGAATGGCCTACGCGCAGGAGCCGGAGGATGCGATCACGGTCGAGGTAGCGCGTGCGGATACCATCAAGGAGGTTTCGGTCATTCGCACCTCATCGACCACGCACGCCTTCAGCTCGGACCAGCGCTACGTCGAGCTCTTGTTCAGCGTCGTCGACGCCCAGCACCTGCTCGTCATTCCACCGCCGGCGGGTGGGATCGCTCCCCCCGGCGTGTACCTGATGTTCATCCTCGACAGCGCCCGCGTTCCTTCCCATGGCCGATTCATCACCATCGCCTGAGCGTAACTCCACCTCACCGGCGGTTCCCGTCGAACGAGGGACTTGAACAATCGGCGGCACCCGTGGCCGCAGTTCCGCTGCCCGGGGGCGGTTCGACCCGCATGCCCCCGTTATGACAGTGACGAGAGGGGGCGCGCTGCCCTCACACTGCGTGGCGATCGGGGGACCCATTCGCCCTTGCAGACTATTGCTCGCCGCCAGCAGCAAGGGCCGGCTCACGACACCTCCGACCCTGCCGCCGATCCACTGGGCCGCCGAAGCATATCCGCAGTCCCCTCGCAGGCTCATGCGCTGCCCGGCAAAAAGCCGCCAGTCCATCAACTGATCGACCCACAGGCCCGACACATCCTGAACTGCGACATCCACCGCTTCCGGTGCGTAAAACGCGCCCTATCGCCAGTCGCTCGAACTATCCCGGCTCGTGCTCCTGACGCTCTCTGACCGACCTGCCCGAAAGGGCCCGAGACCTGTGGACAAGTGGAAGAGCTGGACAGACCAGCGGCCACCCCATGCCCGAATCCACAGCTCAGCCTCGACACAGCCTGCACGACCCCGAAACGATCACCCGGGAATCAAGCCGGTGGATCCGGGATCAGCCCTCATCATCCCGGCGGATCTCCTGCTCTTGGCTCTTCCCGTGTGAGCCAGTCCCGGTGCGTCCCCGACAGCAGCTGCCCAGGTGCCGAGATGCGTGGCCTGGCCGCCGGACGGCCATTGCCGCCCAGCCACGGTCGGGCCCGCCGCACATCCCACACCAGGTGTGCAGCGGTTTCGACCGCGCTGCCCGCGACGAACAGGTGACCAACCGGTACGGACATCTGGCCTTCGAGGCTGTGACCCGGCCCGTACGGGGCTGCCGTCTCGTGCTGGCCTCAGTTGGAGCCTACGAACCGCACCAGGACGCAGGGCGCCCGCTCGCGGGCGAGCTGATGGGCTCACCGCGCGCTGCCGCACGGCACTTCTGCGAAGCCGCCGTCAACCTCGCGATCGCGGCTAGCCGTGCAGTCGACCCGAACCGGCCCCACGCGGACAGCCCGACCGTCTTCGTCGCCGACTTCCGTCCCTGACCCGCACGCCTTCCCGGGCCCGCTCCTGGCTGTGACTGGCCGGAGCTGGGCCCGGCTTCTTTCCCGAGCCCTGCTCCCTGGTGGGTTTGCATGTTGCGCGGCTAGCTCCCTGCCGCGCCATGGTCGTGTTCGCCGGGGAGCAGCACGCGGATCCCCCTCTCCCGCTACTGCTGCGGCCCTGGTGCCCTCTATTCCTTCGCCGTGCCGCGCTTAACGCGCCACGGATGCGACGGCCCTGCCTCTCTTGCCTCTGCCGGATGACGAACAGCGCCCCACGGCGGGTGTTTCACCAGGAGATGTTCATGTCCGATTCGCCCCAACCCGCGCCCACCGAGGTCCTTGCCGCCTTCCGGGCCGTGTTCTGCCAGCCCGGCGTCGGCGGCGATGACTGGGACCCCATCGACACCCTGCGCTGCACCCGCTGCGGACTCCTGATCCGGGCGGGCGCCGACGCGAACCTCACCGACCTCAACACCTCCGCATTGGAGCATTCATGCCTGAGTACCCGACCGTAAAGGCCATTCTCCCCAAGCCGGTTGCCACCATGCGCGACGACCTGCTCGAAGCAACTGGGCAGACCGCCGAGGTCCACCGCACGTCACCGCTGCACTACGTTCTGCGGCTGGCCAGCGAGCGGGTCGACCTCACCATCACCTGGCGGCGCCACCACAGCGGCGCCTGGAGGTGGAACACCTCGACGCTCACCGTGGATGGCACCCCCTGGGAACTGGCCCGCGACTTCGACGACTTTGTGTGCATCTGGAACGACCCTGAAGTGCTGTCCCGCCCGGGCAGCCGCTCGGAGATCCCCGAACTGACCCCGGTGAGCGATGAAGCCCAGCTCCCCGACGTGGTGCGCCGGGCCCTCGACAACATGCGGGAGGCCGTCCGGCGCAAGGGCACCGGCAGCGTCAACGCGTTCGCCGCAGCCACCGAAAGCGGCTACACCGTCCAAATCAGCGGGCCCAAGGGCACACTGCACCTCCATTACACCCCCAGCCGCCGCTCCCCGGGAACCTGGACCCTGGCCCCGAGCCACGCGTTCCGGATGTACGACACGAACGGCATGGACTGCACCAGCAAATTCGGCGGAAACCTGATGACCGTCATGGCCGACATGTTCGGACTCAGCGCCGCTCCTGCAGTGCCAGGGCAGACCGGCCACGCCCGCCAGGCCAGCGTGAACAACTCAGTCCAGGTCCGTCGCCACACAGTCATCCGCGTCTGACACACGAACCACCGTCCCCTCGGGGCCGCCCAGCCGCCGCATCCGGCAGTGGGGCGGCCCCTCGGCGTTCGCGAGACCGGTCCCGCGCACCACCGGCCTCTCGAGCTACCGGGCCTGGCCCACCGGAACCGGGTTCGTGTCCCGGGGTTAGTGTCGTCTCGCGTCCCGTTGACCTGGGAGGGAACGGTGTTGCGCGGCTAACTCCTTTTCCTGTCAAAGTCGTTCACGTCCCGCCCCATCACCCCGCCCCGCACATACAGGCGGTGGGTGTGACTGGGCGGTATCAGATCCAGTACTCAGTCAGAAGGGACACACATCATGAACAAGGCACAACTCGTCGAGGCGGTCGCGGGTAAGGTCGGCGGCCGGCAGGCGGCCGCCGATGCTGTCGACGCCGTGCTCGACGCGATCGTCCGCGCCGTGGTTGCCGGGGACCGCGTCTCCGTCACCGGGTTCGGCTCGTTCGAAAAGGTCAACCGCCCAGCCCGCTACGCCCGGAACCCGCAGACCGGTGAACGGGTCCGCCTAAAGAAGACCTCGGTGCCCCGTTTCCGGCCCGGGCAGGGCTTCAAGGACCTGGTGAGCGGTTCGAAGAAGCTCCCCAAGCACGAGGTGTCCGTGAAGAAGGCGCCCAAGGGGAGCCTGTCCGGTGGGGGAGCCAAGCCCAGGAAGGCGACCGCCCTCCAGGCCCCGACCACGAAGCAGACCACCGGGGGCAGCCTGCCCGGATCGGCCGCCGCCTAGAAACCCGGCGACAGCCCCGGATCGCCTGCCCGGCCCGCCCGTCGAATACCCGACGGCCCGCTCCCGTCGCCCGACGGGAGCGGGCCGTTGCCGTTCCGGCGAAACCCGCCGCGCCTCGCTGCCGTCCTGCTTGGTGTAGGGGTTGCCGTCCTAGTAGTGCTTGGTCAGGTCGGGTGTGGCGGAGCGTGTCTTTTGGGTGCGGAGTGTCGTTGTTGGAGTGTGACTCCGGAAGAGATTGCGTCTGTGCGTGGTGAGTTGGAGGACTTTGCTGCGGAGGTGTTCGAGCCGTTCGCGCGGAACGATCAGCGTCGGTGGGGGCAGGTCTACCTGCGGGGGCTGTTGACCGACGGCAAGCGCAAGTCGGTCGAGCCGATGGCTGCTCGACTCGGAGAGGACGGCAACCGGCAGGCGCTGGCCCACTTCGTCACCACCAGCCCGTGGGATCCGTCCCATATCCGGGCCCGGCTGGCCTGGAAAATGGACGTGGCGATCCGGCCGAAGGCACTGATCTTCGATGACACCGGGTTCCTCAAGGACGGCAACGCCTCGGCGTGTGTTTCGCGGCAGTACACCGGCACCGCGGGCAAGGTCACCAACTGCCAGGTCGGCGTCTCGCTGCATCTGGCCTCGGATCATGCCTCGGCGGCGGTCGACTGGCGGCTGTTCCTGCCCGAGACCTGGGCGCCCGGGTCCGCGAAGGCCGACCCGGACAAGATCGCCCGACGCACCGCGTGCCAGATCCCCGACGATATCGGGCATGTGGAGAAGTGGCAGCTCGCGCTCGACATGCTGGATGAGACCCGCTCGTGGGGGATCGAGGTGCCGCTGGCCGTCGCGGACGCTGGATACGGCGATGCGGCGGCGTTCCGCCTCGGCCTGCAGGCCCGCGGCCTCAACTACGTCGTGGGCATCTCCACCACGTTGTCGGCTCAGCCCGGCGAAGCCGTGCCGGTGACCGAGCCATACAGCGGGAACGGACGCCCGCCGGTGGCGAAGTACCCGGACAAGCCGCAATCGGTCAAGCAACTGGTCACCATGGCCGGCCGGAAGGCGGCAAAGCCGGTGCAATGGCGTGAGGGCTCCCGGCCCGGCACCGGCCGCAGTGGCTTCAAACGGATCTATTCACGGTTTGTGGCCTTGCGGATCCGGCCTGCCGGACGCGAGATCCGGCAGGCGGTCCAGGGGCCGCAGCTGCCGGAGTGCTGGCTGCTGGCCGAGTGGCCCGCCACCGAACGCGAACCGGTCCAGTTCTGGCTGTCCGACCTGCCCGCCGACACCCCGCTGACCCCGCTGGTCCGGCTCGCCAAGCTCCGGTGGCGCATCGAGCACGATTACCGGGAGATGAAACAGGCCCTGGGGCTGGCCCACTTCGAGGGCCGGACCTGGACCGGCTGGCACCACCACGTCACCCTCGTCTCCGTCGCACATGCCTTTTGCACCCTGCAACGACTGGCCAGAGCCCCAAAAGACACGGCGCCGGCCTGAGCCTCTACCAAGTAGTCCGCGAACTGCAGTTCCTGCTCGCGGTCTGGACCGGCGCCTGCCCCACCTGCCACCGCGACATACCAGCACTCGCACCGACCTGACCAAGCCCTACTAGTGCCGCATCAAGCAACGTTTGCCCTGTCGACCACCTCGCGTAGGCGTTCGTCGGCGGCATGCTTGTTCCGCCAGATGACGTAGCGGCGGACCATGCTGCCCTGTTCTTTGTGGCTGGCGTGGTCCGTCCCGTCGAGTGCGAAGTAGCGCAGGGCGGTGAACTGGGCCTCGATGCGGTTCAGCCAGGAACTGTTGGTCGGTGTGTAGGCGAACTCGACGTTGCTGGCCTCAGCCCAGTCGCCGACTCGGGTGTCCTTCTTCGTGGTCAGGTGTGGGGAGAAGTTGTCGAGCACGATCGCGATGCGGATCTTCGGTGGGTAGAGGCTGCGCAGGTAGCGGCAGAACTCCAGGAACCTCGTCCGGTTCTTCTTCGGCTTGATGTGGCCGTAGAGCTGGTCTTTGGCCAGGTCGTAGGCGGCGAACAGGTGCCTGACCCCGTGCGGGCGGGTGTAGGTCGCCCGTCGGCGGGGCCGGGGATCTCGGTTGGGGTCCTTGTGTCTGCCGCCGCGTTCGGCCCAGTGCCGGCCGGGGTGGGGCTGGAGGTTGAGCGGGCCGAACTCGTCGACGCAGAAGATGACTTCGGGCTCGTCTTCCTCGGGTATGACTTCACCGTCGGCGATCGCGTAGAGGTGTTCGACGCGGGCCTTCTTGGCCGCGTAGTCGGGGTCGCGGGAGGTCTTCCAGGTCTTTATGCGTTGAAATGAGACGCCCTCGTCGCGGAGGAGGACCCGAAGGCCCTCGTGGCTGATGTCGTCGACCACCCCCTCGGCGACCAGGAAGTCGGCCAGCTTGGCCAGGCTCCAGGTCGAGAACGGCAGGCCGTGCTCGGCCGGCTTGGACTTGGCGATCTTCTTGATCTCGCGCCGCTCGGGCAGCATGAACGTTCTTGGCCTTCCACCCTTGTACTTGGGGTAGAGGGAGTCGAAGCCGTCGGCGTTGAAGTTGTGGATCACGTCCCGGACCCGGTCCGCGCTGGTGAACGTCACCTCGGCGATCTTCGCCACCGGCATGCTCTGCGCGGACAGCAACACCATCTGGGCCCGCCGCCAGGTCACCACCGACCCGCTGCCCCGGCGGATGATCCGTAGCAGGCGCTTCCCCTCGTCGTCATCGATCTCGCGGACGCGTACTCGCTCAGTCACCAGCACAGCTTCCCTGCCGCGCGCTGCCGACGCCTGTCATTCCGTTGGCGTGCCGATCCGCAGCCGGTTGCCGTCAGGGTCGCGCAGCTCGATCTCACGCGCCCACGGAGCGTCCTTCGCCTGTACACCGAACTCGGAAGCGATGGCCTCGACATCACGAATGCGGAGGTAGACCAACGTGTCGGGGCGGGCGTCGCCCTTGTGCTCCGACAAGAACAACCGCACCCAGCCCCGGGCGACCTCGACGAACGCGGGAAGCCCCGGTTCGAAGCGGTGTTCCCACTGCTTGGCGAAGCCCAGTCGCTCGTACCACGCGACCGCCGCTGCAGCGTCCTCGACGCGAAGAATGGGAATGACTTCCTCGTCCATGTAGCCCATCGTCTCAGACCACCCGGCAGGGCGAACGTTGCCTGCCGCGGCACTAGCCGTGGGCCGCGTCACGGTTCACCCGCCGGGTCGGAGCCCCGCCCGGCCCGTGACCGCTTGAGTTCCGGGAGACCTGATGGTGAACACACTGGTGTCCGGCCCCTTCACCGTGGAATGGACGTACGACGACTGCGGCGAGAGCAACGAGTTCGTAAGCTCTGAGACGTACACCGCCCCCGAGGCCGAGGCCGAGGCCAGGCGGCGAAAACCGCTCGAAGACGGTGCCCACGACGTCGGGATCCGCCCCGTCTGACCCCGCTGCCGTCCTTCTCCGTCTGATGGCCCGTTCCCGCTCCTTGCGGGGTCGGGCCATTTGTCGTGCCGGTACGAGCGGTCACAGCAACCACCACCGCTTCGGGCCGGGCGGGCCGCCCGATTCCGGTCGGGGCGCCGTGTGTTGCGGGGCTAACCCCTCACTGGGTCACCGTTGGTTGTGCCGGGCCGCACCCCGCGTAGTCCCCCCTTTTGCCGCGCCCCGTGCGGTCCGGCATCCCACCGCCGCCCACTCCGGCCCCATGACTGTGTGAAGGAGCCCCACCATGACCACCGCGTCGACTCTGATAGCTGTCCCGTTGCTCTCTACTGCCCGTGCCGCTGTGGAGACGGACCGTCAGGTCCGCCGGTTGTACGCCGTTGCGTACACCGTGTCCCGGATCGGGCGCCTGCTGACCAACCCGAACGCGACCGCCGACCGTGTCACCTACGCCACCACTCGGATCGCCCGGGCAGTGGCTGCTGCGCGCCGGCTGCTCGCTGTTCCGGGCGTGGCCGACCATGAGGAGACCCGGGAGGCGATGGGCCGTATCGAGGCCGCCGAGCGCCGTCTGACCGCCCCCGAGACCCGGCTGCTCGTCATCGCCAACGCCGCCCGGGAAGCCGCCGACGAGGCGGCCGATGACCGGTGCCTCCTGCTCTACCGCGATATCGAACAGCGTTCCCGCTACCTGGTGCGTGCCAGCAACCGTGGACGCTGGAACCGCCACGAGTACGACGCCTGCACCGCGCTCCAGCACCAGGCCACGCAGTACCGCCTGATCAGCACTGCCGAGCACGCGGCCCGACAGGACGAGCCCGGCCTCCCGAGCCTTCCGGCCTACATCGAGCGGAAGGCGGCCGCCCGTGCCACCATCCGCGCCCGGTGCGCCCCCGGCATCCGCTGCGAGCGCTCGCCGTGCCTCACCTACGGTGCGGTGTGGGTCGAGTACGGGGGAGCCCGCTGGTTCCTATGCGAGAGCTGCATCCCGGCCGAGAACGCCGACCTTCTGGCCCGCGGCTTCGATCCCGGTATCCGGCTGGTCCCCGGCGGGCTGCCCACCCGTGCCCGCTTCTCCGTCCGTCTGTACAACGGCACCGGGAAGGGCGGCAAGACCGTGGACTGCGACAACGCGCAAGAGGCGCAGTTCGTAGCCGAGACGGAGCGGCCGTTCAACAACACCGGCTACCAGATCCAGGTCCGGCACGAGAGCCGTCCGACCGTCCGGCCGTCCGCCGGAACCTGATCCCCTCCGACGCTCACGGCTCGTTCGCGCATCCCGCGCGGACGGGCCGTCGTCGTACACCGGCCACACCCAGGCGCCACACCCCCAGGCCCGTCCCCGCACCCCTCGCCCGTTCGCGTATTCCGCGCGGACGGGCCGTTGCTGTTTCCGCTGCGGTCCGGTGGTGACGCCGACGGGTCGTATCCCGCCGCCCGCGCGGCCGCGTCTGCCGCTACAGTAGACGGCTCTTGTCCTCCTGATCACCGGAACTTTGGTGTCCATACCCACTGGGCGAAGAGCCTCGGATACTGGCGTGTTACGCGGTTCCAGCACGCGTGGGCCTTCTGGCCGCTGCTGACAGCGCGAAGGCGGTACGCGGGTCCCGGGCTTCAGACTCCCACTCCGCATATCTGGGGACTTGCCCTAATTTAATGCGAGGGGAGCAGGCGATAAATTGATTTGTCTGTGTCTCGAACAAATATCTCAACCTCCCCGAGTGCATTCCGTATAGCCGAGATCTCGCCGGCGCACTGCAAAAGGTGACCGGAACCCGCTGGGCCCGGCCATGGGCGCCACCCCCCAATGTCGACGCCGCTTGTGAAAGTGGGCGCGTTCGGGGCCGTTTGGATGAGCCTGTATATCCAGGCGTTGTTGTGTCCACGGACGAATATCTCCATGAGTCCAGCACTGTTTCGAGCAGCTGCGACCACGCCGTCCATCGGCCCTCCCTCTAGCTTCTCCCAGCCGCTGCTGTTCCAGCCACCTCCTTCCTGCCACCGGTGGTACACGTTGTGGTCACTGTAGACAATGAAGACGTGCAGGCTTCGGTCCTGGTTTTGACCAATCGAGACGTTCCACGGGATGAACCCGTCCTCTGTAGGCTGTCCCAGCGGCTGCCATCCGTATGCGTTCCAACCGTTGCTCGGAGCGGTCTGCCAGCGGTGATACACCCCTTTGGCTCCGGCGCCTCGAACGAAGGCCTCTAGGCAGTGCGCCCCATTCCAGGCGACCGCGACGTCGCCCACTATGGCCCCGCCCAACGATTGCCAGCCGTCCGCGTTCCAACCGTTGCTCGGAGCTGTCTGCCAGCGGTGATACACGGCGTTGTCGCTGCCGCGGCCGAAGACCTCCTGCCGCATGTCCTGGTTCGAGGCCACTATGAGATTGCTATAGATCACTCCGCCCAACGGATCGATGCCCCAGCCACCCGCGTTCCAATTTCCCGCCGGGGCTTTCTGCCAGCGGTGATAAACTCCGCTGTCGTAGCCGACACCGAAGATCTCTAGGCGCCCGTCCGCGTTTCCCCCAACGGCAACCTCGCTCCGACATACTCCACCCAGCGGCTCAACCCCCCAGCCGCCATCATTCCAGCCGTTATCTGATCCTCCGTGCCAGCGATGGTAAACGGATCTGTCGCCGCCAATGGCAAATATTTCCAAGCGCCCATCCATATTCCGGCCAACGCCTACGTCGCTGTATGCCTCACCACCCAATGACATCATGTCTACGTGGGACATTTCCCGCTCCTTCATCTGACTGCGGTCTGTCTGGTTCAGATGGGCATGAGTAGGCGGTGAATGCCCCCCAGGGTCGCATTTCGCGTGGTCGCGGTATGAACACCAGCGCCTTGTAGTCAGGCCAAGATGTACACCGAATGAGCGCTGCAAGACGTGCAATTGCGATCGTTCGACCGGCCTCAGGGCGTGGTCGCTGCAAGCCTTCCTATGGTGTATTCATTTTATATCGGGCATGTCGATCTGGCGCGCCAACTAGTGTCTTGTGATTCCGTCAGCATTACTTGATCTTGTGTGGCAGGGTCTCTTGGTATGGAGCTGTCCGTGGAACAGGCCGCCGAGTTGCGGGC
>NZ_JBHVFU010000077.1:0-35315 GCF_042801455.1 Streptomyces sp. NPDC057565 | reverse complement strand
TATCCCGACAGGAGGCAGCCGACTGGCTCGCCCGGGTCGCGCCCGCTCGCGAGACCGACCTTATGGCGCCCGTCCAGGCCCCCTGACCGACGGCCGCCGCCCGGCTTACCGCGTGTGGTCGCCGGCAGTGTATCGGTTCCAGGTTCCGCCAGCCTCGGTGACGAGATGGCTGGCGGTCTTGTCGTGGTAGCCGAGGGCCCGGGCGACGACGGGTGCGGGGGCTTGGAGCGGATGGCGTCTCAACGCGCCTGCTGCCCCGCCTGCTGCGCGGGCGCACCCGTGGCCCGGTCTACGGCACCCACCGCCGCCCCGGGCCCGGCAAGGTCGTTTCGCTGCGCGATGTGTGCCCTGACACCGGGCTGGCTCGGCTGTCGTACGGGCAGGCCCGCGCCCTGCTCGACCAGCACACCGCCGTACGCGGGGTGGGTACGGGCTGGGACCTGCACGAGTACCGCCACCCTTGGAGTCTTCTGGCTGTTCGTCGGCTTCGGCCGCGGCAAGCTGGCCTTCTACAAGAACCTGAACGCCTTTTCCTCGGCCACCTTCACCAACGTCGCCTTCTACTACGCGAGCAAGAATCCGGGATCTGTCCCAGGCGACAGGTTCTACGCGGGCCTGGTCGACGCGTTCGGTCGCTGGATGAACCCGTAAGCCGCTCTCGGGGGCGCACCGTCGTCGGGGCTGGTTGCCTCCTGCCGGACGGGCGAATCGCGTTAACGGGTTCTTTGGTGTGCCTGTGAACAGAGGCCAGCCGGTACGGGCGCTGGCGCCGTCCTGAGGCTTCACTGCACGATGTGGGCGGTGTGGGCGGCATCCAGCCAGTCGGGGAATTCGTGGAGCAGCCGGTTGAAGAGCTGGTGGTCGCCGGTGGTCTTCGGGGTGCGGCCGGCGTGGAAGAAGCCGGCGTTGTCGACGACGCGGCTGGCTGGTACGGCGAGGGTATCCAGCCTCCGCAAGAACGCGAACTCGTTGCTGCTGGGGTCGCCGAAGCCAACGAACTGCCAGAACAGGGGGAGCCGTGCTGCTTTGCATAGGTAGCGTTCGGCGGCGAGCTTGCTGGTGGGCCCGCCGTCGGTCTGGAAGATGACCAGGGCGGGCGAGCGGCTGCCGGACTCCATGTAGTGGTCGATGACCTCGTCCATGGCCCAGTGGTAGTTCGTGCGCCCCATATGACCGAGGTTCTCGTGCAGCTTGTTGATGCGGCCGCGGTGCCCGCCGAGCGTCAGGTCAGTGGACCCGTCGACATCCGTGGAGAAGAACACCACCGGCACGATCCCGTCGTCGTCGAGATGAGCCGACAGCGACAGGACCTGTTCGGCCAGATGCTGCATGGTCCCGTTTTGGTAGTAGGGCCGCATCGACCCGGACCGGTCCAGCACGAGGTACACCGCGGCCCGTACGCCCTCCAGCCCATGCCCGCGGATACTGTCGCCCGCGACCTTGTACAGGCTGACCAGGTCGGGCGCACGCTCTTGCACCTTGGACAGGCTGATAGCTGGTGCTCGCTGTATGCCGTTCGTCGCGGTCATCCCCTCATGGTGACGCCTCGCTGCTGACCAGAAGCAGCGTTTACCCAATGCGACCGATGCGAAAGAGATGAAGTGGCTCCGAGTACTGCCTGTCGACCTGCCTGCTGAGGACCTCATCGCAGTGCAAACCCTGTCGGTCACCGTTCCCACGGCTGCCGCACTGGATCTTCTGGAAGGCCACGCCGGGACACAACTTTCCACACTGCTTCGTGCCATTCCCCGGGACATGGACATGGCCGACGCCACGGAAGCCGACCTGGCTCCAGGTTCACCGGCACACAAAGCGTGGCACCTACTCTGTGACCAGCCAGGCATCGGATGGGTCACCGCCGACAAACTCCTCGCCCGCAAACGACCCCGACTACTGCCCGTCTACGACCGCGTCGTACGCTGCGCCGTCGGCCGACCACGCTCCTTCTGGCACGCCCTGCACAGCGCCCTACGCGCCGACGACTACGCCCTCCAGCGCGAGCTGCTGACCCTGCGGCAGGCTGCCGGACTACCCGAAACGGTCAGCGTGCTGCGGGTCTGCGACGTCGTGGTCTGGATGCGGCATCACACCGATCACCAAGACGCTGGCTGCGCCTGGGAGTGATCTCGCCAGGGGAGTGGTGGCGCGGTGAGGACCTACCTTGTGTCGTCGATCCTTCGCTTGGGCGTCGGGGAGGACGGCTTCGGGCGTCCCGACGGTCGAGCGGGGTTGGTTACTCGATGTCGACTCCGTGTGCGCGGGCGAGTCCGTCGAGGCCGTCGGCCCAGCCTTGCCCGATGGCCCGTAGTTTCCAGATGGGTTGGCCGTCTGTGTGGTGGCGGTAGAGCTCGGCGATGACCATGGCGCGGATGTGGGGATCTGCTGGGGGTTGGAATGTCCAGGCGGCGCCGGTGGCGCAGTCCATGTAGAGCGCTGCGTGGGTGAGGGCGGCGCAGGTCAGGCCGGTGTCCACGTCCATGTTGATGGAGACGACGACGCGTTGGACGTGCTCGGGCAGGGCGGTGAGGTGTACGGCGGCCTTCTCGGTGACGTGAGGGCCCTCGTCCTGCTTGCCCAGGAGGCGGGCCGCGCCGTTGGCGGCAGAGGGCTGGTTGTAGAAGACGAAGTCCTGGTCGTCGGACACGCGGCCGTCCGCGCCGGTAAGGAAGAGAGTCAGGTCGGCGTCCGCTCCGGCGAAGGTGAACGCGATCAGCATTCCTTGCCAAGCCTCTTCCGGCAGCACCACTGTCTGGCCGGGGACGAGAGACGTGGGCGGCTTGCGGTGCGGTTGCGGGACCGGGTTCGGAGGATGGGGCGAGACCGGTGAAGTCGCCGTGTCGCTCTGCCATTCCGCGAAGGTACGGATCCGGTACGGATCAGATCCGGTGGCCGGCGTACGAGCACCTGGCGTGCTGTTGGCACCGAGGCCGATGTCCAGGTCGGCCAGGGAAGGTTCCGGTGTGTCCGCGTCCTCTTGGGCGTGGTCGAGGAGGTCCTGGAGTCCGGCAGTGCGGCTGGTGTCGAGCGCCTTGATCGTGCTGGAGAAGGTTCCGGAGGCCGTCGTGGTGACCGAACACGCCACGTCCTGCCCGATGTCCAGGAACCGCAGGGCGTCCTCGGATTCGTGCCAGGGTGCCGACTCGACGGCCTGGCGGGTCCAGCGCCCGTAGGCTACGAAGCCGAGGAGCTGGGTGTCAGGGAGGCGGGTGAGAACAGCGAGATCGATGGCAGTGATGCCGGGTGCGGTGGCGAATCCTTCCTTGAGGGTGGCGATGATGTTGGAGCCCATGGAGGTGAGCCACCACAGGGTCCGGTCTCGTTTGGTGAGGTTCTTCAGGGTGGGGCGCCCGCTGGGCGTGAGGCCCGGAGTCTGGGTGGGCATCGCATCGAGATCCTGCTGGCGCATGACGACCGACAGCACCGAACCGTCGACACCGACCGCGCACCCAGCAGCCGGATTGTCGGAGAATGCGGTGTTCACCGCCTCGCAGACGGTCTCCTCATCGTTCGCCGCGAGCGCCTGCCACCAGTGTTCCGCCTCGGCGCACAGCGATGCGTGCGCGGCATGCAGACGTGCCTGTTCGGCGGACAGGAAGGACGGCGCATCCAAGGCCGCACGGGACTTGGCCGCGCTGCGTTCGGCGCGGGCGAAACGGCCCACTCCCTGCAGATGAAACGCCTGAGCCTCGGCCTGCGCCCAGGGCAGGCCCAGCGGGGGAGGCCCAGGCACGACGGGCTGGCGCGCCATCGGGAAGGACTGCAGATGCACGCTGGTCATCTGCCGACGAAGCTCCGTCAACTGGGCAATAGCTGCGTCCCGCTGGGCATCCTGCTGTGCCCGCTCCGCCTGCCGACGTGCCCGGTCGAGCTGCGCCGCCGAAGGCGCCACGGACCTGGGGCGCGAGGCCGTGCGGAGGGTGCTCGTCCCGCGGCGGCTGCCTCCGCCGCGCAGCGAGCTCGAGGCGTAGAAGGGGCCGAGACCGGACGAGACGCGGGTTCCGCCGCTGCCGACGCTGATGCGTGCCGCGCGGGGACCGACCGACGTACGCACACCTCGTGTGGAGACCCGCACACTCATTCCCGGCACACCGACCCGGAAGCCAAACCCCATGGCGCAACTCCTTCTCTCCTCAAGGAGTCTGCCACCGAACCCGCCCGCACCGACTGGGAACGCCACAGAGCCAGCCTCAACGAACGGCAGCGCACCCTGACCGTCCTCACTGCTCTCGAACTCGACGGGACAGGATCGCCTTTACCGCTGTTGTCCGCGCCGCCGGCTGGGCCATGGAACCAGGTCCCGGGCGAACCCGCTTGCGCAGTCCCCCTCGGGACGGACCGTGCACACTGGGGGCCGGGATGGCCTGCTCGGACGTAGGATCCGCAGACCGCGAACGATGAGGGCCGGGATGCACCGAGTGGAGCTCTCCGACAAGCTGCCGCCAGGACCGGCGCCCCGCAGGCGATCCAGGTCGCTGACGGGTGGCACCTGTGGCGTGCGATCGGCCGGGAGCTGCGGCTGGACCACTCCACCGTGCGCCGCTTCGCCCGCGCCGACAGCATCGACAAACTGCTGGTCAAGGCGGCCAACCGGCATCCCTTCGACCCTCCCGACGGGATACGCTGGCGTGTGCAGGGGCCGCGACCCGGACCAGTGGTTCAGACCGGCGCGGACGTTGGAGTCGGAGGGGGCGCTCTTCCCGGAAGTGGTTGGCAGCGGCGGAGGCCGGATGCGCTCAGTAGCTACTGAGCGCCAACAGGTCATGCAGGGCGGGGCG
This sequence comes from Streptomyces sp. NPDC057565, assembly GCF_042801455.1. Classification (NCBI taxonomy): domain Bacteria; kingdom Bacillati; phylum Actinomycetota; class Actinomycetes; order Kitasatosporales; family Streptomycetaceae; genus Streptomyces; species Streptomyces sp. NPDC057565. The sequence goes on along the minus strand of NZ_JBHVFU010000077.1, from coordinate 30,540 downwards.
CGGCCGGGATTCAGGGGCTTGTGCACCAGTCGTGCGCCGGTGGGTGTCGTCCAGGATGGAGCGACGCGCGATCTTCTCCCCCTCTTGACGCAGTAGAGCGGCTAGGACATGAAAGGTAGCGTGGCAGTCGCCAAGCGCCGTGTGCGAGCCAAGCGCACCACCGGGAACATATCGTTCGGCCAGCGCGGGGAGGGTGCTGTGGCCCTTGCGGGCGCCGAACAGTTTCTGGTGGAGGCGTATCGGGTCAACCGCCTTTAGATGTTCCACTCCGACGCGGGCGGCGAGCGGGCGGAGGCTGTAACGTCGGCATTCAGCATCCAGCAACGGCAGGTCGAATTCAGTGTTCGCCACCACCAGCACCGCACCGTCACGCAGGTGCTCTGCGATCGCGTCCAGGGTGTCGTCGAGTGTCTTCGCAGGATCGCTGCCCTCGGCGTGCACCAGGGAGTCGTCGATGCCGTTGACCGTGTAGGTGTCGGCGGGCATGGGGAGCCCAGGGTTGATCAGGTGGCTGCGCCACTGTCGCGGGGCGTGGTCGGCCAGCAGCCACGCTACTTCGACGACGCGGTTTTGATCGGTGGACAGGCCGGTGGTTTCGGTGTCAAGCACGAGCACGGAGGGCCCGGGGAACCAGTTCTTCCCCAGTGAGGGATCCTTGCGTTCCTCTGTCAGAGCACGTTCGATCAGTTCGATGTCGGTGGCCCTGGCGGTTTGCTGAAGCCAGTGAGCGATCCCATGAGCCGGGGCGTGTTCCGCCCAGCGACGGAACAGGCCCGCAGGGCCGGCGTCCACGTTGCGGTAGTGGACGAAGAGCTGGCGCGCGCCGCCGGGACTTCGCAAGACCCCTATGATCGCGCCGTCGATGCTGCGACCGTCCTGATCGCGGGAGAATGCCAGGCGCCAGTCGTGGACGATCTTTTCACCGGGCCGCAGATGCACGGCCTGGGGGCGCGTGTCCCTGGCCCGTTCACGCATGTCCAGCTCGTACCACTCGGCCGATGGGTCCGCGGGGGTGTAGTCGGGGCTGTAGCCCCACTGCTGGGGGAGGGCCTCGAGCAACTCCTGTATCAGGACATCAGGCTGACGGTTGGGCGTGGGCACAACATCTCCTCGGGCTTGAGACTCGTGATCAACCGTTTCAAGTTCCCCGGTGGGCTGCCTATTCCTGCGAGCGGACCGTCCCTAACAGCGGGGACCACTTCGTCGAACATCCCGACGAGCAAGTCCGTGAGGCTGCGACCCGCATCGTCGACCAGGCTATGGAACGCATCCACCAAATTCAGCCGGCACCGGAGCAGCGCGACCTGCTGACCGGGCTCACTGTGCCGGCGGACGACAGCCTTGCCCAGCAGGACGATCCTGCGGCGGCGCTGTCGTCCCTCCTTCCCCTCAAAGGCCCCACAGCCCGACGCCGCGAGACCGCCAAGGCCATCCGGAGGGCACCTGACGGCTGCTGAGGCGACACGGCTGGTCTTGGCAGCAACCAGCCCGGCGGGCGATCGAACGCGACGACGCGGCGGTCGAGGTCTGGAAGAAGTAGACATGGCCGTTGGTAAGAGGACCGCGGCGGCGTACGGTGGCTGGATCGTCTTCGAGGACGAAGCCGGGCTGTCGTTGACGCCGCCGCGCGCGAGGAGCTGGGGACGCAGGGGCTGCACGCCGGTGGTCCGGGTGCGCGGTCGGGGCTCGGGCTGGGTGTCTATGGCCGGGCTGACCTGCTACAGGCCCGGGAAGCGGGCGCGGATATTCTACTCGGTCCGGGAGTACCGGGGCCGCAAGGGCGAGCCGAAGGGGATCGGCTGGCGCGACCTGCGGGACCTGCTGGTCAGGGCGCACATCCAGCTCGGCGGCCCGATCGTGCTCGTGTGGGACAACGTGCGTAGGCACCTGGTCGAGCCGATGCGCGAGTTCATCGCCGACCACGCCGACTGGCTCACCGTCTTCCAACTACCAAGTTACTCGCCTGACTTGAACCCGCAGGAGGGCATCTGGTCGCTGGTCAAGCGCGACATCGGCAACCTTGCCGCAGCCGACCTCGGCCAGATCACCCGCGCCGTCAAGCGCAAGCTCAAGCAGATCCAGTATCGCCCGGACCTTGTCGACGGCTGCCTTGCCGGCACCGACCTGATCATGGACGGCTGACCCGAGGCCGAGTTCGCCGCTGGATCACGCATCCCAGTCCGCATAGTCCCCGATCACCACGTCGTCGCAGAACGTCTCCCAGAACCCGTTGTCCGCGAAAGCGGTCTCGTCGATGCCAGAGATGAGATCGCGAAGCTCTTCCGCTACCTCCTCGTACCTGCCCTCGTCGCCGTCCACATAGAACGGGAAGCGCTCGATCACCGCAGCCACGCATCGGTTGAAGGAGCCAAGATCGCTGTTGACGTGACGGGCCCTCGCTGAATCGATCGTGGGGATCTGCACCATGTGACGAGTGGCAACGTCGACGGCGATGCGTCCGAACAGGCCACTCGTCGCGATGGCGACCAGCCCCCGCTTGCCGATCTCCCCGAGGAACACCGGCTCGCTCAGCGGCCGGTACTCGTATCCGATCAACCCGGCCGGGATGCCGGTCTCACCGAGGTCGATAGCGATCTGGGCGGGCGCCTCGGGCGGAGCCTCGACGCGGACCAAGACGAGCTCGGGCTTCGGCAACTGCGGCAGGGGCTGACTCACGGGGAGATCTTCTCCCGAAGGACTGCCCCGGCAACACCCGCAGGCCCGCGAGACGAGCGACTCCTGTCGGGCGACTCTTCCCGACATCACCCAATCAAGTGCAGTAGCGGTCGCAAACGACCTGGCTTTCGCGCAGGTCAGCAGCCCACCACACGCCGGACGCAGTGGGACAGGACAGGGGGACGTGTGCGGGCTTGGACAGCGCCCGTAGTCGACACGAGGCGTCCCCCGGGCGGTCCGTCAGGCACCCCGATCCTGAGCACGGACGCGCTCAGCGTGCTGCGACATGCACGGTGAATCGGACTTCGGTGGAGCCAAGTATTTCGGTCACTTGCCAACAGCCGGGCTCGGGGAAGTTGATGACCGTCGGCCACCACTGCCGGTCGCCGTCGGCGGTGGCAAATCCACCGGTACTGCCGCGCGCGGAGCCGGATCCGTTCAGTCGTTCGACGTCGACGTGCGGGGCGCCCTTCTGGTCAGTCGCCCGCCCCTGAGCATCGAGCGTTATCGACGCGTACTTCGTGCGGTACCTCTCTTCGCGTTCGTCCGTGAGATCCAGAAGGCGGGGTTTGGCCACCCATAGGTCATCAGTGCCATACCATTCGCTCTTCTTGTCGAAGTCATGCACGGCGACGGGTACGAAGTCAGAAGGGACCGGCGCAGTGTCGGGGCAGGCCGCATTCGTCGTGTCAGAAGCGTCCCGCCAACTTGCCGAGGAGGATGGCAAATCCGGCTGGGGTGAGGTCGAAGTCGAGCAGCCGACGGCCAGCAACACCAACGGGCCCACCCAGAATGCTGCTCCTCGTGCGTTCCACCTTCGCATACGCCTCAGTCTTCCATGGCTGTGAGCTCCTGCGGGTCCGTCTTCAACTTGTGATCGAGCTGGTGTGGTGCAGGGTGAGGACGGCCTGGACAAGGTTGGTGATGCGGGTCGTCGAGCAGCGGATCTTGCGCAGGAGCCGCCAGGTCTTCAGGGTTGCCATGACCTGCTCGACGAGGGCTCGGATCTTTGCGTGTACCGCCGACCACCCGGAAGAAGCCGACCTGCGCAGGCCAGTGCACTGACGGCAGGCGGAGCATGCGCCGCTACTTGTCCACAAGGATCCGTACGTCGAGTATGTCGACATGATCGAACGTGACCACGCGCCGAACGCCGGCACAGGACTGCTCGGAGCGAACTTCAGCCGCCGCAACCGCCAGGCACCCACCGACGATCGTGCCGACGCCGGCCGGTGGATCACCATCGACGAGTCCGGCTACCACGGCGATCAACTCCACGGCGGCGACCGCTACATGATCCTGGGCTCGGTGGCCATCGACGACGCCGAAGCCTCCGGGATTGTGGACACGCTGCGACGCGAGGCAGGGATCCAGAAGTCCGCGACAGAGGTGAAGTTCCAAAAGATGTTCACCGGCAGGGGAGCTGGCCAGCGCCGCCGGCTCCTGGGCAAACTGCTGGCACCCGGCGGCCCCCTGCACGACCGCGCCTCGGTATATGTGATCGACAAGCACTACTTCGTCGCGGCCAAACTCGTCGACCTCCTGCTGGAGGAGCGGTTCAACGCCATGGGCTACGACATCGTCAGCAACGGTGTGGGCCGGCAATTCGCCCTGGACCTGGCCACCGAAGGGCCCCGGGCATTGGGCCGTGATGGCTTCGACCGGCTCATCGCCACCGCCGTGGGCTTCTTCTCCAAGAAGAACCGCAAGGGCGACCACGTCACGGTCGACGACCTCTACGCCGTCATCCGGGAATCGTACGCCTACGCCCGCCGCCGCAGAGCCCCCCAGGCGAAGAAAGCAGCAGAGGTCCTGGACATGCTGCGCAAGACCCGCCCAGAAGCCGAGGAGTTCGCCCGTGAACGTCCGACCGGGGCCACACCGACCGGAGAGCACGCCCTTCTGGACGACACCACGGACCCCCTCGTCACCGCCGTGCCCACAGTCATTCTCCACGCGTCGATACGCTACGGCGGCAAGCTCCAGGTCCTCGCGGACGACCAGCGGCTGCTGACCGACGACAAACTCGACGTCCTGGAACGCGGGGCCACGGCCGTAGGCCTGGTCCACGGCCTCATCAAGGGAAACCACCTCCAGGATCTGGTCCGTGGCCGCTCGGTGGACCACCCCTCCCTCCAACTCGCTGACCTGGTGGCGGGCGCAGGCCGGGTGGTTGCGCGGTGGCATGACGGCGAGGACGAGCCCGCCGGAGACGACCTTCACCCGGTGGTGGCACCGCTGGTGGATCCCCAGGGAATGCTCATGGACGAAGGACCTGAGGATTTCGCACGGATCGACTCCGCCCGTGCGAAACGCCACTGACGCCGACGGTGTCGGGAACCGGTCGGCGTGATCCGGGCGAGCTGACCGGCGTGGCGTGAGAAGCCGGATCTCCCGTAGGCAATCCATGTGCCACGTCGCCCGGGAGCGAACTCGCTGTCGGAATGTGTTCTTCGGCGTGGGTGGCAGAGTGTCAGCCGCAAGACTGCCTCCCCCGGAACGTGACCAACGGCGAACGCAGTGTCCGGCACTGCTGAGAAGATGGAGGGCGGTCGGATGCGGAGCGGACAGGTGCCTTATTTGCCTGAGCGAGCTGTCACAAGGCTCGTCATCTCCAGCCGGGCAGCTGTGCCGCGGGGTGCAGCACACACTGTTTCCGGCCAGGCTCGCAGTGGGAAAAGAGCTGTCGCTGTCAGTGACGGGGGCTAGGGTCTTTGCTCTCCGCGGCCGCACCGGTCACGTCATGAACAGGGAGCCATTCGGATGAAGCGTGAGCGGGCGACCGCAATCCTGAACGAGATGCTCGACCGGCTGGAACAGAACACCTGGCCACTGAACCTGGTCACAGAGATTCGCCTCTTCGGCTCCTACATCCGCGGAGCCCTGGAGGTCGGCGACATCGACGTGGTGGTGGACCACACCACCGACGAGCGCTGGACCCAGCAATCCCTCGACGCCCTGTTCAGCGGCCGCGACGGCTACACCCCCATGCGTCGGGCCCTGCGCGGCGGGCGTCGCGGTGTCAGCTTCCAGTTCCAGGAACGCCGGGCCCTGGAGGGCGAAGGCATCGAAATGCTCCTGTTGTGGCGGTACGACGAGCCGGTCACTCTCGCTCGACAGCGCCTGGCCGCGATCACGCCCGATCCGGCCGCTGGCCGCGCACCCCGGGACCACGTCCTGCCCGCCTACGAGACGATCGCTGACCTGCTCCCGCGTCCGGTACGCATCGACCTGCACCGCTGGTGCACAGAGGGCAGAGCCACCGTGGCCGTGTTCCCCCTGCCCGACGCACAGCCGCGGTCGACCACCGCAGCGGAGCATATGGACGATCGCTGGGCCCCGAACAGCCCACTGCGCCGCGCCGCCGCCGCTGCGCTCGCCCACCTGGAGAACACCGGCCAGGCCTTGGACCGCCTCGAGGTACACCGCCAGTATCTGGCCCATGGGGCGACGGATGAGACCATCGAGTGTTTCGTCGACCTGGGCTGGCGCTACTGGAGAGCCGCGGACCGCTATCTGGGCGATGGCCAGGCGTGGTTCGAAGTCCTGCCCGCGACGGCCCGGCAGCCCCTGAACGCCCTGCACATCACACCTGCCGCCCGCGCCTGAACCAGAGGTCAGGGGCGCTGTTGCGGGGCTGCGCCGCCGAACAGGTCAGAGAACGAGAACGTCCCGGCACCGGTGCTGCAGGCTGGAGCCTCTCTTCCCCGCGCCTCCTTCGCGAGCCGCGCGATCAGCGCATCCCAGCATGACGAGCATCCGCACCGGCCACCCTCGCGGTGTTCCGTGCCCGTGCGGCCCTGCGGGTGCCGATAAATCATCCACCCAGGTGGAGGCCTTGATCGACTGACCCCTCAGGTCTCGCTCGCGGACCGCTCCGATGTCTTCACGTGCACAGACGCGGACGACATCATGATCTCGTGCTGCTGCGCCTGGCCTACCTCGCCGCGACCAAAACCTTCTCGCTCCTGCGCCTGCTGCCGATGAGCGACCGGGACAAAGACATCGAGATCCTTACACTTCGGCACCAACTGCTCGTCCTGCAACGCCAGGTCGGCAAGCCCACGTTCACGGACACCGACCGCGCTGTCCTCGCCGGCCTGCTCCGCCACCTCCCGAGGCAGAAGCTGCACCAGCTCCTGCTGCTGGTACACCCGGACACGATCATGCGGTGGCATCGCAACCTGCTCGAGCGACGACATGCCGCCACCTGCGTACCGAAGCGGCGCGGACGCCCACCCACGGTCCCGTCGATCCGCGCTCTGATCCTGCGCCTGGCTCACGAGAATTCCTCGTGGGGCTATCGCCGGATCCACGGCGAACTCGCGGCGCTGGGCATCAAGGTCGCCGCCTCCACCGTCTGGGAGATCCTCCGTGAGCACGGCATCCCACCCGCGCCCGAACGGCAGAGCACGAGCTGGGCCGACTTCCTGCGCAGCCAGGCCGACGCGCTGCTCGCCTGCGACTTCTTCGACACCCGAACCCTCACCGGGGCGCGTCTGTACGTTTTCGCCGTCATCGAGTACTCCACCCGGCGCGTCCGGATCCTGGGCGCCACCGCGCACCCCACCGCGGACTGGGTCGTGCAGCTCGGACGCAATCTCCTCATGGACCTCGAGGACGTGGGCAGCCAGGCCCGATTCCTCATTCGTGACCGCGACTCGAAGTGCACGAGTCCTTCGACGCCCTGCTGGCCGACGCCGGACTGACAGTCGTCACCACCGGCATCCAGATACCCCGAATGAACTCCGTCGTGGAGCGCTGGATTCAGACCTGCCGCAGGGAGCTCCTGGACCGCACCTTGATCTGGAACCAGAGGCACCTCCTGCATGCGCTTCGCGAGTTCGAGACCTTCTACAACCGCCATCGGCCGCACCGAGCCCTGGGCCAAGCAGCACCGCTCCGCCCGCTACCCGAACCGATCAGCGTGTCAGCACAGATCAGGTACCTGGAGGTCGGCCGACGAGACCGACTCAGCGGAACCCTTCATGAGTACCGACATGCCGCTTGACCAGGCCGGATGATTTATCGGCACCCGCAGGATCACTCGTGTTTCGCACTTTTTGGATCACTGGGTCGGTGAACCGGTGTGTGATGATGCGCTCGATCGGGTGGTGAGAGGCCGTACCTCTCATGGGGTGTGACGGGCAGACAGAAGCATCGGCAGTGTCTGTTTCACCCTGTTGAGAGTGATCCGCCGATGCTTCCAGTGGGCACGATACCGCCGTCCTTGTTCGCTTTCCTGGCTGTCTGCCGTTCCTGCTTCACCGCTCCGACGTTCCGCACGTTCAGCGTTCTGCTGACCGGGCTGATCGCGCAGACCCGCCGCCGCACCGTGTGCGGGATGCTGCTGGGCACGGGGTTGGAGCAGGTGTGGCACCACGCCCGGTGCCACCGACTGTTCTCCACCGCCCGCTGGTCGGCCGACGACGTCGGCCTGGCCCTGGCCACGCTGGTCGTGTCACGCCTTCTCCCGGACGGTGCACCGCTGCAGGTCGCGGTTGACGACACCCTGTTCAAGCGGTCCGGCCGCACGGTCTTCGGTGCTGCCTGGCAGCACGACGGTGCCGCGAAGGGGCCGCGCCCGGCCGGCTTCGGCAACTGTTGGGTCGTCGCCGGGATCGTGGTAACCGTGCCGTTCCTGACCAGGCCGGTGTGCCTGCCGGTCCTGGCCCGCCTGTGGCGCCCCCGGCACACCGGGAAGATCGCCCTGGCCCGCGAGATGATCGAACTGCTCGCCGCCCACTTCCCCGACCGCATCGTGCACACCGTCGGGGATGCCGCCTACGTCGGCGAGCACCTGCGCGGCCTGGACCCGCGGATCACCTGGACCAGCCGCCTGAAGGTCACCTCCGTGCTGCACGAACTCCCGCCCCCGCGCACGGGCAAGAAGGGACGCCCGCGCACCCGGGGCCCACGCCTGGGCACACCCACCGACCTCTCCCAACTGCTGGACTGGCACCGAACCAAGGTCCGCCGCTATGGACGCACCGACACCGTGTTCCTCGCCGAGCGGACCTGCCTGTGGTACGGCTCCTTCCACACCCAACCGGTCCGGGTCGTGCTGGTGTGGGACAGCAACTGCGGCCCCGGCACCAGCCTGGACCGCGGCTACGGCGCCGCCCTGGTCACCACCGACCTCACCACGCCAGCCGAAAAGATCGTGGAACGCTACGCGTCCCGCTGGACGATCGAGACCACCTTCTACGACGCCCGACAGACCCTCGGCGTCGGCGAGGCCCGCAACCGCACCCGCCTCGCGGTCGAACGCACCGTCCCCTTCGGCCTGCTCGCCTACACCGTGGTCACCGCCTGGTACGCGCTGGTCGGCCACCAACCCGCCGACACCGAGGAGCACCGCGCCAGGGCCCGCTGGTACACCACCAAGACCCAGCCCTCGTTCGAGGACATGACCGCGAAACTCCGCCGCACCATCATCGCCCACCGTTTTCGCGACCCACACCCCCACCAGGCAAGACCCGAAGAAATCCAGGCCGTCCTCACAGCCTGGGCCGCCGCCGGAACATGATCACTCAACACTGCGAAACACGAGGGATCATGACCTTATAGCGCCTCTGTGTGTCAAGCGGCCTGAACGAGGTGGGGCCGTTGATCACGTTTCATGATCCGGTAGACCACATTGGACAGACGCCGTTTCAGGGCCCTTCGAGCCTCTGCAGGCGTCTTGCCCTCCGCGATCTTGCGCAGGTAGTAGTCCTGTCCGCGCCCGCCGTCACGGATCTGGCAGACGGCGATCGTGTGCAGGACCGAGTTCAGTGCGCGGTTGCCGCCGGTGTTGAGTCGGTGTCGGACGTTGTTGCCGCTGGAGGCGTCCAGAGGCGCGCTTCCGGTGTAGCTGGCGAAGTGGTGCTCGGTGGGGAAACGGCTGATGTCCCCGATGTGGCCGATGACCTTCGCGGCCAGCACGGTGCCCAGGCCCGGCAGGACGGTCAGCGTGGTGCGGGTGGCCGCGACAGCCTCGCGCATCTCGGCCTCGTTGTCCTTGACCTGCCGGTCCAGACGGCGGAGGTCGGCCAGCAGGTCACGGGCTATGTCTCGGCGGCAGTTGTCGGTGGCCGTGACTGGCCGGATGCCCTTCATCAGAGCGGCAGCCTTGTCTGCCGACAACCCCGTGGGGGCACCGCCGGGCAGCAGATCACGCAGAACGGCGTGCATTCGGTTGAGAACGCGGGTGCGCTCGTGGACCAGGTCGTCGCGCCGTTCGGTCAGCAGCCGCAGGATCGTGGTCTGGTCTTCCTGGACCACGGGTCGCAGGTCGTGGCGGAAGAGGGCGACCTGGGCAACGTGGAGAGCGTCCTTGGCATCGGTCTTGCGGTCTCCTCCGGTGGCCAGCAGTCGGGCTCGGGCGGACAGGGTGGAGGGCACGTCGACGACGTTCTCGCCCGCGGCGGCCAACTGTTGGGCGAGCGAGCGGCCCAGGCCGCCAGCACCCTCGACAGCGAAACGACGGTCGGGCCACCGCTCGCACCAGCGCATCAGCTGGCGGTAGGTCCCGGCGTTGACGACGAACCGGCGATGGGCCACCTGATGGCCCGCGGCGTCAACGGCGACGGCGGTGTGGGACGACTTGTGGGGATCGACACCGATCAGGATCACAGGCTGCTGCCCTCGCACTCGATCAGACAGGAACGGGAGTGCGGTGGGCACCCTGACTTGAAGTCACTGCGTCACCTTCATGCCTCTGTCGAGCCACACCGCGCGGGTGTCGGCCGGCGGCGGCACGCTATCAGTGAGCCAGCCCGAGGGCGGCAAGGAGCACTGCGGGCCCGTGCCGACCGACACCCTGGACGCTACGGCTGCAGACCGAGCGTCTGGGCTCAATTGAACAAGTCAGGAGCCTGGCCAAAGGCCCCATCACTGTCCTGTCTGCCCCGCCCGGCCGGAGCCACCTCCGGTCAGGAAGGCATCTCCAGCATGACAGGAACGGACACCGAAGCCGACGTCGAACACGTGGTGATCGGCGGAGTGGACTCCCACGCCGACACCATCCACGTCGCCGTGGTGACTGACCGCGGCGGGCAGCTCGCCGACGCTGAGTTCCCCACAACGGCCGCTGGATACACGGCTGCTATCGCGTTCATGGCCGCTCATGGCACTGTCGTCTCCGTCGGGGTGGAAGGCACATCCTCCTACGGCTCGGGGTTCACGCGAGCGGCCCGCGAGGCCGGCCTGACCGTGATCGAGGTCAACCGGCCGGACAAGGCCGAGCGCCGCAGGATCGGCAAGTCCGATCCGATCGACGCCTACGCCGCCGCTCGGGCGGTCGTGTCCGGCCGGGCCACCAGCGCCCCCAAGGGCGATGCCGTCGCCGGGATCCGGGCTCTGCACAACGCGGCACGATCCGCGATCAAGGCCCGTACCGCGGCACTGAACCAGATCGGACACATCCTGATCTGCGCACCCGACGGGATCCGCGCGACGTACGAGGTGCTGCGGGGCGACATGCGCGTCGCCGCCCTGGTCCGGCTCCGCATCGGCAGCGATCCCATCCACGGTCCGGTCCTGACCGCTCTGCGCACGCTCGCGCGGCGCGTCCAGAGCCTGACCTCCGAACACATGGCTCTGACCTCGGAGTTGGACGTCCTGGTCACGCGGCTCAACCCTGGCCTGCGCGCCGCCTACGGCATCGGGCCCGACACCGCGACCCAGCTGTTGATCACGGCCGGTGACAATCCCGCCCGCTTGCGCACGGAGGCGTCCTTCGCCGCCTTGTGCGGCGTCGCCCCGGTTCCGGCCTCCAGCGGCAAGACCAACCGGCACCGGCTCTCCCGCGGCGGGGACCGCGCGGCCAACGCGGCCCTCCACCGGATCGCGCTCGTCCGTATGCGCCGAGATCAGCGCACCCGTGACTACGTTGCCCGACAGACCGACGCCGGACGGACGAAGAAGGAGATCCTCCGGCTTCTCAAGCGCGCGATCGCACGTGAGGTCTTCCGTCTCCTGACCACGACGGTCGAGGTCCCCGAGATCGCGGACCTCAGGCCAGCCCGCCAGGCCAAGAACATCACGCTCACCGCCGCCGCGAACCACTTCGGGGTCTGGCCCGCCGTCATCTCCAACATCGAGCGAGGCCTTCGCCGTGATGACGCCTTCGCCAGCACCTACCGCGAGTGGCTCGCTGCCGCTTGACCAACGATAGGAGCCCGGGACGCCGTCATCGCTGGCCTCACCCTGCCCTGGAGTTCCGGCGTGGTCGAAGGACACGTCAACCGGATCAAGATGCTCAAACGCCAGATGTTCGGCCGAGCCGGCTGCGATCTCCTCCGCAAGCGTGTCCTGCTCTACACGTAGGGCAACGGTTGCGAGCCTGCCGCGGGTGCTGGTAGATGAGCCTCAGGTCGCCATGTGTCGGGTGAGCTCGCGTGACTTTTGCTGCAGTGCGGCTGTCCACTCCTTTGCATGGGGATCCGAAGCCGTCTTGAGATAGCCGCTCTCGGCGCGCTCGGCCGCCTGCCAGTTCACCTCGATGTTCGCTTTCTCAGCCAAGGCCAGCACCGTGGCAACGAACCCTTCGGACAGGGTGGTAATGACGGCGTGCCTGGTTTTGCTATGCCAGGCGAGCAGGGCGTCGACGAACGCTGCGAATGCGATGGGGTCGATCTGACACTCGTCAGCTTCCATGGGGCCGATGCCGGATGGCAGACCCAATTCGGCTTGATAGACGGTGACCTGGCTCATGAACAGCCGGGACGCCTCGTTGGACGGGTTCCACAGGGTTTGGTCGCCCAAGTCGTAGTACTGGCTCACGTCAGCCTCTCACTGGTGGTCATGGGGGGCGACATTACGGTCAGTCAGCCCTCCACGGAAAGTGAGCCAGAGCCTGAGATTGGGAGGCGTCGGCGGCACGTCGTGTTCGATGTTCATGAGAAACGACAGCGCCCCCAGCGCGCCCCGCCGTCGCTGGGCCTCGCCTCGGGAAGCCGCGATGAGGCCTCAAGTAGCTCTGCGTAGTGTTCAGACTCCTTGGCGTCCGGCCAGGGAGCCCGCGCAAGAATCCGTTTGGCGGACCACGGCGGCCACTGCTACTTTTCCGGAGGCCGTGCGAGAGAACGAGGAGGTGGTACCCGTGAACGCAGTATCGACATGGGTGCTCTCCTCCGGGGTCACGGTCGGGCGAAGGTCGTCCAGGAGCGCCGTTCAAGGGCACTCCCGAAAGGCACGACCATGCACTTCACTTCTGAACAGCGTCTCGATGGCGGCGTCCTCGAGCGCGAATTCACCCTCGGCGAGATCCCCGGCATCCTGTGGATGCCCGCATCTGCATCTGCATCCGCACCGGTGCCGCTGATCCTGCTCGGCCACCCCCCGCTCGGACTGCACAAGATGTACCCCCGGCTGGCGGGACGGGCCCGGCACGCCGCAGCGGATGGCTTCGCCGCGGCCACCATCGAGCTCCCTGGAAGCGGTGACCGGCCCCGTTGGGCCGCCGTCGAGCAGGCCCGCGCCGACCTGCGCCGGGCGATGAAGGCCGGCGAGCCGGTCAGCGACGAGATCATCGACGCCCTCATCCTCCCGCTCGTCGAAAAGTCCGTCCCGGAATGGCAGGCCGCCCTGGACGCCTTCCTGTCGCTGCCCGAGATCGGCGGCCCGGTCGGGTACTCGGGGGGAGTGATCTCCATCGGGACCCGACTGGCGGTGGTCGAGCCGCGCATCTCGGCCGCCGTTCTGTTCGCCGGGAGTTTCGTCCCTCGCACCATGTTCGAGGAGGCCCGCCAAGTCACCATTCCGCTGCACGTCCTGCTGCAGTGGGACGACGAAGGAAACGACCGGCAGGCGGCCCTGGACCTGTTCGACGCCTTCGGCTCCAAGGAGAAGACGCTGCACGCCAACATGGGTGGGCACACCGGCGTCCCGCAGTTCGCGGGGGACGCCGCGGCCCAGTTCCTCGCCCGACACCTGAAGTGAGGCCGGGCCCCCAGGCCACCAGCCGACGGTAAGCCGTGTTGGCCAGAATGCTGCTCATCTAGGGGCAGGTCCCGGCGCTCCTCTGTTGTTCATGCCGCGGGCCCCTGCCAACTTGGCAGGGGCCCGCGCTGCCCGAAGTTCTCGTGAACAAAGCCACAGGCACCGCACTCGAGCGAGTCCCCTCAACGGCTCGGTGCCACCGGCCTGAGGCTCAGAAAGCGGGGACCGGTCCCGGATCACGCATCCCAGTCCTCATAGTCCCCCCATTGCCACGTCGTCGCAGAAGGTCTCCCAGAATCCGTTCTGCACGAGAGCGGTCTCGTCGATGCTGCAGACGAGATCGTGCAGCTCTTGCGCCACCTCCTCGCACCTCTCCTCGTCGCCCTCCGCATAGAACGGGAAGCGTGCGATCACGGCCGCGACGCATCGGCTGAAGGAGTCGAGGTCTCTGTTCACGTGACAGGCTGTTGCTGACTCGATCTTGGGAATCTGCACCACGTGACCACTGGCCACGTCGACGGCAATGCGTCCGAACAGGCCACTCGTCGCGATGGCGACCACCCCTCGCTCGCCGATCCCCCCGAAGTACGCCGGCTTGCTCAGCGGCCGGTACTCGTATCCGATCAACCCGCCTGGGATGCCAGTCTCCCTGAGATCGACAGCGATCTGGGTGGGCACCTCGAGTGGGGCCTCGATGGGGATCAAGACGAACTCGGGCTTCGGCAACTGCGGCAGGGGCTGGTTCACGGGAGGATCCTCTCCGGACGGACTGCTCGGCAACACCCATAGGCCAGCGAGACGGCCGACTCCTGCCGGGCGGCCGGTCCCGACATCACGCAATCAAGTTGAGTAGCAGTGTGCGCCATCTTGTGTACGGGTCCGCGCGTGCATCGCGCACGAAGCCCCCAGCGGGCGGGTCACACCCTGTCAGGGGCTTCGTGTTGCCCGCTGCCGCGGGGGAGGGGGAGAGAAGGCTGCAGGCGGGCCTGTGAGGTGGGTTCTCCGAGGGTGCCGGACGTCGATTGCGGCTCCGTGCTCACGCAAGGACACAGACTGGCCTGTGGCCAAGCGCCGCCTTGATGCGTGCCGTCACGGGCCAGTGCTGGTCGGGTGCCCGGGCCTGGAGCAGACACCGCGGCTGGGCCTTGGGCGGCGCCGGCCCCGTCAACGAGAAGACCGGACGTCTCGACGTCTGCTTCTTCGCTGCCGAGGCGGACTGCTGCCCGAGCCCACCGCCAGGCCGCGCCTTCTCACGGAGGAGCGCGGCTTGGCGTACCGATCGTGATGTACCGGATCAGGCGGCGGCTGGCAGCGACGTGTCTTGCTGGATCAGCTGGGGCGCGAGCAGGCTCAGGGAATCGACGGACCTGGTCCAGTTGTGCTTGGTCGGGCCCCAGCCGTCGTCGACGTCGTAGGTGACCTCCCGGTGCTTTACGCCTGTCAGATCGATCAGAAGGCCAGGGCCGAAGGCCCGCTCGACGACGGTTGACGTCTCGATGACCGACGTGGCGAACATCAGGAGCTGCGGAGTGCGGGCGGTCCTTCGGGCTTGGGGGTGTCGGGCTCGGGGCTCCCAGCTCGGACCGTCACGGCGTCGGGAGGTGATGAACCGGTATCGGAGAGCGCCGGAATGATTACGGCCTCAGGAAGGAACCCCTACCGAGGACTTCGGACCGCCGGCGACGATCGCCTGTTCTTCTGTGAGTACGGCGGAGTGGTCTCCTTCTCGACCACTGTGCACTCGGCTCTGGCCGGCTGAGAGCCCGTTCTTCTCGTACGGCACAGGTCGGCCCGTGAACGCGTCCAGGAGGAGACGTTCGCCGACTGGCCGGTCCAGCTTCACCGTCACCTCTTTCGCAAGCAGCTGTTTGGTGCAGGGACCGTCCTTGGTCCCGACGACAGATGCGGACAGCACTACGCTGCCGCTGGTCTCCAGCACGTCCACGGCGGGGCCGTCGTCGCAAGCTCCGTGGGTGGCCACCACGGTGACGGTGCGGCCGTCCCCAGCCACCCTGATCATCCGGCCGAGCGGCGCCAGTTCGTCGGTGGGTACTTCCCCGGCCGGTTTGATGGGCGTCTTGGGGAGCTTCGACGGGCTGAGGGCAACCCGCTTGAGCGGGGTGTCGTAGCCCTCCAGGGCGAACGACCAGGCCGGAACTGTCGCCGGGCCACGGCTGGTGGCCAGGGACATCTCGCCCAGCTTGACCCCGGTCACGGTGAGGTGTGGTTCGTCGGTGCTGCCGCCGGCCACAGTTGCGAACGCCTCCCGCGCCCCCATCAGGGGCAACGTGAGCGAGCCTCCGCTCTCCCACTTCACCTGTCCGTCCTTTTGCGACGTGGCGGGGAGCTCGCCGCGCAGGACGAGGTTCCGGGCCGCGTAAGCGAGCTTGTCGTCTCCGTTGCGGAAGGCGTTCTCGGGCAGCTGGACCACCTCGCTCATCGGGTAGTAGCCCTTGGCCCACACCTCGGCGGCCTTGGAGCCGTCCCAGGCATCGGCGACCTGGCGGGCGCGGGCCTTCGACTCGGGTGCCGGGTCGGCGTCGCGGACCTGTGTGCCGCCTCTGGCCTTCTCGCTGCCGCAGCCGGTGACGGCACCGGTTCCGACAGTGAACAGGGCGAATACGACGAGCAGATCGACGGTTCGTGCGGCGCGTGTACGCATGGGGTCCCCCTGGACGGTGGCGGTGACGAAGGCTGTGCGGTGAAAGGTGGAGGCCGTACTGCCCCTGTGACGAGCCGCCCCCGGGCCGGGTTCCTCCCCCGTCCTTCCGATTCGGGGCCGGCGGTCGTGGGGGACTGGTGACAACGGTTGTCTGCCGACACGGGCGGGCAAGCCCAAGGTGAACCTGGGCAAGCCCGCACTGTCGATGGCGGCTGGGAGCTGGGACGTACGGACAGGGACGATGAGTTGCTGCGCAGCCGGGCCAGTTCCTCGCGCTCGGGCACGCTCAGCGTCCCGTCCCCGCTGGCTTTCTTCGCCCTCGACACCCAGGTGCTCAGGGTGGTCTCGTTGATCCCCAGGCCCTTCGCGACCTGCGCGATCGGTCGACCGGTCTCGGAGACGATCCGCACAGCCCCCTCACGGAACTCCGCGTCGAACTTCCGTCGCTTCTCTGCCATGACCCCCAACTTCCCCTGCAGTCAAGGCCTCTACGCTACGAGGGGATGGTCACGTCCTTCCGGCGGCAGCGCTTGCTGCGTGCCTGGCCGGACGGTCGACAGATCAACGCCAGGACACCCGTCGGGTCGGTCGTAAGCAAGAGTCAAACCGTCGCGGCCGGTACTACCCGATCCTTGCGGGATCCGGTACGAAGAGACTCTTGAGGCGCGTGGCCGAACCGGGGGAAGGTCTGGACCATGCTTCAGCTCTGCCGGCCAGTGCACATGATCGTTGTGAGTGGCGCCTCCCGGTGAACGCTCTTGCCGGAGCTGGGGCCCGCCCGGTCCGCACCGGCACGGCGTCAGTAGCCGGGGTACATGCCCAGGAAGGCGGCGACGGCCAGGGTGATGACAACGCCTTCGACGCCGAGTCCGAAGAGGAGGAGGAGCATGGCGAAGGCGGCGTCCCCGGCCGTGCTGGACCGTGATTCGCAGACGGTCACGAGGTGCGGTTTGTCCGGGTGGTAGGCGACCTGGACGGTCGGGGCGTTGCTCCTGTGGTGCGCGACGCGGCTGACGCCGTGCAGGTCCGTGTACACGTAGGTCCCGAACCTGCCGCCCAGGATGTGCGTGCTCCCGGCTCTCCCTGCCTCGACGGTGATGCCGTTCCGGGGCAGGTACCACTTGCGGTACACGTTGTCCGCCCCCATGGCGCCGAACGCGATGATCCCCGCGCCGAAGGGGCCGACCAGCAGGATCTCGAGCGCGACGGTCCACTCCCCGTGGATCCCGACAGCGAGCGCGAGGGCGAAGAAGAAGAGGCCGACGGCGAGCGTCCAGATCTTTCGCCTGCGCTTTCGCCGCTCTTCCCGGGACTCGGTCAAGGCGCGGGCGGTGACCAGGGTTGAGCCGTCGACCGTCTCGGCCTCCTCGGTGCGCACAGGCAGGGCCGCGTTGACGGCGTCGGCGAACAGGTTCACGGCGGCCTTGCTCACGTCGTCGACGCGGTGCACGCAGGGCGCTGTCCCGGCGGGGGCGGTGAGCTCGACGGCGACGGCGCGACCCTCGGAGCGGATGCGCCTGATCGCCAGGAGGGGGATCCGAACCTCCTCGGCCGTCCGGTGCAACACCAGCGCATCGCCGTCGAATTGGAGCACGGTTCCGTTGGAACTGCGCAGGACTGGTATGGGCGAGGTGATCGACATGTGCGTGATCGTATGGGCTGGACGGGGGTGACCGGGAGAGCCCGGGAGACGTGAGGCAGCTGGCTGGACGACCCGCGTGCTGCCCTGGTGCCCCCGGCCGACCGCAAGCCGCTCAGGACTCCTGGCGGAGTGAGTTCAGGCGTCTTCAGCAGATCAGTGCGCATCCGAGGGTGAGGAAGGCTTGGTGGATGGCGTCGCGGATCTCCCAGCGGATCCGCAGGCGGCGGAACCAGTGCAGGTGAGCGAACGCGCGTTCCACGACCCAGCGTTGGGTTCCGAGTCCGGAGCCGTGTTCTGTGCCCCGGCGGGCGATCAGCGATTTCACGCCGAGAGCCCAGACCAGGCGGCGGTACTTGTCGTGCTCGTAGCCGCGGTCGGCGAGCACGACGTCGGGGCGTCGCCGAGGCCGGCCGCGTTTGCCGCGCACCGGCGGCACGGCTTGGAGCAGCGGGATGAGCTGGGTGACGTCGTTGCGGTTGCCGCCGGTCAAGGTGGCGGCGAGCGGGATACCGGTGGCGTTGGTGATCAGGTGATGCTTGCTGCCCGTCCTGCCCCGGTCGACGGGGCTTCGTCCGGTCGTGGAGCCCCCTTTAACGCGCGGATGTGGGAGCCGTCGACCGCCGCGCGGGAGAAGTCCAGGGCGTTCACGCCGCGCAGTTCGGCGAGGAAGACCTCGTGCAGCCGGGGCCAAGGCCCGCGTCCTCACACAATGACGCGACGCCGCCTGGTCGAGCCGGGCCCGATCAGGTAGCCGCCGAATCCGGCAACCAGTGATCTTGAGTTGAAGTTGCCGCAGGTGAGGTGCTGGGGCGGATCGGCGTCGGCTGCCCGACCAGGGACAGCGATGCGCAAACGCAGCCGGAGGCCCGATCTTGTGTCACCGTTCGCAGTGGACTTCTTCGCTTACCCGCTCAGATCGGTCAACGGCGCACCGTATAGCGCAGGTGGAGCACCCGGTTGCCCTGAATCACCACGTCAGGATCCTCCAACAGGTGCTGCGCGTGGACCGACCCGAAGTAGCGCTTGCCGGACCCGAACACGACGGGTACGACGTCCATGCGCACCTCGTCGATCAGGCCCGCGGCAAGCACCTGGCCACCGACGTCGCCGGCGGCGACCTCGACCATGCGGTCACCCGCAAGCTCCTGCGCCTTGGCCACGGCTGCCTTAACGCCGTCGACGAAGTGAAACGGCGCCTCGGGGTCCCAGCCCTCGGGCTCCGGCCGGTGCGTCACGACGACCACGTGGTCGATCCCGCCCGGCGGCTTCCCGTCCCAGCCGTCCGTCAGGTCGAAGACGTGGCGGCCGACGATCGTGACTCCGATCTGGTCCCAGTACGGCCGGGTGTAGTCGTAGGACGTCTGCGACACCTTCAGCTCGCCGCTCTCGTCCAACGGGACGTCACCGCTGGACAACCAGTCGAACAGCGGTCCGGGCTGGTCATTCTCGTCCGCGACGAAGCCGTCCACCGACACCGAGCTGTACATGACCACCTTGCCCACGGGGCTCTCCTCTGCTTTGGGGTGCCCCAAATTAGCGTGTCGTGAGCTGTCGCTCTTGTAAGAGGGCGGTATGAGACCTGATGCCCGATTCTTCGTTTCGTGTGGGGCGATCGGGCAGGTCGTGACGAAGTCGGTCGACTACGGCCGGGGCTGGGAGAACAAGCCCTGCTCGGTCTCGGTCAGGATTCCGCGGTCGGCCAGCCGCTTGAGCTTCAGGCGGACGTTGTTGATGTTGTTGGGCGCGACCGCCAGGTCCATCGCCTCGCACACCTGCCGGGCCCGCAGCGGATGGTCGGCCGCGGTGAACACCGCCATGATCTGCTGGTAGGCCGGATGATCCGGCAGTTTCGGTGCCGGCGGCGCGGGCGGTTGCGGGTCGGGCAGCTCCAGCAGTGTCTTGCGGGTGATCCGAACTTCCTCGGCGGCCCGGCCGAGTTCGTCGAGCTGTGCGGTCAGCTGCGTGATCCGTTCCCGCGTCTCCTCGGCTTGCGCGGTGATCTCTCGTTCCCGCTCCTCCAGCCGCGCCAGCACTGCGCCGAGCGTCAGCTCCCCGCCGGTCATGCGGTGCGCCAAGCCGGCACGGCCGCCCCGGTCAACCGGCGCACTATCACCGCGGTCATCGCCCAGCACACCCGCGACTCCGAACTACGGGGCAGATGCTCGTAATCGCGCACCAGCCTGCGGTGCAGCATCAAGATCCCATAGGCGCGCTCCACGACCCACCGCTTGGCCTGAGGAACGAACCCGGTCTGCGCGGAGTTGCGCTCCACGACCTCCACCTCGATGCCTACCTTCTCCCCGTGCGCGATGACGGCGTTCTTGAAGCCCTGATCGACCAGGGCTTTCTCCACGGCGTCGGTGTCGGCGGCGACCTTGTCCAGCAGCGCGATGCCGACGGCGTTCTCGTGCGCCGACGCCGCCATCACGACCACCGCGATCACCAACCCCAGAACGTCAACGGCAAGGCCGCGCTTGCGGCCCGGTACTTTTTTGCCGGATCGCGCCCCGTCGACTCAGCGGGCACTCCGGCCGCCGCGTGCACGCTCTGGGTATCGAGCACCACCAGGCTCGGGTCCGCCTTCCGGCGTGCCATCTCCCGCACCTGCCAGCGCAGCAGGTCGTGAATGGCCTGGTCGGTGCCGTCGTCACGCCAGGTGTAGAAGTAGTACTTCACCGCGCCGGGTGGCGGAAATTCGTGCGGAAGCAGGTTCCACTGGCAGCCGGTCCGACCCTGGTAGAGCAGCGCGTTGACGACCCCCCGCATCTCGTACCGGCCCTGATGGCCGCTGACCGAGGGATGCGCGGCCTTCCACGCGGCGATCACCGGCTCGACCAGCGCCCACCGCTCGTCGCTCACGTCGGTCTTGTAGGGCTTGCGCTCGCTCACGGTGCCCAGCCCAACACGCCCATGGCCGCCGACCGGCCGGGATGCCGCACCGCCACACATTCAGGTGACGACAAAACTCCTATGCACTCACATAACGCCCTCTAAGAGGGCGTTTATGCAGGTCAAAGCCCGTACGCGCCTTATGTGAGTGTCCCATTTCGTTACGGATGGCCCGTGAGCGAAGAACATCGCCCGGTGGGGCGATAGCTTCGCCGCCCGCCCCATCCGCTTCTGGGCTCGAAAACCCGTCTGGCGTAGAGATGCAGCAGAACCTCCCAGCCACCAGCGGAACGAGTGGTTCCGGCGTGCTCGTGCTCAGGCTGTGCCGTGAGCGATCGAAAGCCGTACCCCAGCGACCTGTCGGACGCCCGATGGGCCCTGATCGAACCGACGTTGACGGCCTGGCGGAATGCCCTCCTCGAACGTCGCCCCACCGGCCAGCCGACGAAAGTCGAACTCCGTGACGTGTTCAACGCGATCCTCTATCTCAACCGCACCGAAATTCCCTGGAAGTACCTCCCGCATGACTTCCCCGGCCACGGCACCGTCTACTTCTACTACGCGGCCTGGCGCGACGAGGGAATCTTCACCCAGCTCAATTACGACCTCACCGCCCTGGCCCGCGTGAAGGAAGGCCGGAAGCCCGAGCCGACAGCCTCCGTCATCGACACTCAGAGCGTCAAGACCTCCACTAATGTGCCTGTCACCAGCCAGGGAACGGACGCCGCGAAGAAGATCGTGGGCCGGAAGCGCGGCATCCTCACCGACACGATCGGCCTGATCCTCGCCGTGACCGTCACCGCCGCCAGCCTCTCTGAAAACGCCCTGGGGATACGCCTCCTCGACCAGGCGAAAAGCACATACCCAACCATCACCAAGAGCTGGGTCGACACCGGCTTCAAGAAGGCCGTCGTCGAACACGGCGCGAAACTCGGAGTCGATTTCGAAGTCGTCGACAAAAACCCAGGAACTCGCGGATTTCACGTCCTGAAAAGGCGGTGGGTGGTGGAGCGGAGTATCGGTTGGATCATGATGCACAGACGTCTTGCCCGTGACTACGAGACCCTCGCCGCCAGCTCCGAAGCCATGATTCACCTCGCTTCGATCGACAACCTCGCCAAGCGCATAACGGACGAGGCCACGCCAACCTGGCGAGGGACCTACTAGCAGATAAGCCGCAATCCGGCCACATCAAACGCCCTTTCAGACCCGCGACACCCAGGGTGGCCCCCAGGGCCGCCGTCGCATTGGTGGACATCGCCGGGAACGGCCGCACGGCGCCGGACGTTGGGCCTGCATGGTGATGATGTCGAGCCTTTTAGTCATGGCCGTGCTGGTGATGGTGCCGTTCTTGCTGGCTTCGGCCCGCTACGTTGTCGTCCGTACCGGCCGACCTGATTGGTTGCGACATGCCCTCGCGGCCCGCACACCGCGTCATGGGCTGGGTGTGGGCGCTTCGGTCGTTGATGAGCTGCATGCGTTCCTCAACTCGGCGAAGCGCGTGGAGATCGAGCACCGGGTGGAGGAACAGGTCCTGAAGGACGACGCGCTGGACGGCGCGCCGCCCCGCATGGGGGTGGACCTGGAAGCCGGTACAGCGGTGGTCCGGCGGAAGCCGAAGCCCTGAGTGCGATCTCTTGGTTTCGTGGCAGTGGTGTGAGAGACAGTGGGCTTTGGTGTGTTGGTGCTGGTCGGTGGCTGTTTCGGGGCAGGGGGTCACTGTCGTGGGTGTGAGGGATCGGTGTGGGATTGCTGTCCTGGGCGTTTATTGCAGGTGGGGTGATGCTGTCTCGGTTTTGTGAGTTCTGATCCGTGGCCGGCCGGGGGTTGGTGTGATCGGTGGGTGGATCAGGAAGTACAGCCGCCAGCCTCGGAGGGGTCGGGCATGGCGTTGCTGGTGGTGTCGGTTCGGGTGTTGCGGGGGCTGTCGGTGCGGCGTTTGGTGGCTTTGCGTCGGGACGGGGGAGTTCGTCGGGTGGCGTAGAAGATCAGGGCGGTGTTCTGTGCTGCAACACGGCCCACTGCACTCCCAGCTCGGCGAGTGTGCGGAGCTGGTTGGCGTCGAGTTTGTTGCGGCGGGTTTTCTGGTTGCCGATCCAGATGCCGGTGCGGTGCTCGGTGCCGTCGGGGAGGACCTCGACGTGGCCCCGGGCCGGGCATCGCGCCCTCTCTCGATGTATTGCTGGAGGGCTGCGACGCCCCGTGTGAGCGCGTCGGAGCCCTGCCCTGCCCAGCTTTCGCGTTGGTTCGCGCTGCGCTCTTCTGGGGCCGTGCGGCCGGTTTCACGCCCATCTCGCCCAGGCGCCGCCGCTGTTCCTCGTTGTGCTGGGCCCAGTCCCGTCGCTGCCGGGTGAGCCAGCGTCCGATGTCGTCTCCGTGGTGGGTGACGCCGGGTGTCACGACGGGGTGACCGTCGTCCGTGCCGGGCCGCGCGCCCGGCGGGGCCGGACCGCCTCACCACGGCCGGATCGGGCAGATCCCCACCTGCCGTCCCTCCCCGTCCAGCAGATGCCCCATCCTCTTCACGGTGTGCATGCCGAGGACGCGGTCGGTGACGTCGAGGCTGGGCAACTGGGCGCAGACCGCGGTCTCGCGCTGCTGGACTGAGCCGACGTCGCGGAGCCAGTAGGTGGCGAGCACGTTGGCGGAACCGGTGACGGCGGCCAGCAAGCGGCACTCGGGCAGCGTGGCGAGGGTGCGGTGCAGCCGGTTCACGTCGTTCGCCGCGGCCCGGCCGCGGAAAGTGACGGACACCGGCAGCCCTGACACGGCGGGGGCCATGTCGCAGCGGAACGCCACGATTCCGCTCGCGGTGAGCCGGCCGAGCCTCCGCCGGACGGTGGCGGCGCTGCTCCCGGTGAGAGCGGCCAGCTCCGCGAGCCGGGTGCGTCCGTCCCGCACCAGCGCGTCGAGGAGCACGTGGTCCAGCGGGCCCGGATCGAAGACGGCGCCCCCGGGTCCGTCCACGGTGCCGGTCCTTCCCAGCACGGAGAGCTGGGACGCGTCGAGCGACCCCAGTCGCCACCGGGAGCCTTCTGTGTAGAGGGAGGTGGCGAACACGCATTCCATGTCGAGGACGTCGGGCAGGGTGGCCAGGTCCTCACTCACGAACCGGTGCATGCCCGCGAGGTCCGGTGTCAGTACGTCCACGAGGAGATCGGCGGCTCCCGCAGCGACCAGTTCGACGGTCACCGCCTCCCGCAGCCGCGCCACCTGCCCGGCCAGGCGCTGCCGGGCCGCCGGAGCGCACCGGACGAAGACGAAGGCCGTGCAGCCGCTGCAGGAGAACGACGGCCCTGGCACCGCCGACACCCAGGCCAGCCCCTGCGCGGTGAGCCGTTCCCAGCGGCGGGCCAGTGTCACCGGGGTGACACCCAGCAGAGGCGCCAGATCCGCCCACGGCGCCCGGGGGCGAACCTGCAGCGCGTGCACGAGAGCAAGATCGAGCTCGCTCACGATGACCGAATCCAACAGCAAGTCCTCTCAAAGTGACGGTTACCGTCGATTTCCCGTCCCGTTGGCTCCTCGGTCGCACTCTAGCCACCACGTCGTATTCCAGCCAAGGGAAAGAAGGTGAGACCGTGACGAACTCCATCAGCCGGGGCCGTGGACTGATCGCGACGATGATCCTCATCGTGGTCTGCAGCGGTGTCGTCCAGGGGTATCTGACCCCGCTGCTGCCCGTCGTGGGCGCCCACGTCGGCATCGGCGGCGTGGGCCAGAACAACCTGTACCTGCTGTCGCAGGTTGCTTTCGCCGTACTGACCCCGCTGCTCTCGCGCTGGGGCGATATGTGGGGCCACCGGCGACTGCTGCTGATCGCCGTCACCATGGTCGCAGTCGGATCGCTGCTCATCGCCGCCCGGCCCACCACCGCCACGCTCGCGGTCGGCATGGTGCTCCAGAGCGCGGTGGTCGGCTTCTTCCCGCTGCTGGCGGGCATCCTGCGGTCCCGCTCGCCCGAACACGGCCGTGTCGGCATGTCGGTTCTGGTCGGCGCGTTGCTCCTGTCCATCGGCACCGGCGGCTTTGTGGCCGGAACGCTCAGCGACGAACACGCCCTCGCCGGGCTGTGGACAGCGGTCCCCTTCTGCGCCCTCGCCGTCGCTGCCGCCGTCGCCCTGCCGACGAGCACCGCCCCTCGCGCCGGCCGGTTCAACTCGCTCGCCGCTCTGCTGCTGACCGTCGGGCTCGGCGCCCTGATCCTCGTGCTCACCGAAGGCGGGTCCTGGGGCTGGACGTCGGCGTCCTCCCTGCTCACGATCGTGGGGGCACTCGTGCTGCTGGCCGTCTGGGTGCAGGTCGAACGGCGCTCCTCGCATCCGCTGGTGGACATCCGCATGCTGCGCAATCCCCGCCTCGCGGCGGTCAGCGCGCACACGTTCTGCATCGCCTTCGGCGCCATCGGCTTCCTCGGCGCCAACGCCGTTTATCTCGGCACGGAACCGGACGGCGGCAGGCTCGGACTCGGACTCGGCGCCCGGGCCATCTCCCTGGTGTCCCTCGCCATGGTCGCCGTCGGCTGCGTCGGATCCACCCTGACGCCCCGGCTGGCCCGGGCGATAGGCGACCGCGCCGTGCTCGCGGTCGGCGGATGCGCCGGCGCCCTCGGATTCCTGAGCCTGTGCCTCTTCCACTCCTCGCTGCCGCAGTACCTGGTGGGTGCGCTGATCGTGGGCCTGTCCACCGGCATGTTCGAAGCCGCCACCCGGTCCCTGTCGGTCGAGGTGGTCGGCGAGGCCGAGACCGCGTTGTCCGTCGGCGTCAACGAGATGGCGCTGTCGCTCGGAGCGGCCATCGGCGCGGCAGTGATCGGCTCCCTGTGGGCCGGCCACACCACCTCCCAGGGCGCCGTCACCGGTGCGGGATACCAGTGGGCGTGGGCCGCCTGTGCCGTCGTGGCGCTCGCCGGAGCCGCGGCCGGCATGCTCTTCCGCAACCCGTCTTCGGCGCCCGAGCCCGAAGCCCGCGTCGCCCACGCCGGGAGGGCCGCATGACCGACCCGATCACGCCGACGCGGGACCACGCGCTCGCCGTCGCCGCCGACTTCGTACGCGACCACGAGCAAACGCTCGTCGCGCTGAGCCACAGCCTGCACGCCGAACCCGAGACAGCCATGCAGGAGCACAAGTCGGCGGCGAAGATCGCACGCATCGCCGAGGAAGCCGGCTTCGACGTCACCTACGCAGTGGCGGACCTGCCGACCGCCTTCGTCGCCACCTACGGAACCGGCGACCTGGTGGTGGCCCTGTGCGCGGAGTACGACGCACTGCCCGGCATCGGACATGCCTGCGGCCACAACGTCAACGGAGCCGCCTCGGCCGGAGCCGCCCTCGGCCTCGCCGCAGTCGCCGACCTCGTCGGGATTACCGTGAAACTCATCGGCACGCCCGCCGAGGAGGACATCGGCGGCAAAGCGCTGCTGATCGAGGCGGGTGTCTTCGACGACGTGGCCGTCGCGTTCATGGCCCACGCCGCGCCCGAAGACTCCGTCGGCGCCTCCTCTCTTGCCATCGGCGCCTGGGACGTCGTCTACCGGGGCAAGCCGGCCCACGCCGCGCTCGCCCCCTGGGAAGGCGTCAACGCCCTGGACGCGATCACCCTCGCCCACACCGCCGTGGGACTGCTGCGCCAGCAATTGCCGCCGGGCACCCTGGTTCACGACGTCGTCTTCGAAGCCGGCCGAGCGGTCAACGTCATCCCCGACACGGCCCGGGCCCGCTACGAACTGCGCGCCCGCACCATCGAGGACCTCGCCCACGCCCGCCGCCGGATACGGGCCTGCCTGGAGGCGGCCGCCCTGGCCACCGGCGCCGAGCTGGAACTCACCCCGCACGGAGCCGACTTCGCCGACCTACGACAAGACGACTTCCTCACCGACGCCTACACCCGCGCGGCCCGAGCCCTGGGCCGTGAACCCGTGGACCGCCGGGGCGAAGTCATGGCCTCCACCGACATGGGAAACGTCTCCCACCTCCTGCCCGCACTCCACCCGACCATCGGCTACGACACCGAAGGCGCTCACCACCACACCGCACTCTTCGCCCGGTACGGCGACTCGCCGGACGCGGACCGCGCCGTGGTCGACGCCGCGATCGCCCTCGCCCACGTCGGTGTGGAGGTGGCGACGGACGAGACCCAGCGCAAGCGCTACCTCGACCTGCTCGCAGACCGCCGAGCGGTGACTGCCCGCTCCGCCGCCTCCACGCTCGTGCGGATCAGCCGTTGCGCTGCGCTGGGGCAAGAGGGGGTGCATGAGCGTGACTGTTCCGAAAGGCGCTGACGCTCCCGGGGCCGAATCCGACGGTCACCAGGGCGGAGCGCCTCGCGTGGGGTTGCTCCTGGTTGGGATCTTGCTTGTTGCGGCGAATCTGCGGGCGCCGCTGACAGGTGTCGGCTCGGTGCTGCCGATGATCGAACACGACACCGGCTTGTCCAGCACCGCGGCAGGACTGCTCAATGCTTTGCCGCTACTGGCTTTCGCGGCCACGTCACCGCTGGTGGGCAGGAGTGCGCAGCGGCACGGAACCGAGCGTGTCTTGTGGATCGCTTTGCTGGTGCTGACGGTCGGCATTGTGCTGCGCTCGCTACCAGGCCTGGTCACCTTGTTTGCTGGCACCGTGGTCATGGCAGCAGCGGTCGCCTACGGCAACGTGCTGCTGCCCTCGCTGGTCAAGAGCACTGTTCCCGAACGGCGGATCGCCGCAGTCACCGGGCTCTACGTCACTGTCATGGGGTTGATAGCCGCGGTCTCCTCCGGGGTGTCCGTGCCCCTGGCTGACCATCTTCCCGGAGGATGGCATACCGCGTTGGGCTGCTGGGCGGTGCTGGCGCTACTCGGGGTCCTGGCCTGGGCACCGCAACTGGCCCGTCGCCGGCCCGTAACATCCACCGCCCCCGGAGCGAGGCAGGCGCATACCCTGTGGCGTTACCCACTGGCCTGGCAGGTCAGTGCGTTCATGGGACTACAGTCCCTCGGTTTTTACACCACGATCGCGTGGTTGCCCAGCATCGTGCACGACCACGGCGCCTCCGAAGGCGCCGCCGGCTGGCAACTGTTCCTGCTCCAGGTGACCGGTCTGGTCTCCAGCAGTACCGTGCCGATACTCGCCCGACAACTCACTGACCAACGGCTGCTGGCCGTCAGCGGTTCATTGATGTGCGCCACCGGATACCTGGGGCTGCTCCTGGCCCCCGAGATGGCGACCGCGTGGAGTGCGTTGATCGGCCTTGGCGGCGGCGCCTGCCTGGTGTTGGCACTGACGTTCCAAGGCCAGCGTGCGGCCGACGCGTCCCAGGCCGCCGCGCTGTCCGGCATGGCCCAAAGCGTCGGCTACCTCCTAGCCGCCGTTGGGCCCCTGCTGTTCGGCTCAGCCCACGACCTCGCCGGTGGGTGGACTGTCCCGCTCGGCCTCCTTGTCGCGCTGACCCTCGTTCAGGGCCTCTTCGGCCTTGGAGCTGGTCGCGCCGTCCGCCTCCCGCAATCAACGACCGCCCAGCTGGCACCGGAAAGGATTCGATCCGCATGAACGGAACGACCTGCTTCAGTTACGGCGTTGTGTACGACAGTGGTTTCGGCTGGTCGGGAACGTGAGGAGAGCCGTACGGGTTGGGATGGTTGTGAAGCGATCCTTGGCCCGTACGGCTCTCTCGCATCGTATCTGCACGGGCATCTCGAGGCGTCGACTCGGAGCGCTCATCGCCGAGTTGGCCGGCCCGTGGATGGCGCGGGAAGAGTCCCGGCTGGGCGAACGCCGAGGCCATGAGCGTCTGCGCGCCGAGGGCGGCGGACCCAGCCATCAACTGGTCTTCACCGATCGGGTGATCGCGACCCTGGTGATCCTGCGGTTCCAGCTTCCGCACGCCGCCCTCGCCGTCTTCTACGGCGTGGACCGCTCCACCGTCACGCGGGCCGTCCATGAGATCCGTCCGCTCCTGGCGGCGCGGGGCTTCGCGGTCCCCGGCGAGGCGGGACTGCGTCTGCACACGCTGGCCGATGTCTTCGCCTACGCCACCGCGAAGGGTGCTGAGCTACGCCACGCTGGACTTTAGAACGGGTGCGGCTCGCCACCGGCGGGGGCCTGCGCCTGCCCGGCGGGGCGGGACTCCGCAGCAGGGGCCTGTCCCTGGCGGGGCGGGGCGTCGCCGACACTGCGGGTGACCTTGGTGACGGCTGCCCTCGCGTAGGTGAGGGAGGCCGCGACCTCCTCGGCGTCGACCTCGACGACGGTGCGGCGCTGGCCCTCCTTGTCGTCGAAGGTGCGCTGCTTGAGCCTGCCGTTGACGATGACGCGCATCCCACGCTGCAGCGACTGGGCTGCATTCTCGGCGGCCTGGCGCCAGAGCGAACAGCGCAGGAACAGAGGTTCCCCTACAACCGCTCGTGGAAGCGCATACCCGCCGACCCCAACCGTGCGGGTGCCGATAAATCATCCGCTCAGGTCACGGCCTTGATCGGCCATCTCTGATGCGCCGTCGGCCGCCCCGCTGTCTTCACCTGGGCTGGGGCGGGCGGCATCATGATCGGTCGTGCTGCTGCGCCTGGCCTACCTCGCCGCGACCAACACCCTGGCACTCCTGCGCCTGCTGCCGATGAGCGACCGCGACAAGGACATCGAAATCCTTGCGCTCCGGCACCAACTGCTGGTCCTGCAACGCCAGGTTGGCAAGCCCGCCTTCACCGACACCGATCGCGCCATCCTCGCCGGCCTGCTCCACCACTTCCCGAGGGAGAAGCTGCGCCGGTTCCTGCTGTTGGTACGCCCGGACACGATCCTGCGGTGGCACCGCAACCTGCTCAAGCGACGCCATGCCGCCACCTGTGCGCCGAAGCGGCGTGGACGCCCGCCCACCGTCCGCTCGATCCGCGTCCTGGTCCTGCGTCTGGCCAGGGAGAGCGCGTCGTGGGGGTATCGTCGGATCCACGGTGAGCTCGCGGCGCTGGGCATCAAGGTCGCCGCCTCCACCGTCCGGGAGATGCTTCGCGAGCACGGCATCCCGCCTGCACCCGAACGGCGGAGCACGACCTGGGCCGATTTCCTGCGCAGCCAGGCCGAAGCGCTGCTCGCCTGCGATCTTTTCGAGACCCGCACCCTGACCGGGGCACGGATGTACGTCTTCGCCGTCATCGAGCACGCCACGCGGCGCGTCCGGATCCTGGGCGCAACGGCACACCCGACCGCGGAGTGGATCGTGCAGCTCGGCCGCAATCTCCTCATGGATCTGGAGGAGGCGGGCACCAGGGCCAGGTTCCTGATCCGGGACCGGGACTCGAAGTTCACCGCCGCCTTCGACACCCTGCTGGCCGAAACCGGCCTGAAGGTCGTCACCACCGGCATCCGGATACCCCGGATGAACTCCCTCATGGAGCGATGGATACAGACCTGCCGGCGCGAGCTCCTCGACCGCACCTTGATCTGGAACCAGAGACACCTCCTGCACGCGCTCCGCGAGTTCGAGACCTTCTACAACCGGCACCGGCCGCACCGAGCCCTGGGGCAAGCGGCTCCGCTCCGCCAACTCCCCGCACCAATCGCCGATCCCGGGCAGATCAGCCACCTGGAAGTCCGTCGACGAGATCGACTCGGCGGAACCCTTCACGAGTACCAACATGCCGCGTGACCAGGATGGATGAATAATCGGCACCCGCAAGGTCGCCGCCGCCCTCGGCGGTGGGCGCTCCTCGTGGACCGGCCCGCTGGACGCAGTGCGACTGGGCCCCGAGGACGACCCCACCGAGGTCACC
>NZ_JBHVFU010000076.1:0-36725 GCF_042801455.1 Streptomyces sp. NPDC057565 | reverse complement strand
CCCAAAGCAGCACGACACCCCCTCACCCTCGCCGCCGACACCTTCCAACGACTCGGCGCACCCACCTGGACCGAACGCGCCCGAGCCGAACTCAGAACCGCCGGTGCGTCCACCCTCGCCTCGTCGGCGCACCTCGCGGCACTGACCTGGCAGGAGCGCCGCATCGCCGATCTCGCCGCCGGCGGCCTGACCAACAAGGAGATCGGCGAACGGATGCACCTGTCACCGCGCACCGTCAGCTCCCACCTCTACCGCGTCTTCCCCAAACTCGGCATCACCTCCCGCGCCGCACTGCGCGACGCACTGGGCAGGCTTTCCAGTGATCAGAACGTGTGAGTACCCCGCACGGAACCACGGTGGCCGACAGGCCGGGACCGCAGGTCCCGACCGTCGGCCGCGGTGCGTTCAGCCCTCCTCCGTAAGGGCGCGGACGCCGCGCTCGTCGAGCCAGCCGAGCACGTAGTCGGCGACGAAGCGCCATCCGCTGTCGATGACCAGGGAGTGGCCGCGGTCCGCGAACTGCTTCAGGTCGGTCACGGCCGTGGAGTCGCCGTACTCCTTGTAGACCGCGCGGCTGACGGAGTCGGGCACCAGCCGGTCCTCCTGCCCCGAGATCAACAGGAGCGGTCCACGGTCCGTGTTGCCGATGTCGGCCATGGCGAGCGGGCTGCGCACCGCACCCGCGCATCCGAGATCGCCGAGCAGACGGAGCGGCGCCGGCACCGCGTAGCGCTCGTGGAGTCGGTCGGACTCCTCCGGAGCGACGGTGTTCGCGAAGACGTGGTGGAACTGCTCCGACGACAGGGACACCAGCCCGTCGGCGCCGTCGGCATCGCCGGGTGTCCACAAGGGGACCGGCGATCCGGGCAGGGGGACGGCGTTGATCGGGGCGGGCGCGATGGCCACGGCGGCCCGGCCCACATTCGCGCCGATGAGGTGCTGTGCGATGAGCCCGCCGACGGAGTGGCCGACGATCACCGGCGAGATGTCGAACGACCGCACGATCCCGGCGTAGTGGTCCGTCAGCGCGGCCAGACCGAGGCCGCCGAGGGGACCGGGCGATCTGCGCATCTCGTGAGGGGCGTTGGCCTCCCCGGGCCAGCCGGGGGTGAAGGCGAGGAACCCCCGGCTGGCGAAGCGTTCCGCCCATGACTCCCAGGACAGCGCGTGCAGCCACGCACCATGGATGAAGACGACGGGAGTACGGTTCACGGCTGGTTCCTCCGAGCACGACGATCACCCGGCACCGGCACACGGGCGACTGCTCCAGGATCGTCCAGGCATCGGCCCGGGGCGACAGTCGAATGACTTAATGCCGTCGCCCGGCGGCGGCACGCGGGCTCGGGCCCCGCGCGAAGGCGCCCGGAATTCCAGGCACCGCAAGGCGGACAACCATCCATATATCGACGGCCCGTCACGAAGATCACCGTCGATCCGGTGAGGCAAGACGGTCAACTTACCTATGTACGACGCTCCCCCGGCCGCCAAAGTGGATCAGGCCAGCCACCGCCCCAGGGAAGGATCCACCCGTCATGAGCGGCAACCAACCAGGTGTCCATGCCTCGCGAACGGCGCCGCACGGCGGTCCAGAACTCGTCCTGGATATCGAACGCGTTCTGCACGTCTCCGCCCGTCAGGCGATCAGGGCAGCATTCCGGTTCACCCCGGAGTCTCCGTTGGCCGTGTCCGCGGAGTTCCTCATAGAAGGCGGCCCGCGCGTCCTGTGGCGTATCGGACGGGACCTCCTCCATCAGGGGCTGTACTCGATGAGCGGCCTCGGCGACGTTCAGATGTGGCCGTCGAACCTGGAGGAGCGTGCGACCGCTTGGCTTCAGCTGACCTCCGGTGACATGGCGGCTCTGTTCGAGTTGCCCGTGGCACCGCTGGCGCAGTGGCTGGAGTACACCTACGAGCTCGTTCCCGCGGGTCATGAGCTCGCCGGGGTCGACTGGGACGTCGCCACCGCGGACCTCTTCCCCGCTCGCGAGGCGCAGTCCGACTGATCGCGCGTCACGTCCCGCCTCCTCCGGCGGCAGGTGACGCGCGGCCGGTGCCGCGGCCCCGTGTCGAAGGGGGGCGGTACGGACATGGGGTCCCCGAAGCAGCGTATGCCGACACATGTGTCATTGCCTTCCGCACACATCCTGCCACAGTCAAGGTGTGTTGTCCGCATGTGGAGAGCAACTTCCTCGACGGTCGGCTGCCCGCCGGCGTGCTCACCTCTTCGGTCCGGCATCGGGCCACGCGACGGCGGTCACCGCGGTGGCCGGCGTCGGCGGCCGGCCGCCCGTAGTCCAGCGTTCCCGGCAGGTCCGTCGACCGGTGGTGGTGCGGATTACGGAAGTTCGCGCTGTCCGTGAGCACACCACGACCGGCCCGGCAGGGGAACCGGCGACGAAGGGAGGAGATTCGCCCTCGAACCCGCCGGGAAGCGGCGGACCGCGACCGGGGTCGTGGGATCAGCGCTTCGACGACGTGAGGACCTCGCAGTCCGCCGCCCTCGCCGCCTCCAGGGCAGTCAGCACACCGACCGGCGGTGCGGCGGTCCGGCGGGCATGGCTGTCGATCAACGCGCCGAGGGTGTGCACGACGATGGAGCCCGGGGGCTGCCCGTGATAGCACCACACATCCCGTGGGACGGCGGACCTGCGGCCCGTCAAACCCCCGTTCGGACCGACACCTGATACTCGTCGAGGGTTAGGCTCGGGAGAGACAGGTGTCGCGGCTGGAGGAGCAAGGTATGAGCGGGGTGCCGGTGACCACCGGGCCGGGAGAGGACGCGGCACTGACCCGGGCCGCGCAGGCGGGCGACGTATCGGCCCTGGCGCTGCTCCTGGAGCGGCACCGGCCCGGGATGCGGGCCGTGGCGCTCAGCCTGCTGGGACCGGGCCCGGACGTGGACGACGTCATGCAGGAAGCGGCGCTGGTGGCGCTGCGGCGGATCGTGGACGTCCGTGATCCGCGGGCCGTGGGGCCGTGGCTGCGGATGGTGGTGCGCAACAACTGCCGGACCCTGCTGCGCGCCTCCCGGCGGGTCGAGCCCGTGGAGGAGGTGCCGCTGCCTCCGGACGGCGTCACTCCCGAGCAGGTGCTGCAGAGCCACGCGCTGCGGGACTGGATCTGGGAGGCCATCGAGACGCTGTCACCTGCCTTGCGGCTGCCGGTCGTCCTGCGGTACTTCTCCACCGGAATCACCTCGTACCAGCAGATCGCCGAAGCCTGTGCCGTGCCCGTCGGCACCGTGCGCAGTCGGCTCAGCCAGGCCCGCGCCGCGTTGGCCCAGGCCGTGACCGCCACGGCGGCCACGGCGCACGAGGATGTGACGCGCCGTACGGAGGCCAGCTGGCACGAGGCACGGGAAACACTCGCGGCCGCCGAGCGTGGCGAGTTCGGCAAGGTGGTCAAGGACCGCTACTCCCCCGATGTGTCGCTGCTGACCGGCGGTGAACGGCTCGGCGGTGCCGGAGTCCTGCTCGCGGGCATGGACTGCGACCTCTCAGCGGGCGTTCGCCAGCGGCTCGTCCACATCGTGGCGGGCCGGTCCCTGGTCGTGTGGGAGATGGAACTGATCAGCCCGGCTGACGATCCGGAGCACTGTCCCCCGGGGGTCGCCTGGATCATGACGCTGGACGGCGGTCGCATCGACCGGGTTTCCCTCTTCCACGCTGCCCGCCCGATGGAGCCTGCATCTCCCGCGGCCTGAGCCAAACGTTCCTCCCCCAGCCGCTGTGCGCCAGATCACATCGCGGCGACCGAACTTGTCGGCCTCCGGAGCGTCGTGCCGGTGTCATGGAAAACCAGCACATCACGGAGGACTCGATGGTCTCGTCACCCGCGCACAACCCCGCCTCGGCGCCCGACACCGCCCCCCTCTCCCCCGGCACCCACACGTACCGGCTGGGCGGGCTGGTACAGCGCTACCACGTCCACGGCAGCGGTCCGGTGTGCGTGGCCCACTCCGGCGGTCCCGGAATCTTCTGGGAGTACATGCGCATGCCCGCCCTCGAAGAACACCTCACCATGGTTTACGTCGAGCCCATAGGCACCACGACGGACAACCGCCTGCCCTCGCACCCGCACGGATACACGCGGGAGCGCTACAGCAGCTTCCTGGAGATTCTGATCAACCGGCTCGAGGTGCCGAAGGTGCACCTGCTGGGGCACTCGCACGGCGCGTTCGTGGCCGCCTATCACGCCCTGTACCGCCCTGGGCGGCTGGCAGGAATCGTTCTGTACGAGGGCGCCCCTGTCACCGGCCCTGAGCACGGCGCGGAGGCGGCCCGGATGGTGGAGGCGTTCGCCGCGAAACATGCCGGCCACCCCGGACTGCCCGGTGTGATGGCCGCGTTCGGTGCGATGGGCAGCATGTCCACCGACGAACAGACCGCGGCGGTCGCCCGGGGCGTACTGCCGTCGTACTTCGCCGACTACTGGGCGGACGAGGAGCGGCTGGCCCCGTTCCGGGAGGCCGTGCGGGCCACGTACATCTCGGGCCTGGACGAAAATCTCGCCCCCGACGCCATCGACGACCGCGCCGCGCTCAAGGAGCTGACGGTACCGGCACTGGTCGTCGTGGGCCGGCACGACGTGATCTGCGGAATGCGCTGGGGTCTCGAACTCGACGAGCTGATCCCGCAGTCGCAGCTGCTGGTGCTGGAGAACAGCGGTCACATGGGACATGTGGAGGAACCCGAGCTGTTCGCGGCCTCGGTCCGCGGCTTCGTCCTGGAGACCGCAAGCGCGAGCTGACCGAAGAGGCCGCCATCGTCTCGATCGGCCAGGTCTGCCGCCTGCTGCGACTGTTCTCCATCCGGCAGCAGTTCCCAGACCTGGCCGACGGCGCTGCCCGCGACCAGATGTCCTAGCGTGTGTTCCTGGCCGAGTTGCTGATGGCCGGGTTCGACGAGTCGGGCTGCGTGGAGCTCGACCGGTTTGCCGACCGACGGCGACGGCGTGTGTTCCGGGTCAGAACTGCCTCTCTGCCCGCTCAGTCGTCGCCCGCGCGACATCCAGGGCGTACGTCCTGGGGAGCTGCCCGCTGGAAGTCACATCGGTCACCACACGGCCCACCCGGATCATCACTCGCCCATGCTGCTGGGTGCGAGCCGGCCTCGTCCTGTCAGCAGGACTCGGAGATCCTGGCTCTCGCATGCCAGGTGCGGCAGCCGTCGTACGCAGTCTGCGCAGGGACCCTGGTGCCACGGGCATCCCCTCCCGGTGCGCTGTCTGCGGTTCATCCGCGCGGTGGAATCCGGGGCGGTGCGGCACATGTGACTCGCCGTCGGCGGCAAGGCTCGGGCATGTCGCAGAAGGAGCTCGGGGGCGTGTGCGGCGCGCAGGCGCGTGTGCCACGGAGGCGCTTGCGGCACGGAGCGCGCGACACATGTCGGAGACGGCCGCGAGCAGACATTAGTCACCGGCTTGACGGGTGACGAAGAAGCCTGCCATGATTACGTCACCCCCTCAGCCAGTGACGAGAAAGCGTCCTGGTCAGGGAATGACCCAAGACCTCTAGACCCAGATGCGGAGCACCAGTCATGGCAGTCACCTACACCGCCGTTGTCGACGTCGACGGAGAGGGCCGGAACGGTGGTCACGTCCGTTCCTCCGACGGCCTGCTGGAGACCAGCCTCGCTCTCCCCAAGGAACTCGGCGGCTCCGGCACCGCGACCAACCCCGAGCAGCTCCTGGCCGCCGGCTGGGCCGCCTGTTTCCTCGGTGCCCTGCGTCGCGCCGCCAGCCTGCGCAAGGTCCGCCTGACCAGCACCACCATCACAGCCGAGATCACTCTCACCCACGGCGACGACGACGAGTTCTCCCTCTCCGCGGTCCTCAACCCCGTCATCGGCGGTGTGGACCAGGCCACGGCCGAGGAACTCGCACACGCCGCCCACCAGATCTGCCCGTACTCCAAGGCCACGCGCGACAACGTTCCCGTCACCATCAACGCCAGCGCCGCCGCCTGACCCGTTCCTCCCCCTGACCGCGGGTCCCGTGCCCCCTTCCCCCCGGCACGGGACCCGCTTCCCCTCTCCCACACACCCACACCGGCCACCGAAGAGCGAGGACGGGACATGGCCACCACGACTCACACACACGTAGGGCGCGCCAGGCTTCCTCGGCCCGCTCCCGGCGGTGTCACCACCGTCCCCGGCGAGCCGCCGTCCAGGAGCGCGGCAGGCTCCGAAGAGCCTGCCTGGCCCACCGGCACACAGGTGTGGAGCTGGGCGCAGAGCGTGACACTCATGGGATACGGTCCAGCGCCGTTCCGTTTCCTGTGACGCACAGAACCGCGTGCTTGATCACCGCCGCCGGTGAAGCAAGCTGGCGGGCCCCTCAAAAGGCCTCATGACTCAAGGGACTTCGGCCGAGGGTGCCGGAACACACCGTCAGGTGACTGATGCGGCATACGTCAATCGCGGCCGACAGTGAGAACACGGTGCCCACCGACATGGACGTGAGCGCCGTCGGCTGGTGTGGTCCCGACGCATGGCGAGTCCCACGCACGCCAGGTGAGTCCTCGCACCACATGCGAGTCCTCGTACCGCATATGAGTCCTCGATGGCACCGCCCACCGAGCTCACCCCCTACCGAATATCCGAACCATCGAAAGCGGGATGACAGCAATGGACATGAAGCTTGAAGTCGTCGTTCTGCCGGTGTCCGACGTGGACCGCGCCAAGCGCTTCTACGCGGAACAGCTCGGCTGGCGTCTCGACGCCGACTTCCCGATCGACGAGGGGTACCGGATCGTGCAGGTCACCCCGCCCGGCTCCGAGTGCTCGGTCATCTTCGGCAAGGGCCTCACCCAGCAGGAGGCGGGCACCCTCCACGGCCTCCAACTGACCGTCACCGACATCGTCGAGGCCCAGAAGGAACTGGAATCCCGCGGTGTGCAGGTCTCCGGCCCGTTCCGCGACGAGACCGGCGCCTTCCACCACGCCGGTGACTCCCACCGGGTTCCCGGTCTGCACCCCGAACGTGCCAGCTACGGCACCTTCGCCGCCTTCGCGGACCCCGACGGCAACGAGTGGTTCCTCCAAGAGGTCACCCAGCGCGCCCCCGGCCGCTGAGACCCGGTCCCGGCGCGGCTGACCTCTCCCGCCGCGCCGGGACCGCCATCCCCCACGTCAGAGCATCCACCCGGCCCCATCCAGCCGGACCCATCCACCCGGCCCCGTCCATCCACCGGAGGACACATGTCGACCGAGAACATCCGCACCTACGACGTCATCGTGATCGGCGCAGGGCCGGTAGGTGAGAACGTCGCAGACCGCACCACCGCCGCGGGCCTGAGCACCGTCATCGTGGAGAGCGAACTGGCCGGCGGCGAGTGCTCGTACTGGGCCTGCGAGCCCAGCAAGGCATTGCTGCGCCCGGTGCTGCTCCGCGCCGACGCCGTACACGTTCCCGGCATCCACCCCGCCGTCAAGGAACCGTTGGACATCGACGCCGTCCTCGCGCATCGCGATCGCATGTCCGCCGACTGGAAGGACGACGGCCAGGTTGAGTGGATCAAGTCGGTCGGCATCGACCTTCTGCGCGGTCACGGACGCCTGGCGGGCAAGCGCGAGGTGTCGGTGGAGACCCCGGACGGCGGCACCGTCCGGCTGCGGGCCCGGCACGCCGTCGCCGTGTGCACCGGCAGTCGCGCGGCTCTGCCCCCGCTGCCCGGGATCGAGAGCCTCAGACCCTGGACCAGCCGGGACGCGACCAGCGCCCGGAAGCCGCCCGGACGCCTGGTGGTTGTCGGCGCAGGTGTGGTGGGCGTCGAGATGGCCACTGCCTGGCAGGCACTGGGCAGCCGGGTCACCCTGCTCGCCCGTGAGGACGGACTGCTGCCCCGCATGGAGCCCTTCGCCGGGGAGCTGGTCACCGAGCGGCTGCGGGAAGCCGGCGCGGACGTCCGGTTCAACGTCTCGGTAGCCGCAGCGGAGCGGACGCAGGACGGGGAGGTCCGGATCACCCTGACGGACGGCTGTGAACTGACCGCCGACGAGATCCTGTTCGCCACCGGCCGCGCTCCGCGCTCGGAGGACATCGGGCTCGACACCGTGGGACTGGTCCCGGGCAACTGGCTCGCCACCGACGACAGCCTGACGGTCACCGCCGTCCCCGGGAACTGGCTGTACGCCGTCGGAGACGTCAACCACCGGGCACTCTTCACCCACCAGGGCAAGTACCAGGCCCGCATCGCGGGTGCCGTGATCGGTGCCCGGGCCCGGGGTGAGCAGTTGGACACCGGCCGCTGGGCACCGCACAGCGGGACGGCCGACACCGAGGCGGTCCCGGGCGTCGTCTTCACCGACCCCGAGGTCGCCTCCGTGGGCCTGACCGTCCGCGAGGCCGAGCTCACCGGTCGCGCCGTAGAGGTCGTCGACCACGAGATCGGCCACCTCGCCGGAGCCCTCCAGTACCGCCCCGACTACCGGGGCAAGGCCCGTATTCTCATCGATCGCGACCGTCAGGTCGTGGTCGGCGCCACCTTCGCCGGGCCGGGCGTCGGTGAACTGCTGTACTCGGCCACCATCGCCATCAGCGCAGAGGTGCCCGTCGACCGCCTCTGGCACGCCGTACCCGCCTTCCCCACGATCAGCGAGGTGTGGCTGCGCCTGCTGGAGACCAGGAGGGACTCTTGACCACCGCACGCGATCTGGCGCTCGTCACCCTGGGTCTGCCGCCGGACCGGTCCGTGGAACAGGGCGACCTCTCCCTGGTCCTGGCGGGGGCCGAGGCGATCGACCTGCTGGAGAGCGGGGCGCTGACCCTCGACGGCGACCGTATGGTGCCCGGACCGGGGGTGACGACGGGCGACCGCCTGCTGGATCAGGCGCTCGCCTCGCTCGTCCGCCAGGAACCGTACGAGACCGTCGGGGACTGGCTGTGGCGCCGCGGCGCCCGACTCGCCGCGGCCTACGCCGAGGACCTGGAACGGGCCGGACTCGTCGTCCCTCCGCGAGGTACCGGGCTTCGGTCACGGTTCACGCGGACCGCTCCGGCCGACTCGCCGGAGCGCCGCCGCGCAGAGGAGCGACAGGCATCGGGCGAGCCCGTTCTCGCCGCTCTGACGGCCGTCCTGCGGACCGGGGACACCCAGGCGGACGACTGCCGAAGCGTCGACGGGGACGCGGCGAACGCGGTACTGGCCGCGGTCGGAGACGCGGTGACGGAGCTGGAGGCCGCACGGCTGCGCCGGGACGTCGAGAGCAACGCGTTCGACAACATGTGGCGCGGCTAGGGACCTCTCGGCGCAACGCCTGCGGCGACGTGACACCTGTGCGTGCTCGGGGACGATTCCCGCCCGCCGGCCCCGTCGTGAGAGGTCCGACCGCGCGCCGAGCGGGCCGGGGCACATCGGCCCGCTTGGCAGAGCCGGCCTTCGTCCGCGCGCGAGGGCCTCCCGCCGACCGGACCGGACGGTGCGCGGGCGGGAGCCGCCGAGGTGCGTGTGGGAGCGGAGGCCGTACGGGCGAAGGTCAGGGCTTTCCACGACCTCGGCGCCGACGGACTCGTGCTCGACCCGGCCGTCGACGATGTCGATCAGGTGCGACGACTGGCGGATACCGTCCGGCAGGAGGACCCGCGGTCATGCCCGGAGCCCCGCGGCGGGACAACGTCGCACGGAGCGCACACATGCGTCCGGCTCAGTGAGCCACCGCGCGCGGGACACACGAACATGTCAGTCGGTCGCGTCCTGCTCCACGAGGGTGTACATGACGGAACGCTGCTGCTTGTGACGCTGGATGCGCCCCTTGGCGACCAGCGATTCGAGGGTGTTCCGTACCACCTGCGGAGTCGGGTTCCGGTCCGGGTGCTTCTCCAGAAGCTCGTCCCGCAGTTCCTTCGCCAGGCGAGGTCCGTCGTGCTTGCCGAGCAGGGCCATCAGCAGGTCACCGAGCAGCGGCTGGCGCGACTTCCCCTTCGCGCCGACCGCTGCTTCACCTGCCCCACGGCTGGTCCCGGCCGAGCGTCGCGCAGCGGCTGCGGCGGGTGCTCGCTTCGCCTTTCCGACGGCGGGCTCGTTCTGCAACTGCTCAGGCAGACGCGACGGATCGGCGAAGCCCTCGTACCGCTCGGCGAGCTTCAGAATGTCTGTCAGGAGGGCCTCCTCCTGCTTCAAGACCATGATCCTCTCCGTCAGCTCCTGCTGACGGCGGTGGTTCTCCTCCAGATCCGACGCGGCTTGTTCTACCAACCGCGATCGGAACGTGGGGGCTGACTGGCTGGTCACAACCGTTTCACTCCCTCGCTATGAATGATGTTGCGCATGGTACCCACGCCGAGGTCCCCGTGCAGATAAGTGTCAGTGCCGGGCGATACGCCAAGCATGTTCACCCTTCACGATAGGCGCCGATGTACTCGCGCATATAGTTGGCGCCGGTATTTCTTCGACTGCCAAGGGCACGTGGCAGCCACCCGCATCAGTCTCACTCCGTACAGAGTCCCCGGCAGGTGTGTCGTCGAATCGCCCGCGAAGACCCTTGGTGGATCGCTGTGTGTTGCGGCCGTGGGCCCACCGGTGGGCCCACGGTCCGGGACCGCGGCAGAGTGCCTCGGTGCACGTCACGGGGCCGGATCCGTCACCTGACCGCATGTTCGCGGGCCGCCAGAGCGGCTTTCTCGGCTGAACCATGGTGCACGGGTCCATGGCCGGGAAGCAGCACGTCCGCGTCCACGTTCTCGATCAGGGCCAAGGAGTCGAGTGCCCGGGAACGGTCGGTGTGGAACATGGCGGGCAGCAGTTGCGGCCCGTTGATCCGCGACGTGGGATGTGCGGTCACCAGGGCGTCGCCGGTGACGAGGATGCCGCTCCCCGGCAGGTGGTAGGCGCAGTGGCCGTTGGTGTGCCCCGGTGTGTGCACGGGAACGGGACCGCCTGGCAGGTCGAGCGCCCCCGGCACGGGGAAGGGCTGCGGCTCCGAGACCGGCACGTGGGTGGTGCCCCCGGCGCGCAGGGCGTGGACGGCCCAGGGGAGCACACCGGGCCGCCATCCCTGTGCGAGGACTTGAGTGACGGACACCTGATCGAGGAAGTCGCGACGGGCGTGCGCCACCTCGTCCTGATGCATCAGGACGGGCACCCCGTACACGACGCGCAGGTGTTCGGCCGCGCCGATGTGGTCGTTGTGCGCGTGGGTGACCAGGACTGCGGTCACGGAACGCGGGTTCAGCCCGACCGCTTCCAGCGAGGCCAGCACGGCGTCGCGATCAGCGGGGTAGCCGGTGTCGATGAGGGTGCAGCTGTCGCCTTCCTTGACGATCACCCAGTTGGTGTTGCTGCCGGACACCGAGTAGACATCGCTCCGGACCTGGACGATGTCTTCGTCCCGCAGGGCCTTCGGCATGGTCGATCTGATCCTCTCGTCGCGCGGCCGGATGCCCGGGGCCGCCGCCGCTGCGGGTCGTCGGCCCGTCCGGGGGGTGGCCGGCAGCGCGCTCATGACGCTGCACACCGGGTACCCGGTGGCATCACCTCATGGTGCCATGTGTGTGAGGAGGGATGATACGTGTGAGGGATGGATCTGGTCCTCGTGTCGCACCCGGCCACTCCGGTGCACCTTTGTGGCTGCATGTCGAGGGCCGGCAGGTGTCACCGACGGATCGCACCCTCCATCCCCCGGCGTGGGGGGGCGGAGTGTGCCGATGGCCACGTCTGCCCTCGAGCTACCGTCCGGCGGTCCGGCCACGGTGATCGCGGACGCGGAGGAGTTCAGCGGGGAAAGACCCAGTCCGGCGTCCAGGTCCCGGTGGCGTCGTGGCCGGTCGCTGTGGCGGCGATGTGGGCGCGGAGGGTGGCCAGCGCCGGGTGGGGGTTGTCGCGGCGCCAGAGGAGGGAGTGCGGGTAGACGGGCGTCGGGTCTGTCACCGGGATGCGGCGCAGGCCGTGGCCGGCGGGCCAGATGAGGCGGGTGTGCCCGCCCATGAAGGTGGCCAGGGCCGGGGTGTCGGCGACGGTGTCGAGGAGCGCGTCGGAGCCGAAGTTGGGGCCGGTCGCCTCGATGGTGAGGCCGAACTCGGCGACGAGGTCGTCGTAGTAGGCGGCCCACTCGGTGCCGGGGACAATGCCGGGCATCCAGATCCGGTGTCCGGCGAGCTGCGCGAGGGGCACCGAC
The DNA here is from genome assembly GCF_042801455.1 of Streptomyces sp. NPDC057565. Lineage (NCBI taxonomy): Bacteria > Bacillati > Actinomycetota > Actinomycetes > Kitasatosporales > Streptomycetaceae > Streptomyces > Streptomyces sp. NPDC057565. The sequence goes on along the minus strand of NZ_JBHVFU010000076.1, from coordinate 24,612 downwards.
CGGGCGCCCGCCAGCGCGTGGGCGGGGCCGGTGAGGAGCTGGAGCGGCTCGTCAATTACCCGTACGGACTCGATGTCCTCGGGGAGGGGCCGGCCGGGCGCGGCGACGGCGCGGAAGGTCGCGTCGATCGTGCCGGAGCGGAGGGCGGCGACGGCCGTCTCGATGTCGAAGAGCATCATCACGTCGAGGTCGACCTCGGGGTGCGCACGGTGGAATCCGCGCATCAGGCCCGACGCCGCGCCGCGCGAGTTGATCACGTCGACGCGCAGTGGACGGCGATCGGTGCGCACGGACGCGACCGCGCGTTCGGCGACGCGCAGGAGTTCGCGCGCGTGGGGCAGGAACGCCTGCCCGTCGATGGTGAGCGCGGCGCCGCGCGGCGTGCGGGTGAACAGCCGCACGCCGAGCTTGCGCTCCAGCGCGGCGATGCGTTTGGAGACAGCCTGCTGGGTGACCTCCAGCTCGGCGGCGGCCTCCTGGAACTGCCCCGCGTCGGCGGCGGCGACGAAGGTTCGTACTGCTTCGAGATCCACGGCGATTCACCTTAGAGAACAACGGATGGTTGTGAACAGCCGGCATGGCAGTTGTTTGACCTGTTGTTGTGCTGCTCGCTTAGCTCTCACCGGTCAACGGCAGTTTGTTCGGGTGGAGCATTGAGGGGGCGCGCTGAGCATGGTGGGCAGGAGACGGTTGGGCCGGCAGTTCGGCTGGCTGTGGGCGGCATATGCTGTCAGCGCCTATGGGTCCGGGCTGGGGTTCGGGGCATTCCCGCTGATCGCCGTGCTGGTGTTGCATGCCGGGCCCGCCGAGGTGTCGGTGCTGTCCGCGGTGGGGCCTGCGGTGGGCGCGCTGATCGCGGTGCCACTCGCGCCGTGGGTGGAGTTCCGGCGCAAACGCCCGGTCATGATCGCGATGGACCTGACCCGGTTTGCGGTCATGGCGACGATCCCGGTCGCCTACGCCTTCGGTTGGCTCAGTTTCGTCCACTTGCTCGTGGTCTCGGCTGTGCTCGCCGCAGCCAAGATCGCCTTCAACGCGGCCGGCGGCGCCTACCTCAAGGCCCTCGTCCAGCCGGATGACCTGCTCGTGGCCAACGCGCGGTTCGAGTCAACGAACTGGAGCTCCATCGCGGTGGCGCCACCGCTGGGCGGGGCGGTGACCGGCCTGTTCGGGCCGGTCATCGTCGTGGTGGCCGACGCGCTCAGCTACCTGCTCTCCGCGCTGGGCATCACCGCGATCCACGGCCGAGAAGAAGCACCGCGGACAACCGACAAAAGCCCAGTCCGGGCACGCGCGTTGTTCGACGGCTGGCGGCACATCATGGGCCATCCCGGTCTGCGGGCGCTCTACCTCAACAACATGCTCGTCGCCGGTCTGATCATGGCCACCGAGCCGCTGCTGGCCGTGCTTCTCCTTCGCCAGCTCGGGTTCCCGGCCTGGCAGTACGGGCTCGCCTTCGCCGCCCCGTGCGTCGGTGGACTCATCGGCTCCCGGCTGGCCCGCCGTGTCGTGGCCCGCTACGGCCGGCACAGGGTCTTCCGGACCGTCGGCACCCTGCGCGCCATCTGGCTGATCGGCCTGGCCTTCGTCCGCCCCGGTGTCGTCGGCCTCGTCACCGTGATGGCTGTCGAGCTGGCGATCATCATCAACATGAGCCTGTACACCCCGGTGCTCGCCACCTACCGGCTCGAACACACCCCCAAGCAGCTCGTCGCCCGCACCCTGTCGGCCTGGTCGATCGGCCAGCAGGCGTCCATCGCCATTCTCACCGCGCTCGGAGGGCTGCTCGCCGACGTCACCAGCCCACGCACCGCTCTCACGGTCGCGGGACTGCTCATCCTGACCTCCCCGCTCCTGCTTCCCCGACACGACCAGACGTCGCAGCACGAGCCGGGACTGGCCCGTAGCCACTCATGACGCACCGCGACTCGCCGCTGCAGCCCGCAGACCGCAGCTGGTCCGCCGATGCGCGTCCGCGTCGACCAGGTGCACACCACAAGCAAGGAGAACACTCGCGTGAGCACTGCCCCCGCACTTGACCCCGCGCGCACCGCTCTTCTCGTCATGGACTACCAACCCGCGATCATGGCCCTTCTGCCCGAAAGCGGGGACCGCGAAGCCCTGCTCGGTCGCATGGAAGGGGCCATCGCCGACGTTCGCGCAAACGGCGGCACCATCGCCTACGTACGCGTCGGCTTCACCGAGGCCGACTGGGACGCCATCCCAGCGGTCAACAAGTCCTTCGCCCCGCTGGCCCGACACCGCGTCATGCACCACGAGGACCCTGCCACCGCCCTCCACGAACGCCTGGCTCCCCTGGACAGCGACATCATTGTGCGCAAGGTCCGCTACGGCGGCATGTCCACCACCGACCTCGACCAGCAGTTGCGCGAGCGCGGCATCACCACTCTGGTCGTCTCCGGCATCAGCACCGGCGGCGTCGTCCTGTCCACCGTCATCGACGCGGCCGACCGCGACTACCAGCTCTACGTCCTGTCCGACGGCGTCGCCGACCCGGACACCGAAGTCCACGACGTCCTGCTCCACCGAGTACTCCCCTCACGGGCCCACATCATCGACACCGCCGAGTTGCACGCCCTGCTCCGGGCCGGTTGACCCGAACCACGAGCCGATCCCACCCCGGCCGCCGCAGCCACCCGGTGTGGCGGCCGCGCGCCCCGGTCCCGGTCCAGCAGCAGCCCGGAGTTCTCACCGGCCGCCCACCGCCACGCCTCGCCGATGCCCGGCTCGCCACCGAGCACATCGGGAGGGCACCCGGGGCGGCAGCCGCCGCGCCTTCGTCGGGTTGCCCGAAACTGATCAGTGCTCCGACGGGTCTGGCTGACAGTTCGAGCTGTGGACGAGGTTCGACTGGAAAGTCTGCTGTTCCCATCGCTGGACGTCTCGGTGTTGTCAGTCGAGATCTGAGTCATGCAGATGAAGGGTGCCGCGCCCTCCCCAGATCAGATTGCGGGGCGACGCAGCACGTCGGTGGGCTCCCAATCGCTCTTCCAGAAGGCTTCAAGCCCGTGCTCGTTGATGAACTGACGCTCCACCTCATGGATGGGGTACATCCCTTGGATGTTGATCACGTCGTGACCCTCGTGTCCCGGAACGCCAACGTCGACACCCAGGTAGTCGTCTCTGTCGAGCGCAATCGGCGCGAACACGCAGAATGCTGTCATCTCCGACTCGGGTACGATTCGCTCGCCGAAGTTGATGGTGCTGCCGTAGCTGAACGGGCAGGTGCCACGGAGCTGCTCGGCGAGGAAGCCCACCGCGTGGGCCCAGATCACGTTGGTCGAGTTCACGCTGAGGCAGAGTTCCGGCGAGCCGTGCTGCCAGTCCGGATGTTCTGCCAGCGACAAACCGTAGGTGAGCGTCGTAAGAAGCCCGTCCGGCAGGTCGTCGTACACAATCTCCGTCACGCCACGCAGGCCCTGTTTAGTCGACTCGACAGGGAAGAACCGGGGCTCTCTTCCGCCGGAAAGTCGATCAAGGTGGGCGAGGTACTTCTCTACGCGACTGGCCATGTAACCAGCCTGCACGATCGCTCACACGTGGACGCCACCGGGGGCGTCACCGGTAACACTCCGCAACAGGTCCACAGAAGTTGAGCCAGAACCTCAGTTTCGACAGCAGATGGCGGTCCGAGAGATTCGAACGGTCTTGGCCTGATGACGCCGGACAGACCTCGGGCCTAAGGTGTGCTGGTGATCTTCAAGAGGAAGCGGGAGGCCTCGGACCTCGCCGCCATCGTGTCCGAGCTGGAGGAAGCGGTTGCCGCTCGCGATGGCGACCGCACCGGGCGTGCATTCACCGCTGTGATGAACGGTGTGCAGCCGGCGTCAGACGCTGAACGCGTTCTGGCAGGGCCCCGATTGGCGGCGCTGCTCCCCGCCTTCCCGCCCACCGGCCCGCGGCCGATGCTGGCGATGGCGGCCGGCTTCTGCGTCGAGCGCGGGGCCGATCCGGCGGCCTGCGCCGAGCCGATCCTCGGCGGCGTCCACCGGGACCTGCTCGACGCCTTGGAGTTCGCCCGCCGCTGGACCGCCACCGGCGCGGCCGAGGACGAACTGCCGGAGCCGGACGAGAAGATCATTGATGACGCGCTGCTGGCTCGCCTCGGCGGCGACACGTACGAGGCCACGCGGCTAGCGCTGGCCTGGTGCTCGGTCGAGGAGTGGCAACCGCCCGCGCTGGCCGTGCTGTGCCGCAGCGCCAAGGTGCGCCATCGGCACGCATCCGCGATCCTCCCCGCCTGCCGCGACTTGGCGGCCCTGGAGCGGCACGACCTCAAATGCCTGGCCTACGCGCTGGCGGTTCTGGACGACGAGCCCCTTATGGTGCTGCACAGGCCCACCGGGACCGGGTTCGAGGTGCGCATCGGCGGCATCGGGGACAACTTCCAGTTGCACACGCTGCTCGCTCACGTCCTCGTCGGCGGCGGCCACGTGCCCGGCTCCATGCCTTCGGCGGAGAGCGTCCGCCTGGCCACGGACCCCGAACCCGCCCAGGGACGCACCCAGACCGTCGCGACCGGGGCCTTCGAACTCCTCGCCCCGGACGGCAAGCGGATCTGGAACGAGGGTCTGCCCGACGACATCCCCGTGGTGGAGGGATGCCGCCTGCTCGTGCTCGACGAGCCGACATACCAACGCAGTTGGAACGCCGACCGATTCTTCCCGCAACTCCCGGGCACGGCTGAGCTGACCCGCGTCCTGACCACAGACGAGTCGCGGACCTGGTTCGCCCGCACGTCGCCCGGCAACGAGATCCGCCGGCCCTCCTGACTCGGCGGATTCGGCCGTCACCCCTCCGGGCGGGCGGCTGATGGGGCCAGAAACCGGAGCCCGGACCTGGCCCCCTCTATCGAACAAGGATTGCGCCAGGGCGCTGTCGGAACTGCTCGACCAAGGCCGGCGGGCGACAGCGGGCCGGGCGTGTGCCGGGCAGCAGGAGAGCGACGCGGGGCTCACCGACGTCTTCCGGCGGGTCATGGAAGTGCTGGTACTTCCTCCTCCGCAACGACTTCTCACCTTACTGAGACACATCATCCCCGCGGGGGCGGCGGTGCTCCGTGACGCTGCCGGCCGACCAGGAGACGGCGTACCGGCACTTCGCGAGGACATCGTGACCATCCTCAGCTCGGGGTACACCTTCGCCTACCGCAGCCACCGCGCCATGTATCTCTGAGGCACCTCGTGTTCACCGGGAGCCCCCGATCCGGGAGACCTTGATCCGGGCGACCCAGATCCGAGAGGCCGCGGGGCATCCGCCGTACGCGTGTGGTGCACCTGACCGGCGGCCGGGTTCCGCGCAGGGCCACCGGTGCGCTCCCGCCGTGAACCACCGCGTCGGCCCGTACGTTCACACAGTGACCGGCCCTCGGGGAGGGACCGGGCTCGCGCCGGGGGACGCGCGGCGCTGAGCGGGCGTGAGGTTCGGGCGCTGCCCTCGGGTGTACCGGCCGAGGCTCTCCTGCGACGGAGCCCGGCCGGCACACCCGACGATTCAGCCCTGGAGGGAGGCGAGCCAGGCGGTCAGCAGGCGGTTGACCTCCTCGGGACGCTCCTGCTGGATCCAGTGCCCGCAGCCGTCCAGGATGTGGGTGGAGGCCAGGCCGGGGAGGGTGGCGGGGTAGGCGTCGATCGCGTCGGCCATCCAGGTCGTGGAGGCGTCCAGGGCGCCGCCAATGAACAGGGACGGCTGCTTGATCGGGGCGCCGCCGTACGGGGCGAGGTCCTCCCAGTCGCGGTCCATGTTGCGGTAGCGGTTGAGGGCCCCGGTCATGCCGGTGCGCTCGAACTCCCCGGCATACACGTCGAGGTCGTCCTCGGTCAGCCAGGCGGGCAGCTTGCCGCCGGGGAAGCGGTCGCGCAGCCGGCCGCCGGTGCGGGCCACAAAGTGCGGGTCGGGCTCGCCCTGGGCGGGCATGGTGTCGGCGGACATGGCCGCGTAGAAGCCCGCGAGCCAGCCTCGGAGGTCGGGCTCCATCTCCGCTTCGGCCCGGCCGGGCTCCTGGAAGTACGAGACGTAGAACTCCTGGTCGCCGCCCATCTGCGCGAAGACGTCGGTGGGGCGGGGGCCGCCGGGCGGCGCGTAGGGGACGCTCAGCAGTCCGACGGCGCGGAAGACCTCGGGGTGGAGCAGGGCGGAGGCCGCCGCGATGTTGGAGCCCCAGTCGTGTCCGACGACGACCGCTCTCTCCTCGCCCAGGGCGCGCACCAGGGCGACGTTGTCCTCCACCAGGTCGAGCATCCGGTAGGCGTCCGTCGCGGCCGGCTTGGAGGAGCGGCCGTAGCCGCGCACGTCGAGCGCCGCGGCCCGGTACCCCGCCGCCGCGAGGGCCGGGAGCTGGTGGCGCCAGGAGTACCAGGACTCGGGAAAGCCGTGGACGAGCAGGACCAGCGGTCCGGTGCCCTGCTCGACCAGGTGCAGGCGACCGGCGGGTGCCTCGATGGTGCGGTGGCGCAGGTCGGCGGACGGCGCGGGATAGTGCATCGCTTCTCCTCGGTTCACGGGTGGCCGCGGTTACTCACCGATCATGCGGCGCTGCGGCCGCCCGACGCGAGCACCCTTGCCATCCTGGCAAACTGGCAGGACAGGGCGGTGGAGGCCGCACGGCCGGAGGGAGCGGGGCGACGGTGACGGACGACGGCATAGCCGACACGCTGGCGGCCATGGGTCCTCGGCTGCGGACCACGCGCGAGCAGCGCGGCGCCACGCTCACCGGCGTCAGCCGCGCGACCGGCATCTCGCTGAGCACGCTGTCGCGGATCGAGACCGGCCGGCGCAAGCCGACCCTGGAGGTGCTGCTGCAGCTCGCGAAGGCGTACGACATCTCCCTGGACGAGCTGGCCGGCACCGCACCTGTCGCCGCGGCCGGACCGCGCACCTCGATGCCGCAGCGTCCCGGCGACGACAAGACGGTGCTGCCGCTGACCCGCTATGTGGGGGGCCTGCACGCCCACAAGCACGTCCTGCCCGCCGTCGACGCGCCACAGACGCGGCCGCGGCAGGTCTCCCACGACGGGTACGAATGGCTGTGCGTCCTGTACGGGCGGCTGTGGCTGGCGCTCGGCGAGCAGGACCTCGTCCTGAGCGCCGGGGAGGTGGCCGAGTTCGACACCCGCACCGCCCACGGAGTCGCGAATGCCGGACCCGGCGGACCGGTCGAATACCTGATCATGTTCGGGCCGCAGGGAGAGCGCCTACGGCCGCGCACCTCAGCCCCCGACCGCGGGGTCCGGTAGCGCGGAGCACAGTGTCCGGGACCGCTCACGAAGCCGGGTCCGCGGCCTGAGAAGAGCCAGACTGCCGCCCGCCCTGCGCATACGCGCACCGCTCGGGGCGCGGCTGTCCCTCCCTGGGCGGTTGGCGTCGACAGCGTCGAACGGCGTAAGGAGCCGCACGCCCCGCTGAACCAGTTGCGTACAACGTACTCACTTACGTACCGTAATACCGCGTACAAGGTACTCACTTTATTGGCGAAGTGGAGGAGACGTGGACTCACCCATCGTGTCGGCCCAGGGCCTGCGGAAACGCTTCGGTGACTTCGAAGCGCTGGCCGGCCTGGACCTGGCCGTACCGCACGGCACCGTCTACGGACTGCTCGGACCGAACGGCGCGGGCAAGAGCACCGCCGTCCGGATTCTCAGCACGCTGACCCGCCCCACGGCCGGGCAGGCCACCGTCGCCGGCTTCGACGTGAGAGAACACCCCGGCAAGGTCCGCGAAGCCATCGGACTGGCCGGGCAACACGCGGCCATGGACGAGAAACTGACGGGCCGCGAGAACCTGCGGGTCTTCGGCAAACTGGCCCGCCTGGGCCGGCCCGGCGCCCGACGGCGCGCCGACGAGCTGCTGGAGCGGTTCGAGCTCACCGAGGCCGCCGACCGGCAGGTCAGCACCTACTCCGGCGGCATGCGGCGGCGCATCGACCTGACCGCCAGCCTGCTGAGCGCGCCGTCCGTCCTCTTCCTGGACGAGCCCACCACCGGACTCGACCCGCGCAGCCGCCTGGAGATCTGGGCCGTCGTGCGCGAACTGGTCGCGGCCGGCACGACCGTGCTGCTCACCACCCAGTACCTCGAGGAGGCCGACCAACTCGCCTCGGCCGTGGCCGTGATCGACCGCGGGCAGGTGATCGCCGAAGGCACCCCGGCACAGCTCAAGACCCGGATCGGCAGTCACATCGATGTCGAGGTGGGCAGCAAGGACGACCTCGCGGAGGCCATGGCCGTCCTCGAGCGGATGACCGGAGGACAGCCGCAGGCCGAAGACCTGCGCATCGTCACGGGCGTGCACGGCAAGGCACCGTCGGTGCCGCAGATCGTGCGCGAACTCGACGCGGCGGGAGTGGCCATTCAGGACGTCGGAGTCCGCAGGCCCAGCCTCGACGACGTATTCCTCACTCTCACCGGCCGCCCCGCACAGGAGCCCGCGGAGAAGCGGAACGACGAACAGCCCAAGCAGCGCAAGAAGCAGGAGGCGGCAGCATGATCGTCCTGGCGGACAGTCTCACCCTGATCGAGCGCAAGCTCCTCCAACTGCGGCATCAGCCCGGCACCCTCGTCGCGATGCTGGTGATGCCCGCGGTCATGGTCGTCCTCTTCGGCTATGTCTTCGGCAGCGCCATCCAGGTACCGGGCGGCGGGAACTACCGCGAGTACCTCATGCCCGGCCTGTTCGTGATGACCAGCATGTTCGCGCTGTCCTCGGCGATGGTGGACGTCGCCGCCGACCAGAGCCGCGGGGTGACCGACCGACTGCGCTCGATGCCCACCTCCCGCATGGCGGTGCCTGTCGGCCAGACGGGCGCGGACGCCGTCACGGGACTCTTCGGACTGGTCATCCTGCTGGCCTGCGGGCTGGCCATCGGCTGGCGCGTGCACGACGGCCTCGGCCGCGCCGTGGCCGCGGTCGGTGTCCTGCTCCTCTTCCGCTACACGATGTCCTGGGTCGGTACGTACCTGGGGCTGCTGCTGCCGTCGGAGCAGACGGCCGACTCGCTGTCGCCCCTCACGCTGCCCCTCAGCATGCTGTCCAACGCGTTCGTGCCCACGGACGGCATGCCGGCCTGGCTACGGGTCATCTGCGAGTGGAACCCGATCAGCGCCGCGGTCGCCGCGTGCCGGAAGCTGTTCGGCAACCCCGGGGTGCCTGCCGCGGACGGCTCCTGGCCGCTCACCCACCCGCTGACCGCGACCCTCCTGTGGGCCACGGTGCTCCTGGTGGTCTTCGTCCCGCTTTCGGTACGGCGCTTCGCCCGCGCCGGCCTGTGAACCCGCGCCTCGGAGCGGTTCATCAACGCGGCCGTCCGCGGCCGAGGGTGGACAGACCCGGGGCCGGTGCCGTAACTCCCGTCGTTCGCGCGCAGCGCGGGCGCGGCGGCGTCCGTTCTCAGGAGCGCTCCGGCGGCTCGTTCCCCGGGGGGCCGGACAGGGCCGGGAAACGGGCCTCGACGCCGTCCAGCAAGATGGCGAGGCCGGCCTCGAACTGCTCGTCGTGGCCGCCGTGCCGCGCCTCGTGGACCAACCGCTCCAGGTACGGAAAGCGGCCGGTGGCCAGCAGTTCGGTCACGTACGGCCCCATCCGCTCCTGCCAGGCTTTGCGATCCTCCCCGGAGCGCAAGGCCGCTTCCCGCTCCGCCGTCTCGGCCTGGCCGGCACCCGTGACCCAGTGCCGGATCAGGTTCACGACGTGGACCATGTCGTCGATGCTCAGTCCGCGGCCGTCGACGAGGGCAAGGTCGCGCTCGTTGGCACGGAGCATGTTGGGGCCCATGATCGGCCTGCCGGCCATGGCGTGCGCAAGCCAGGGGTGCCGGCGCAACGTCTCCCGGTACCGGCGGGCGAACGTGGCCAGATCCGCACGGGCGTCCCCGGTCGGCTCCTGCGCTTCAAAGCCGAGAGCCCGGTCGATCACCACGGCGTACAGGTCTTCCTTGTTCGGCAGATACCGGTAGAGCGTCATCGCGCCGGTGCCCAGTTCCTTGGCGATACGCCGCATCGTCACCGCCTCGATGCCCTCGCCGTCCGCCAACGCGATCGCCACCTCGGCGATGCGCTCACGGCTGTACGTCGGAGCCGGTCCGCGCGCCCCTCGTTCCCGCCGCAACCAGATGATCGGATTCGGATCGCTCATGCGCCGATGGTAATCGCGTACAGCGTCCTCGATTACATCCCGAGCCTGCCGCCGACAACGGCATCATCACCGTCCGCGCGCCCCCCTCGAGCCGCCCGGAGCGAGTTCCGATGACGGCTTTGTGCGCCCGTCGCGCAGTCGCCCATCATGATGTCCGAGGGCAGATGAACTGCGTTCCGCCGATGACGACGAACTCCAGCTCCTCCGCCGCCCAGTACACGTACCCGACCGACTCCAGCGGGACTTCGAGCGACGACCGGTCGTCCTCAAGCAGAACCATGGAAAAGGTAGGCATTTCGGGATGGGCACCGCCCATGGTCGGCTGCTCGTGGACGATGGGCAGAGGTGGCGCGACCGGGGGCAAGCCCCAACCCCGCTGAATGAGGGTCGCCCCCAGGAACCCTGGGGGCGACCGCTGTTCACATGTGCCTGCGGATCGGTTACCGATCAGTCGAAGCGGTCGCTCAGGCCCAGTACCTTCGGGTCGTCACTCGGGAAGTCCCTGGGCATGCCCGGCACATCGATCGTGCGCCCGTACACGCCGACCAGGAACTCGACGGCGCAGAACGGGAACTCGATCCAGTCGGCGTTGGCCGTGCGGACGACCACCAGCCACGCGTCCGGGTCCGTGGGGCTCGTCTTCCAGTAGAAGACGTCCCCCGCATTGGATTCCCCCCAGGAAATCAGGCCTCCCGGGTGCGGGTAGGGCACGTAGTCCTCGGTGTCGCCCATCTCGTACAGATCCTGAAGGATCTCGTCCTCCCTGGCCCCGGACGCCCATGACACCTCCCTGTCGGGCCGGGGAACGGACACGCTCAGGAAGTCGTCGATGATCAGCACCGGGTACGCCTCCGCCAGAGCACGGAAGTCCGAGGGCAGCGTCGTCCCGAGGACCGCCTCAAGGGCAGCCCAGTCCACGCTGCGCCCCCCGGGCACGCGCCACGGCGTCATCGCCGGAAGCGCGGCCTCCAGCTCTTCGATTCTCAGCATGTCGTCTGCCAATCCGGGCTGTTCTGGACCACAACGTTGTTGAACCAGTCGCTGATGAATTTATTGATGACCTTGGCCACTACCGCGTGATCTTCTCCGTTCCACTTCCATGTGTACGTCACGTCCATATCCTCCACCTTACCCATGCACTTATCTGCATTCCCCACCCCACGCAAGGGTGATGGCAGTTCGCTCATTCAGTCGGAATCCGAACCGCTTCCTCATGGCAAACTACTGTTGCGTCATGATCCAATGAGGATGAGTCACGTCGTCGGCGCAGACGATCAGGTGCAACATCCCCTAACGCGAAACAGAAACAGCGGTAGGATTGTTCACCTTGCAGGCTTCGGCGCTTTGCTGATCCTCGATGCGCAAAATCATCAGCCGGGACAGTCCGCCGGGAATTTCGGCGAGCTCTCCCGGCTGCATCAGCAGGAGCAACTGAGAGCGTAATCGACAGTCACGCCGAAGAGATTCAGAAGATCCCGCCTCGCGCCGAGTTCAGAAACGCCGGACTTCCTACTCGCTGTCCAGGTCCTCCGAGAAGTTGGCCGCCTCAAGGAGCCCATCCCCCTTGAGCCAGTGAGCGATCGCCTCGATGGCGAGTACCCGATCGATGAAGCACCTGGCCGAGATCTCCAGCGAGTCGTCGAAGATCACTCGACGCAACGGACCACCGGGGTGATCGGTCGACCTGGTAACGGTCTGCCAGAAGTCCTCGTCGGTATGGATGAGGGCCCAACCATCCTGCGACACACCGACGTTCAGCGAGTCCTCGGGAATGTCCTTTCCTCTCCAGAGGGAGAGCCCTGGAAAGTCTTCCACTCCCGCTTCCCGATAGAGTTCGAGAGCCTTCTCCGCGGCCGCTACCACCTGCTCGACCTGAGATACTTCCAGCCCGGTCTCTCGGTTTGTGGTCGGATACCAGAACCTGAGATAGTGCTCCGCAGTCACAGCACCTTCTATCCTCTTACTCCTCCGGTGAATTCCCAGGCCGACGCGGTTCCGTTGCCCGGGAAATGGACTCTGAGTGTAGCTTCGTTGGGTAGCAGCTTGTGGAGCACGTGCCTACAGAAGACGGCGGCCACGCAGGGAACCCCTCGTCGAACTCAGCGCTTGCGGCAGGTCGTACGCGGATTCCACGACAGACCGGCTTCAGCAGCATGAATTCGACATGCCCGAAGTAGATTTCGACCCTGGTCGTGGTGTTGTCGAAGGCGACTGGATCGCCGCGCAGGATCAGATGACGGTGCGACACATCAAAGCTCCACATTTTGAACATGCAGTCACGTCGGATGAATTCAGACATACGCCACCTCCTGCTGGTCGACCCAGTCGGCCGCGACATGTCGCTAAATAATGGCGAATTTCAGCGCAGCCGAGACTTGCCCCCTGTCGCGCGCCCAAACATTCCAACGAATAGTGGATTCGTCATTGAACAACTCGGCACATGTGCGCCACACGTGCACGCGCACTCCACCCTCCTCCCACCACCATTCATGAGACCCCGAGGGCTCGTCCACGAAATTCAGGGCTTCAGCCCGTGACATCACATCAGCAACGCCCTCGGGCCCGCCGGCTGCCACGCTGATCCAGCTCTCACATTCCCAGTACATAGCAGCGGACTCGATCAATGAATTGACGTTGTTGAACGCCTTCAAAAATCGGGAGTCATTGCCGTGTTCGCCGAAATAGTGGATTGAATCATCGGGTGCCACGAAGACGCCAACAGGAAGACGAGAGGACTCTACGAGCGAAACCATGGGAACGCCGTCGTCCGGATCCAGCTCGGCGAACGGCTGAAAGTTGACAGTACCTTCCGATGCCCATCCAGCACTCTCGTAAGAAAGCCCCCCGTAACGCATGCGAAGGAAGTGCAGACGTTCCCAGAACTCTACGCCCTTCTCCCCGAACGACTCAATATATTCGGCCAGCACCTCCTCGCGGTCATCAGACCATGCAATCGCCCCCCGCCGAGCCCGCCGAGAGAGGAAGATTTTGGCCCGCTCGGTCAGACCTGCAGGGTATTCGAGGATAAATGGGATCAAGAAAGGATTCACTCAGAACTCCCCTATCGGAGATGCGCGAAGCAGCCTGCGATGAAACTAGGGACCTGCCCCCAACCGCCGTCATCCGACTCAATCCCACAGTTACTGCAGGACCAATTGAACTCCCGGCGCAGCCTGCCTCGATCGGCGATCTGCACCCCCCACCCCTTGCAAGGGTGATGACAGTTCGTACATTCAGTCGGAATCCGAACCGCTTCCCGCTTCATTGCCAACCTCGCACATCGCCCCGGCATCGCCTTCGCCCGCAAAATGAGCTCGGCGGCGAACAGGTGAGGGGCCACCAGCAGACTGGCGGCCCCTCACAGGCATCTCTTCGTGGACCGTCGCCGAACTGGCCCGTGCGGGATCGGTGTCCCGCACCGTACTCACCACCCGGTTCAAGAAGGCGGTCTGCCGGGGACCCCACGAGTACCTCACGGCGTGGCGGATCGAACTCGCGGCCAAGCGGCTGTGTCAGGGCGAGGGGACCGTGGCCTCCATCGCACACTCGGTGGGTTACGGCTCGGACAGTGCCCTGAGCACCGCATTCAAGCGTGTCATGGGGACGTCACCCCGGGACTACCGTGGGCATCCGTCATCGGAAGCGGTGGGCTTCTCCTGACACATGTCTCCTCGGAGCGTCCCTGGACCGTGAGTCCCGCGTCCGCCGGGAACGCGCGCCGCCGCCCAGGTCAGGGCGTCATCCCACGGGCGCGGAGGCAGCGGTCTTCTTGCGTGCCCGGTAGGCGGCGGCCTTGTACTTGTTGCCGCAGGACTCCATGCCGCACCACTGACGCCGCATGCCCCGGGACCGGTCGATGTAGACGCGCGTGCACTCCGGGTTGCCGCACTCCTTCATCAGGGGCACGTCCGGGCCGCTGAGCACTTCGACGGCCTGCCGGGCGACCGTGGCCAGGGCCTGCGCGGGGGTCGCCTCGGTGTGCCGGCCCTTCACGGTGAGCTGTGGCGTCACGGGGGTCTCGCGCGCGGCGCCGTTGACCACGGCGAGCGCCTCGCGGTCGAACTCCTCACCGAGACGGCGGTCGGTGACGAGCCGGTAGATGGCCTCGCGCACCCTGATCGCCTCGCGGACGTCGTCGTCCTCGCCGGGCGTGATCGTGTCCACGAGTCCGGACTCCAGGTACCAGGCGTTCAGCCGCTCCGGGGTCACGAACATCTCGAACCGGGTCGAGCGCCGGGCTCGGAGGGTGGCCGCGAAGTCGAGGGCCGGGTGGCCGCAGACGAAGGCATGGTTAAGGTTCACATCACCATTTTGACAGGTGACTCCCGTCGGACGCAAGGTACGCCAACGTCACGGTCCGCGCCCCTCGCGACCGTACGATACCTCGTGCGATGCCTGCTGGTCAGGCCCGGAAAGCGGCCGGTTCCGCCTCCTTCCGCGGGCCGCGCCCCGGCTCCAGCCGGATCTCCCGGCCCTGCCACCGCCGTCGCAGCCACCGGTCGTGGCTGGCCACCACGATGGCACCGGGTCCGGTGCCAAGCGCCTCCTCCAGCTCGTCGCACAGACGCGGTGAGAGGTGGTTCGTGGGCTCGTCGAGCAGCAGCAGCTGTGGTGGACGCGCCACCAGGAGGGCCAGCGCGAGACGTCGGCGCTGTCCCACGGACAGCTGCCCGACCGGCTTGTCCAGGTCCGCCTCGTGCATCAGGCCGAGCGAGCCGAGCGGCACCTTCTCGGCCCTCGGCGAACCCACCGACAGCTCGTAGGTGTCCCGGACCGTGCGCCCGGGTCGTTCGAAGACGGTGTCCTGGGTGAGCAGCCCCACCGTCAGTCGGCGCCGCCTGTGCACCTCGCCGTCGGCCGCGAGACGTCCGGCGAGCACAGCGAGCAGCGTGGACTTGCCCGCCCCGTTGCCGCCGGTGACCAGCAGCCGGTCGGTCGTCGTCACCTCCAGGCCGTCCAGCGCGAGCCGGCCGGGTACCCGCACGTCCCGCAGGGACACCAGCGGCTGCGGGCCCTCCTCCGCCGGTGCGGCCAGATCCCCGGCCGCGAACCGCAGCGGTCGGGACGGTTCGGCGACCTGGGTGCGCTCCAGTTCCTCCAGCCGCCGGGTGGCGTTGCGTACTCGGCGGGAGATCTGGTTCTGCACCCGGCCCGCCCGGTGGCCGTAGCCCATCTTCTCGTTGTCGCGCCGCCCCCTGTCCGGGGCGACCAGGTGCGCGGTCACCCCTGCCGAGTGCCGCAGCCCCGCCAGTTCCTCCTGCTCCTCGGCGTACCGCCGCTCCCAGCGCTCCCGCTCGGCACGCTTCTGAGACAGGTAGGCGCTGTAGTTGCCGCCGTAGCGCGCCGGGCCGTCCACCGCCGGATCGAGGTCGATCAGGTCGGTGCACACGGCGTCGAGGAACGCCCGGTCGTGACTGGCGAGCACCACGGTCCCGGGCAGGTCTCGGATCTGCTCCTCCAGGAAGGCGGCGGCGCCGTCGTCGAGGTGGTTGGTCGGCTCGTCCATCAGCAGCGCCGACGGCCGCCTCACCAGCAGCGCGGCCAGGGCCAGTCGGCCGCGCTGTCCTCCGGACAGCGAGCCGAGCGTCCGGTCGTGCCCGACCGCGCCGAGACCCAGGCCGTCCAGCACCAGGGCGGCACGGCGGTCGGCGTCCCAGGACTCGCGGTCCTGGGCCTGCTCCAACCGCCTGCCGTAGGCATCGAGGAGTTCCCGGTGGCCGGGGTGGTCCTCCGGGACGCGGGCCAGCTCCTCGCCGAGCCGGTCGAGCTCCGCGAGGTCCTCGCGGGCCTCGCGGAGCGCCTCGTCCAGCACCGAGGCCAGGGACGAGGCGGCGTCGAACGGCATCTCCTGGTGGAGGAAGCCGAGGTCGCCGGGGCGGGTGACGCTTCCGGCGTCGGGTTCGTCCACGCCTGCGAGCACCCTCAGCAGGGTGGACTTGCCGACGCCGTTCTCCCCGATCAGACCGATGCGGTGGCCGGGAGAGGCGGTCAGGCTGACGCCGTCGAGAACGCGTCGGCCCCCCAGGGAGCGGACGACGTCGTGGGCGAGCAGAGCGGGCTGGGGCACGGGTGTCCCTCCGATGCGGTCGGTGGTCGGCCCGCCGGGCACTCGGCCTCGGACGCGGGCCACTGCACGCGCCGACGGGTCACACCGAGGGGGCTCCCGTCTCCTTGAGCGCTCCGTCGGCCAGCCGCAGCCAGCGGTTGACCCCGATCGCGGCGAGGAACCGCTCGTCGTGGCTGACCACCATGAAAGCGCCCTGGTAGGAGTTGAGCGCGCTCTCCAGCTGGCCCGCGCTGACCAGGTCGAGGTTGTTCGTCGGCTCGTCGAGCAGCAGCAGATGGGGGGCGGGCTCGGCGCACAGCACGCAGGCCAGGGTGGCACGCAGCCGCTCGCCGCCGGAGAGCACTCCGACGGGCAGGTGCGCCCGCGCGCCCCGGAAGAGGAAGCGGGCGAGCAGGTTCATCCGCTCCGCCTCGGGCCGCTCGGGGGCGAACTCGGCGAAGTTCTCCGCCACTGTGCGGTCCAGGTCCAGCAGGTCCAGGCGCTGCGAGAGATAAGCGATCCGGCCGTCGTTGCGCTTGATCTCCCCGCCGTCCGGGGCGAGGTCGCCCGTGATGAGACGCATCAGGGTGGTCTTGCCGGCGCCGTTGGGGCCGGTCAGTGCGATGCGCTCCGGGCCCCGGACGGTCAGGTCGACACCGCTCGGGGCGAACACGGCCTTGTCCCCGAGACGTGCCTGCATCCCCTCGCCGAGGAAGAGGTTGCGCCCGGCGGGTACCCGGGTGTCGGGCAGTTCCAGGGTGAGGCGCTGCTCCTCGCGCAGCGCCCGCCCGGCCTCGTCGAGGCGGGACTTGGCCTCGCTGACCCGGGAGGCGTGCATCGTGCCGGACTTGCCCGCGGCCTCCTGCGCACCGCGCTTCATGTTGCCGGCGAAGATCTTGGGCAGACCCGCGTTCTTGAGGTTCTTGGCGGCGTTGCTCGCGCGGCGCTCGGCGCGCTCGCGGGCCTGCTGCATCTCCCGCTTCTCCCGCTTGAGTTCCTGCTCGGCGTTGCGGACGTTCTTCTCGGCGACCTCCTGCTCGGCGCGGACGGCCTCCTCGTACTCGGTGAAGTTCCCGCCGTACAGGCGCAGTTCGTCGCTGCCGAGTTCGGCGATGCGTTCCATACGGTCGAGGAGCGCGCGGTCGTGGCTGACCAGAAGCAGACAGCCGTTGAAGTCCGACAGCACGTCGTACAGCTTGTGCCGGGCCTCCAGGTCGAGGTTGTTGGTGGGCTCGTCGAGCAGCAGCACGTCGGGGCGCTTGAGCAGTTGGGCGGCGAGGCCGAGCGAGACGACCTGGCCGCCGCTGAGCGTGCTGAGGCTGCGGTCCAGTGTGAGGTCGGCGAGGCCGAGGCGGTCGAGCTGGGCGCGGGTGCGCTCCTCGATGTCCCAGTCGTCACCGATGACGGCGAAGTGCTCCTCGCCGACGTCCCCGGACTCCACGGCGTCCAGGGCACGGATCACCGCGGCGACACCGAGCACCTCGGCGACCGTGAGGTTCCCGGTCAGGGGAAGGCTCTGCGGGAGGTAGCCGACGGTGCCCCTGGCGGACACCGTGCCGGTGGCGGGCTTCAGTTCACCGGCGATCAGCTTGAGCAGGGTGCTCTTGCCGGAGCCGTTGGGAGCGACCAGGCCGGTACGGCCGGTGTTCACGGTGAAGGACAGGTCGTGGAAGACCGGGGTGTCGTCCGGCCAGGCGAAGGAGAGGTTCGAGCAGACGATGGCAGCGTCGGACATGGAAGTGACCTCGAAGGTACTGAGGGCAGAACATAGAGCTCTGCCCTGGGCAGACATGGGAAAAGGGGACGACAGAACGGACCACGGCGGCAGCGCTCGTGCGCGCGGGCCGGTGGCCGTCAGATCCGGGTCTCACCCGGAGATGTCGTCTTCACCCACCATGTCTGCGACTCCTCGATAGAAGGTCTACGTCATCAACCACCCTAGCAGCTCGCATATGCCCGCCGCGGCGACTGCGACGCGGCGGGCCCTCAAGCCCCTCGCAGGTGTGTGTGTCGCCGGCGCGTCGTTGACAGCCGGAGAACCACATGTCACGATCGTCACCTGTTGAAAGGGTGACAGTGGTGGCTCGACAGCGTACACACGTGTGCATCCGCCCGGCCGGTGCCGACGTCTCCCGCACGACCGCACACCTCCGGGGTCGTGATCACTGCGAAGGAGCACACTGACCATGGCAGGACAGCCGAAGCCGAGGGCCGAGGGCGCACCGGTGGGACGACGGGCGGTGCTGGGCATGCTCGGCGCCGGCGCCGCAGGGCTCGCCGCGGCGCCCTACCTCCAGCGTGGCTGGGAGGGGCTCCTCGGCGCCGCCTCCCAGGTCGACGCGACCGGACTGACCGGTCTGCTGCCCAACCCGGGCGGCTTCCGCTACTACAGCATCGTCGGCTCGGTGCCGCGCAAGGACGAGACGAACTACGCACTCACCGTCGGCGGGCTGGTGACCAAGCCGAAAACCTACACACTGGCCGACCTGCGCGCGATGCCGCAGACCCGGGTCGTCCACGACGTGGTGTGCACGGACGGATGGCGCGTGAACAAGACACCCTTCGACGGGGTGAAACTGGCGGACATCCTCGACGCCTCCGGAGTGCGCTCCCCCGGCGCGGCCGTCCGCTTCACCTGCTTCGACGGCGCCTACACCGAGAGCCTCACCCTGGAACAGGCCCGCCGCTCGGACATCCTCGTGGCACTGAACATGCAGGACAAACCCATCACCCACGAGCACGGCGGACCGGTCCGCCTCTACGTGGCACCCATGTACTTCTACAAGTCGGCCAAGTGGCTGTCCGGTATCTCGGTCACCGACAAGGTCGTTCCCGGTTTCTGGGAGGAGCGCGGATATGCAATCGACGGCTGGCTCGACAACGCCGACCGGCACGGCGAAGCGGCCTGATCCCACGGAACGGGTCCGCCGCTTCGGCACCGCCGAGCGCATGGTCCACCGGTACACCGGCTACCTGATGCTCGTGTGCCTGGTCTCCGCCGCCTGCCTGTACCTCGGGCCGCTCGCCCAGCTCGTCGGCCGGCGGCATGTCATGGTCACCGTGCACGAGTGGTCGGGCATCTCACTGCCGCTGCCCTTCCTGCTGGGACTCCTCTCGGCCGAATTCCGTGCGGACCTGCGCAGGTTGAACCGGTTCGCGGTGTACGACCGGCAGTGGCTGCGGGCCGCCCGCCGGCGCCTGACCTCGCCCGAGGCGCGCCCGGCCGGAAAGTTCAACGCGGGGCAGAAACTCTATGCGGGCTGGATCGCCGGCGCCGTCCTGGTGATGATGTTCACCGGCTTGCTCATGTGGTTCATGGGGCTGCTGCCCTTCATCTCCCGCACCAGTGCGATCTTCATCCACGACCTGCTGGCCTGGGCGATCACCTTCGCCGTCCTCGGGCACATGCGCAAGGCGTTCGAGGACCCGGAGGCGAGACTCGGCATGCGTACCGGGTACGTCAGCCGGTCCTGGGCGCAGCGACACCACTCCCGGTGGTTGCGGGAGGAACACGACGGCAACGTGGCCGAGCGAACGGACGAGGTGTGAGGCGTCCCCGCCAGGGACGAGCCGACCGGAAGGGCTCATGGACGACCGCAACGCCCCGGACGCCATGGCTTCTCAATCGGACGGGCCAGGTCGCCCCCATCGGCACCGTCAAGAAGGCGCTGGTTGACCAGGGCTTCAAGAAGACCGTCGTCGAGCACGGCACCACGGTGGTACCGACGTCGAGATCGTCGAACGCAATCCCGCCGACCAGGGCACCGGCTTCGTTCCGCAGGC
Organism: Streptomyces sp. NPDC057565; assembly: GCF_042801455.1. Taxonomy (NCBI): domain Bacteria; kingdom Bacillati; phylum Actinomycetota; class Actinomycetes; order Kitasatosporales; family Streptomycetaceae; genus Streptomyces; species Streptomyces sp. NPDC057565. The sequence goes on along the minus strand of NZ_JBHVFU010000076.1, from coordinate 4,634 downwards.
CAAGCGCTGGATCGTGGAGCAGACGCTCGGCATCCTCATGCTGTTCCGGCGGCTCGTGCGTGACTACGAGAGCAGGCCGAAGTCCTCGGACTCCAGGGTGCGCTGGGCCTTGATCGACGTGATAGCGCGCCGGCTCACCGGCCAGACCACGCCGACCTGGCGCGGGTGAGCGTGTGGACGCCCAGATCACCCCGCTCCTGGAGCGGATCGACGCACGCGAGCGGGAGATCGGCACCGCCGCGGAAGAGCTCCGCGCGCAGATCGACGCACTCGCCGCACGTCTGTGTGAACTCGACGAGGAGATGGGGAACTTGGCAGTGACCCGCAAGACTCCTTGCCCTGCCGCCGACCGATCCGGAACCGACCGATCCGCCGCCGGTCCTGCCGGCTCACCCGGCCTACCAACAGATCCTCGACGCATTCGCCGACGCCGTCGGACCGATGCGCGCCCGCGACCTGTGCGAGCGCCTCGATCTCGCCGTCACGCCGAAGAACGTCGAGAGCACCCGGCACAAGCTCAAGCGCCTGGTCGGTCCCGGCGTCCTCGCCGAGACCGAACCCGGCTTGTTCGCCCAGCGCCGTCCGTAGCTGCCCTCCGCCGAGTCGCCGGCCCACCGCGGCGGCCCGCCACCGGGCTCGGGGCGTGATCGCTAATGGCCCGGCGCGCGGAGCCACCGCAGCGTTGCGACGAGCTCTTCGCCGAAGTCCTCGCAAAGCGCGAGTAACTCGCGTCCCGCGAACGAGTCGAGCAGCCCATCGGAATCGGAAAAGGTCCGGAGGGCGCCGTGGCAGGCGGACTCGACAACGAAGTTGCGTGAGGCGAAGTAGCCCTCGCCGCTCGTCCGGTCCGCCAGGTTCGCGAGGTACTGGTGGTGCGCTTCCTCCGAGGGATGGGAGTAGAACGAGCCCTCAACGAGACTGTCCAGGTAGCCCGCCAGGCCGGACGACAACTCGACTACTCGTTCGACCTCGTCCAGGCCTGGCTTGTCGAGCAGCTCGCCGAAGGCCCACAAGCCCCCGAAGATTTCCAATTGGAAGAGCTGGACCGTGTCCGGGTCGACTTCGGACTCGAAGATCGGAGCCGTGCACAGCTCGGCGAATGCCTGGCCGTAGGCGTGGTTCGACTGTTCCCCAGGAGGTTCCGTTGCCAGTCGGAACAGCGACTCCAGCACATGCGGGTCGACGCCCCAGTCCGCATCCATTTCGAACGCGAGTACCGGCGCACGCCACCGCCATAGCGCCAGAGCGGCGGCCTGACGCCGGCGAACGGGCTTCAGGTCAGCCAACCGCTCGTTCTGTGCCACGTCGGTGCGTCAACCGTTCCTAGCCAGTGTGCATGAGTGAGTCCTGGACCCACTGTTGCGTACTGGGCGCATCCCGAACGGTGTGGGATGCGCTGGGTTCCCGCGTTCGCGTCCCGCTCGGTGACGGCCCTCTCGGGGGCCGGTCCGTGGTGGGTGGGCGGGTTCCCTCACGCCCCCGGGTGCCTGGTCCGGCCTGGACGGTCCGATGCCCCGCACGATCGCTCCGGTCGTGCGGGGGCGGTGCCGTCCGACGCCGGACCGGGTGCCCGAGGGCGCGTCGTCCGATCGCGACACCGGCGGCATCGTGACGGGACATCTTTCGGTGGGAGGTGGCCAGCGGCTTCTGCCAGTGCTGGGCACCCCACCGGGAGGTGTAGGCCGGGTCGACCGCGACAATGCCCAGGCCCTGTTCGGCTGCCATCGACACCAGCCGAGCCTTCAGTTTCCCGGTCGGTATGCCGGAGATGAGCTGCCGGAACCGCTTCCTGCGGCCGTGCATCTCCCGGGTCTTCTCCGTGGCGAAGTCGAGGTCTTCGATGCCAATCGCGGCGACACCGACACGCACCGCCCAGTGGATCAGCCGGGTCAGCGCGTGGCGGAGCTGCGCGTCGCGGTGACCGGCCGAACCGGACAGGTCGAAGCCGAAGCGGCGCGGGTCACCGACGGGATTGCCGTGCCGGTCCAGCCGGTAGGCGGCGAAGTGATCGGCGTTGGTGTCGACACCGATCATGCCCCGGACGCGGGCGGCCTCCAACGGGATGGTCTTCACGACGGGGCGCTGCCACGAGGCCGTGAGGTACCAGCGGCCACGCTCCGTATCGAGGTGGATGCGGTAGGCGACGGCCCGGTTCGCTTCGATGCGGTCGGCCCACTCCACACCCCGGTGCGCGAAGCCGATCCGGGAGGCGAGGACGTACCGGCCGTGCCCGGCGTTGGCCAGGTGCGCGAGCGGGGCCGGCAGCCTGATGCTGACCTCGCCGTCCGGGGTGACGCGGATCGTCTCGTTCCCGAACCGCTTCCCCGACTCACCGTCCGCCGCGATGAACCAGCGCCCCGCCTCCCACCGTTCCCGCCACTGGTCCTCGGTGAGCCCGGCCTGGGCGAGGTGGTGGCGGATGTTGAGCAGACGTCTGCCGCCCCGCACCACCCGCACCCGCCCGGCCTGCCACTCGGCGACAACGGCCGCATGCCGCGCCTCCAGTGCCGCCAGGCGTCGGGACTTGCGGAACCACTCGCCCTTGGAGCGGTAGCCACCCGCCGCCCGCTTGGTGCCCTTCTCCCCGATCGGGAGGGACAGGCGGTGCCGCAGCGTTCTGATCCCGGTTTCCAGTGTCTGGATGTGTGCTGCCTGGCAGCGGCGCGCGAGCGCCCACTGATCGTGGGTGGCCTTGGTGATCGCACCCGCGATCCGCGACGATGACTCCTTCGTCAGGTCCCGCTTACGCGCCGCCCACGTCTGAGCGCTGTGCTCCAGACCATCCGCACAGCGCGACTTGAGATCACGGGAAGCCAACGCACCCTGATGCTCACCGACCGCGCGCAGGACTTCCTCGTCGTGGGGCGTGAGGTGCTTGAGACGGTCCCGGACCGCCACCCCGCAAGGCCCGGGCACCACGAAGGGCACGGCCAACTTCCTCACACCACCCACCACACCACCCCCGCCCTCAAAGGCCAGACACCCGCTGTCCAGTCCAACGAGCAGCAGCCGCCAAGGTCACCCATTCGGTCCCAGAACCCCCGTTCCCACCCCCGCGAATACACCGCCAGGACTCACTCCCGCTCACCACAACTTACTTCAGTGCAGCAAACCGACAGCAGCTCACAACCCTTCTGATCGCCGTGCCCCCGGCCCCTTCGTCTCGGGACACTGTAGAAGCTGCCGAGGGACCGCGTGATCTTCCGAGCCGTGGCCAACTCAAGCCCGCATCCGAAGCGGGCATACCGGCCCAGAACGTCCTCTGAGCAGGATCAGGGCTGCGTCGCTTCCATCTGGCCGGCACCGAGGCTGGCAACCACGGCGGCCAGTCGGTCCATCGTGTGGGCGATGCGGAGGCCGTCCATGTAGTCCCGGACATGCACGATCAGGCCGTTCCGGACGCGGAGCACCAGGAGGCCGGGGAAGCTGAACGCCTGGCCGGTTGTGGTCACGGTTCCAGCGACGACCTGCTCGACAGTGATCACTTCGGGGTCGATGCTTTCGTGGACGAGGACGTCGTGGATCCTCTGTGGCTGCGCTGGGCTCGTGCCCCAGGCCGCTCGATAGCCTGCACGGACTTCTTCCCGTCCCTGGTAGCGCTCAGGCATGCCAGGGAAGCCGAGAAACGGGAACTCGTGCAGGGCGTCAGCCGTGTACAGATCAGCCAGATCGTCCGCGGACTTGTCGAGCATCGCGCGGTGGAAGCGGGCCAGGACATCGCGGGGGCTGAGGTCGGCCGAGGTGGTGTCTGGCATGACGGTGGGACTCCGTTCAGTCGGCGTGTGGACGAACTCGTTCGAGTGATGGACCGGAGTTCAAACGTGGGGACGAGACGAAGTCCCCCAAGTTCCTTTCGTGACACCCGACTTGGAGACCCTCATCACCGCACTCTACGTGAGGATCGACGACGAGCGGGGAGGGCGACGATGGATGGGCAGACCGCCCGTGCTGACCGACCCCGAGCTGGTCTGCGTCGCTGTCGCCCAGGCGATGCTCGGTTTCACCTCCGAGGCACACTGGCTGCGCTACGCCCGCAAGCACCTGACGGGTCTGTGCCCCCTACTTGCCGCAGCAGTCCGGCTACAACAAGCGGCTGCGCGCCGCACTTGGACTGGTCAAACGGGTCATCCGGGTGCTCGCGACATCCCGCGATTTCCGGCTTGACGACTGCTGGATCGTGGACGTTGCCCCCCGCCACGCACTGTCTGATCGGGCACGCACGGGGCACGACGCCTCAACGTCTCTGAAGTTGTGTCATCGGGGGCGCGCCCCGTACTCGGGCAAGGCCCAACCCGGTTCTCCGGGGCGAGCGGCGCAGGCATCAGCCACACGGCAAAGGCCGCCTGAGCCATCACCAGGGCCTCTGGCAAGAAGTCGGTCATCACGCGCCGTTGGGTGAAGAACGACCGACTCAACCACGACGGCTGCCTCTGGACCTTCGCCTCACTCCGAGCGTCCGCCGGAGCCAACGCCCACTACCGGCGACGACGCGAGCACGGCGACTGGCACGCGGCCGCCCAGCGCAACCTCTTCAACCGCCAATGCCACGAAGTTAGCGTCGCAGCCGCCAAGTCAAGGGCGGCTGTCGGTGGGCGAAGCTTGAGGCGGTAGGCATTCGGGGGCGAGCTTGTAGG
>NZ_JBHVFU010000075.1:0-37902 GCF_042801455.1 Streptomyces sp. NPDC057565 | reverse complement strand
CGGTGCCGTCGGCCAGGGTTGCGGTGACGGACGCCTCGATGACGCGGACGGTCAGCAGGACAGGCAGGACGCCGTAGCCGATCCGGGCCAGGTAGGAGCCGTCACCCAGGTGCCGGAAGGGCGTGGGTATCCGGCGGGCGGAGGAGCGCACCAGAAACTGGGCGCCGGTGGCCTGGACGTCGCGGGCGAAGGTGTTCGCGTCGAAGCCGGCGTCGGCCAGCAGGAGCATCGTGCGGTCCAGGGCGCCCAACAGGCGGCCAGCGTAGGGGAGTTCGCCGTCGGTCTCGGGGCCGAATGCGGCGGCGATCACGGCACGGGTGCCACACTCGACCAGGACCACGAGTCGCAGCAGCGGGTAGCCGAACTCCACGCTCTCGCCCACTCGCTTGGGATAGCGCCAGGTGAGCGCCTCCTCGTCGGGCACGTGCAGCAAAGTGCCGTCCACGGCCACGGTCCGAAGCCCTCGGTAGAACGAACCGGGCTGCCCGAGGTTGGCGACGGGCCCGGCGAGGATCTCGAACAGCCGCCGCAGCGGTGCTGCCCCGACCCGCCGTCGGGCCCTGGACAGCGAGGAGACCGCCGGACGTATCAGCGGCAGTCCCTCCAGCCCCGCCGTCAACTTGCCCCACACGCCTCGATAGGAGCAGTCCTCGAACAGGGCCAGCGCGAGGACAAAGAAGACCACGACCCGGGACGGCAGCAGCCGCAGCCGCTTCTCACGTGACCCGGTCTCCTCGATCACCGCGTCCACCAGTACGAAGTCCACGACCTGGGTCAACTCACCCAAGTGGCCGGGTGCGTACACACCCCCGGCCGCCTCGACCGTGCGCATGATGACAGACTTCTCCTGCAACGGGACTCCCGATGATCTTCTTGCTCGACACAAGCTGATCTATCAGGACGTCCCGTTGCGTCATTCACCAGGGCTTGATCTGCGACTCAAGACTCAAACGCAACGGTGTTGCGGTCATCGTTGGTTGGTGATGATGGAGAGGGGCTGGGTGAGGGCCGTGAGGCTGCTCAAAGATCGTAATGATCGCGTCCCACCAGCGGTCGGCACACCTGCGCACCTCGGCCACGAAACCAACCGCCACGTCAACCCCCGAAGGACTTCCGGAGCCAACCACTTAGCGGTGGTTTGTTGACGGCGGGTCAGGGCCGTAGTGGGCCGGTAGCAGAGGAACGTCGCCTCGCCGCCTGGGGGCTTGTGATGACCCGTCGTCTGCCGTGTCCGCCCGCACCGGGCCCGCTGGAAGCTTACGCCGCACGCTTCGATGGCCTGTTCTCCACACTGGTACAGTGCCGTGGGTTCCGCGAGTACCTGACGGGACTGCTGCTGCCGCGGGACCGCAACAGGACGCTGACCTGCCTGGCTGGCACCGAACCCGTCGTCGGGGCCCAGCACCCCTCGGTGCAGCGGCTGCAGTTCTTCTTGTCCGAGTCGACGTGGGACCACGAGCGGGTCAACGCCCGCCGGGTCGAACTGCTGCTGGCCGACCCCGCGACCGCGCCGCACCCGGGCGGGGTGCTGGTGATCGACGACTCGGGCGACCGCAAGGACGGCAAGGCGACGGCGCACATCGGCCGGCAGTGGCTGGGCCGGCTGGGCAAGACCGACAACGGCATCGTCACCGTGACCACCTGCTGGGCTGATGAGAACCTCTACTACCCGCTGCACGCTGTGCCCTACAGCCCCGCCCATCACTTCCCCAAGGGCAGGAGCGATCCCGACTTCCGAACGAAACTGCAGATCGCCGCAGAACTCGCCCGCACCGCGAACGCTACCGGGGTGGCCTTCCGAGCCGTGGCCGCCGACTGCGCCTACGGCGACCAGGACGGTTTCCGCAGACAACTCGGCCAGGCGGGGCTGCCGTTCGTGATGGCTCTCAAACCGAGCCACGGTACCTGGGCCTACGGCAAGGACGCCTACACCCCCGTCGACGCCGCCCGCGCCCTGACCGGGACGGACCCCGAGCATCCCGGCGACTGGACCCCGGTAGAGCGGACTTTCCGCGACGGGCGCACCGAGACGTGGTGGGCCGCCGACGCCCAACTCGGCTGGTGGGGACCCGACGGAAACGTCCGCCTGGTCGTGGCGACCGCAGACCCGGCCACCCTGCCCGCGCAGGCCACCTGGTACCTGGCTACCGATCTGCCCCGCCCCGGCGGTCTCCGGGAGGCCGACAGTCCCGAACCCGCCGCTGACCTGCACGAAGTCGTCCGGATCTACGGCATCAGGCACTGGATCGAGCAGAACTACAAGCAGGTCAAGGACGAACTCGGGTGGGCCGACTTCCAGGTCCGCTCCGACACCGCCATCCGTCGCCACCAGACGCTGGTCACCTGCGCGTTCTCGTTCTGTTGGGACGCCTGGTTCAGTCCACCGCCCGAGGTTTCGCCCGGCACAGCACCACCAAAGCCGCCCGAAGAGCCGGGCCGGCCCGAGAGGGGGACCAACCAGACCCCACCAGCCCCACACGGTCAGCTGGCCCAAGGCAATACGCGCCGTCCGGGCCTGGCTCGACCCCTGGACCAGCCTCCAACGATGCTGGCGAGCCTGGACGAATGCACCCCCACCACCCGAACTCCAAGCCCTGATCAACGCCGTTGGCGCAGGCCACCCGCTTGACCTCTACTCCCCGGCTTAACAAACCACCGCTAGCACCGGCCCGGACAGCGTCGCGGCAACAGTGCCGGCGACGGCCGCGAAGGCCGTCATCACGGTGAACCGGTGGCGCATGCGCAGGAGCACCGAGAGCCCCATCAGGTTCTGGGCCAGGGAGAAACCGGAGAGCGTGACGCCGAAAGCGACGTAGAAGGCCGTGAGTCCCCGGCTGTCGTAGTGGGTCAGCGGCAGGGCGTCCGTCACCTTCACCGTCTTCTCCGCTCCGTGAGCGTAGGCGGGGACAAGGCCTTCCGCGGTGTTCGTCGTCGACGGCCCGTTGGCGCCGGCGGCCTCGAGGAGTGCAGTTTGACAAATCTAAGACGACCGGTCATATTGAGTATCAGCTCCGGGTCACCAGTGACCCGCAACCACTTCGCGGCCCGGTTGAACACCGGACCCGGCATTCTTTAAGGAGAATCGCCATGGTCAAGAAGACGGTTCTGCGTCATCCCCGCACGTCGGCCGTCGCCCTGGGCGCGGTCGCGGGAGCCGCGGCGCTCACGCTGACGCTCACGGCGCCGGCCGGAGCTGCCAAGGCCGAGGAGCAGAAGCCGAAGCAGAAGCCCACCGTCGTGCTGGTGCATGGCGCCTTCGTGGACGGCTCCACCTGGAACGGCGTGATCGAGCGCCTGCAGCGCGACGGCTATCCGGTGGTCGCCGCGGCCAACCCCCTGCGCGGGCTGGCGAACGACGCGGACGCCCTCCGTAGCCTCCTCGACAGCATCGACGGGCCGATTGTGCTCGCCGGTCACTCCTACGGCGGCTCCGTGATCAGCGAGGCAGCCGCGGGCAACCCGCAAGTCAGGGCCCTCGTCTACATCGCGGCCTTCGCTCTCGAGAAGGGCGAGAGCGTGACGGAGCTGAACAGCAGGTTCCCGGGAGCCGACCTGGGCTCCGCCCTCAATCCCGTTCCGTTCGCGCTCCCCGGCGGCGGCACCGGTATCGATCTGTACATCAAGCCGGACAAGTTCCACGACGTGTTCGCCGCCGATGTGCCGACGTCTCTCACCGACCTGGCAGCCGCGGCGCAGCGCCCGGTGGCGGCCTCGGTCTTCGATGACGAGCCCAGCGAGGCCGCCTGGACCACGATCCCTTCCTGGGACCTGATCACCACCGAGGACAAGGCGATCACGCCGGAAGCGCAGCGTTTCATGGCCGAGCGCGCCCACGCGCACACCGTCGAGGTCAAGGCCTCGCACGCGGTGACGGCCTCGCAGCCCGGCGTGGTCACCCGCCTTATCGAGCAGGCTGCCCGCAGCACCGATCGCTGACGGCTCCTGGCCACAACCTACGGAGGCTGAAATGACAACGTACTCAGCAGTGCGGACGCAGACGGTGAGTGCTGCCAATGGCATCGAATACGCCTACCGCAGCGTCGGATCGGATGGCGAGGCGCTGCCCCTGGTATTGCTGCAGCACTTCCGCGGCAATCTGGACAACTGGGACCCGGCACTGATCGACGCGTTGGCGGAGGAACGCCGTGTGATCACGTTCGACAACACGGGTGTCGGTGCCAGTACCGGGCGCACCCCGAACACGGTCGCCGCCATGGCCGACGACGCCATCGAGTTCATCGACGCGCTGGGTCTGGACAAGGTGGACCTGCTCGGCTTCTCCCTCGGCAGCTTTGTCGCCCAGGACATCGCCCTGCACCGCCCGGACTTGGTCAACCGGGTCGTGCTGGCCTCCTCGGCGCCGCAGGGCGCTTCGGGAATTCACGGCTGGCGTCCAGACGTCATCGAGGCGGTCGGCGGCCGGGAGCCGTCGCCGGAAGGCTATGTGCGGGTCTTCTTCGGCAGCAGCCCCGAAGGGCTCGCGGCGGGACAGGCAGCCGCCGGCCGTATCTTCGGCCTGCGCACCGAGGGACCGGACGAGCCCACGACTTGGCAGACCCGCCTGGCCCAGTACGACGCGGTGACCCGGTGGGGCATCCCCGACCACGCCAAGCTCGAGCGGCTGCAGGGCATCACGCAGCCGGTGTTCGTCGCCAACGGCGACAGCGACCCGATGATCCCGCCCCGCTACTCGCACCTCCTGGCCGGCCTGCTGCCAAACGCGCAGCTCAAGATCTACCCGGATGCCGCCCACGGATTCCTGTTCCGGCACCACAAGGAATTCGCCGCCGACGTCAACGCCTTCCTCCGCGGCTGACAGACGAGCCGCGATACGAACCGCCGCGCTTGTTCACGGCCTTCATGACAGCGCCCGTCCGGGGCCGCACCACGCGGTCTCCGGGCGGGCGTACGTCGTTGCGCGAGCCGGCGTCGAGACGCCGCCTTGCATCACGCAGGGCGTTTCAGCCTGTGTGAGCGGACCGACGGCGTGCGCGATAGGCGCGCAGATTGGCGGCGTTGCCGCATACCTTCACGTCGTGCCACACCCAGCTGTTGTTTCGGGAGCGGTCGTAGAACGCCACCGCACAGCGCGGGTTGCGGCAGGTCTTGAGCCGGTTCCAGGAGCCCTCCTGCTGCGCCTTGAACACCTCGATGGCTGCCAGGGAGGCCACCAGCCGCCAGCTGGATCCGCGGGGGAGGGGCTGGACACGCCCTTGTGTGTCCCAGCGCATGCTCAGGGAGACCGCGGGGAGCGCGGCGGAAGCGATGCCGGCGGGGTCGGCCGAGTCACCGTCCGGCGTCGCGATCCCGCGCCGCAGGTCGTCCCGGAAATCACGCAGCCGCTCCAGATCCCCGGGCTCCAGCTCGACGCTCAGGTGAGCCGCCCCAGGCGTGCCCGCCCAGTCGGACAGCGCGCCGTTCAGCCAGTTCTGGGCCGTGGAGGGGTCGGCGAGGAGGTCCTCCTTACGCGGCTTGCCCGCGGCAATCGTGTTCTCAGCTCCTGCACGAAGGCCAGCCCTCCGGGCGCCGGTTCGATGCCGTAGCGGCCAAGGGCTGACCAGATCACGTCGACGCCCGCAACTTCCCGAAATATGTCTCCATCACTCACTTCTTACGTCGGTAGCTTCCGCAGGCCGTCGCTCCGAGATGGCCCCATCGTCCGGCTAGAGATGGTCCAAGGCATGACGATGACGCATGGACATGGTGGCCCGCCTGCCGGCGCGGTAGGGGCGGCAGGCCCGCGCTACTGCTGTTCGGCTCTTACGTACGACTCATCCCCCGACCCTTCGCAAGGGGCGGGGGATGAGCGGTTCGGGGCTGTCTTCTGCTTCGGACGCGGGCCTTGTGCCCACGGCCGCGCTGTCGGATGAGTTGCCGAGGTCAGGCGAACGTGACGTTCTCGACGTCGATGGTGACCAGCTCGATGTCACGCACCACCACGCCGTCCTCCCTGAGGGGGTAGACGCGCCGCTTGGTGGGAACCATGATCCCGCCGAATTCCGCGTAGTGGGAGGCGTAGTGCGCGGCCGGCCCGGCGTTGATGACCTCTGCGGTGTAGTCGTGCCTGCGCAGTAGTCCGTCGCTGCCGAAGTAGAAGAGCTGCTCCTGGCTGTGTGTGGCGACATCGTCGGGGAAGGTGACCTTGAGGCGGCTCCACTCCTCGCCGTTCTCGATGACGGGGGACAGCTCCTCGGTGCGGAAACTGGGGGACGCGAAGGTGAAGGGGGACGTCAGGTACGTCCACATCGCGTAGCCGGCGAAGTAGGCGACATGCAGGTCGTCCCACGGGGTGTTGAGGGTGTGACCGGCGAAAGCGTCACGCGGCGACAGGCGCTCGGACCGCACCTCGCCCTCGTCGGTCTCGATGGCCACCCGCCCGGCGCTGAACGAGGTCCGCAGGCCGGGTTCGCGGAAGGGGTAGTGGCTCGCGTGCTGCCGGCGCAGGTCGACCTGGACGGCGGCACGGTCGAAAATCGCTTCCTGGCCCTTGAGCCCCCACAACGCACCTCCGGAGTGGAAGTCGACGGTGGCCGTCTCGTACTCGTTGTAGCGGTCCAGGCCACCGTGCGCCTTGATGATTTGGGCCGTGAGATCAGTCATGACGACGTCCTCCTGCTGGTGCGCCATCGCCCTTGGTGGCGGGTTGCGCTCGACCACCATAATGACCGGTCGTCTTGAAAATCGCAAGGGATGCGGCGAACGAGTGCGCCCACGGTCCGCCAACCCCGCAGCTGTACTGGTGGAATCCGGTCACAGGGGGCCTGCATGGATAGCCGTAGTGGTAATATTGAATGCGACCGCCCGCCTTGATGGAAGCGCCAGAGTCATGAGGGATGCGGGTGGTGGAGCCGCATGGGATGGACACGAATGGGCGGCTGTAAAGTGATCGCTCATCTTGTAGGGAGGAGGTCCAGCGATGCCAAGAGCCAGTCTGCGTGAGAACCTCATCGCTGCGGCGGTCGAGCAGTTCCATACCCGGGGTTACGCCGCGACGGGCGTGAAGGACATCACCGATGCCGCAGGTGCTCCGAAGGGGTCCTTCTACAACCACTTCGAGAGCAAGGAAGCGTTGGCCGTAGTCGCCTTGGAGCGGTACGGCGACACTCGGCGGCTGGAGGCGCTGCGTGACCGTTCGGTCGCGCCGCTGACCCGGTTGCGGGAGCACTTCGAGTTCTTGCGGGACGAGAACATCCAAGCCGGATTCAACCGGGGCTGCCTTGTGGGCGATCTCGCCGTTGAGGTCGCCGATCACAGCGATGCGGTGCGTGCGACAACGCACGCCGGCCTGCAGGCCTGGACCGACGCTCTCGCCTTCGCCATCACCGACGCCCAGGAGGCGGGCGACGTGGCCAGGACCCTGGAGGCCTCCACCTTGGCGCGCTTCGTGCTCAACGCCTGGGAGGGTGCGCTAATCTCCGCGCGGGTGGACCGTTCGGCTCGGGCGTTCGAATCATTCCTCACGGTCGCCTTCGGCGTGCTGCTGCGGTGAGTTCCAGGCCTGCGTCTGCCCTGCACTCCGTGTCGTCACCTGTTTGACGGGTGGCGTCCGACCCCCAAAGGCGGGTCTGTCGGCGAGGTCCTGGACGAGAAGGTCGCTGGCGAGCTGACCAAGTCCTACCAGTACAGCCCCTGGGGTGAGCGCCTGTCTGAAGTTTCCCCGTGATCTTGGGCACGTGGCTGTTATGCCGCGAGGGCTTGGTCTTGCCGGTAGCGCAGGCGTGTCTCGTGGGGCGTGAGGTAGCCCCAGTGGATGTGCTTGCGCAGGCGGCGTCTGTTGTAGAAGGTTTCGATGAAGTCGAAGATTTCGGAGCGGGCGGTGGCCCGGTCGGGCCAGAAGCGGGTGCCGATCTCCTCTTTGAGTACGGCCCAGAAGCTTTCCGCGGCGGCGTTGTCGAAGCGGCTCCCGGTTCGGCCCACACTCTGCCGGTGTCCCAACTTGCCGATTCTGTGGCGGAGTTGATCGGAGGTGTATTCCGATCCACGATCACTGTGGATCTCGCGGCCGGGTTCCAGGCGGCCCAGCACGAGGGCCATGTCCAGGGCGTCGATGACGAGTTCAGCGCGATGGTGGTCGGACATCGGGTACCCGATGATCTCGCGCGTGGCCAGGTCCAGCCACGAGGCGAGGTAGAGCCAGCCCCCAGCCGTGGGGATGTAGTGATGTCCCCGACGATCTTCGTTCCGGGGCGGGTGGCGGTGAAGTCCCGGCCGATCAGGTCCGGCGACGGGGCGGCCTTGGTGTCGGCCTTGGGCAGACTGCGGCGGCCGGTGCGTCGACCACTCGGCCCTGCCGGTGCAGTTCGGCGGTGACGCGCGGGACGCCGTAGTTCCGCCGGGACGCGATGGGGATCACCGTGATCTCGTGCGGCAGGGCCTCATCGGCCCGCCGCCTCGCCTCGCGGGCCTCAGCCCCGGCCACCCACGTGTAGTACGTGGAGCGGGCGGTCTTCATCACCTTGCATAGCAGCATGATGGTGTAGTTCGCCTTCTCCGCGTGGATGAACCGGCATATCTCGCTCACCGGTCGCTCTCCTTCGCGAAGAAGGCGTTCTGAGTTCAACTGGTCGGTGCAGCATCCCTGGTAGAAGAGGCGCCGGGGGTGTTGCAGGTGGCGGACGTCCGGGGATGTCGGATGCTCAGAAGCGGGAGGTCTGGCGTCGATGGAAGGAGGGCAGTCGCTCAGCGAGATCGGCCGCGCGCTGGGGCAGGCGCCCGGATCGATCCACGACGTGGTGAAGTCGAACGGCGGCTTCGTCCCGGTCGGCGGCACTCGGCTCGCCCCGCCCGGCGGGGACTGATCCGGTGTCCTGAGCGGCGCGGGCCTTCTTCACTCAGCCCCGCAGAGACTCCGAACTGATCCCAAGCTCCCGGGCGACCTCGGTCAGTGTCCGTCCCGACGAACGGACGAGCTCGATCGCGTCCCGCTTGTACTCGTCCGAGTACCGATTCGTGTACTTGCTTCCCACCTGGCACTGCTTCCTCTGGGCTCTCGCGTCCCAGTCTCCAGGTGTCCACGATCAAGGGGAAGCTTCAAGGTAGCAGCGTCCGTGAAGACCCACGTCTCCGGGGCGACGCCACTGACATCGGTGCTCGAACGACACGTACAGGGATCGTCGCCCTACAACCACCGGGCGTACGCCCCATCGGGCTTTCTCTCGCTCACCGCGGAATACACCGAGGTCACCGGCGTCATGGCACCGCCGGTGATATGGCGCGACAAGAATAACGCTCCGTCACCGCCGTATGTGCAAGGAAGCCTAAATCCAAATACACCCTCCGCCCGTAGATCCCCGGCCGAGTGGCCTTCTTGCAGGGTTGAGCAGACGTGACGTAGAACCGCTGACCACGACAAGTGACCGTGATCAGCCGATCCAGGCCGGCGACAGGGCGTCGTGCGCCAGGACCTGAGGAGCGCCCGAGCCATCGGCCGGGACGGTGTAGAGATGGGCGTCGTAGTCGGGGAGCGAGTAGACCAGGTTGTTGTCGTCCGACCAGACCACCTGCTCGTCGAGGCTGCGGGTTTCCGCGACCGGGTGCTCTTGCATCGTTTCGAGGTCCAGGACGTACAGCCGCCAGGGGAGGTTCTTGGGCAGGCCTGGGACGCGCTTCTTGAAGGCGATCTTCGTTCCGTCGGGGGACAGTGAGGGGCACTCGAGGTTGGTACGGAGCGTGGTGGCCTTCTTGGTGGTGACGTTGCCGTGGATCAGATACGTCTGGCCGTCGGTGCCGAGCGTGGCGTAGAAGTGTTTGTCGTCGATGAACGTGACGCCCCAGAAGTTGGCGTCGACGGGGTGAAAAGGCTTCCCATCCTTGGTGACGGCGTATTCCTCCAGGCTGGGCTGGAGGGCGCCCGTGCGGGTGTCGAGGATCGACGTGCGGGTGGAGAAGGTCTTTTGTGCGTAACCGTCACCCCCGACGAAGACCGTCCAGGCGGCCATGTGCCCGCTGGGCGAAACCCGGGCCCGGCTGGGAATTCCGGCCAGAGGTATCCGCCGGGTCACCTTCAGGCTCGGGTCCAGGACGAGCGCAGTGTAGGTTTCCTGGAACGCACCCATCTCGGACTGCAGGCAGATCCCGGTGCCAGCGGCCGCGTAGAAGCGCATGCACTTCACTCCGGAGTAGGTGCGCGGTCCGTCGGGCGCGTCCGGCGGGACGCTGCTCAACTCGTCGCGGTGCGGCCCATACTTCAGCGAGCGGAAGACGATCCGAGGGGGGCTGCCGGGCGCGAGCGACACCGTGCCGGCGCCGACCGTGGGCCCGCCCGCCTGGACTTGATTCTTGCGGTCCGCCTGGTATGACCACCCGACCACCCCGGCCACGCTCGTGAGGGCCAGGACGCTGGCGAGGAGCACCAGCAGCTTGTTGCGGTTGGTCATCGCGTGGGCCGCCGGGGCTGTTCGGGGCGCCTTGGTCATCCGGTGCCTCGTTTCCTGGTCAGTCACTGCCCGTCACTCCCTTTTCCTGTGCCGAACTCTCGGCCGCTGAATGTTCGGCCGCCGGGCGCAGCCGTATCGACAACACCAGGCAGAGCGCCAGCGCGAGCGCCGCACCGCTGAGCGCGGAACGGTCGCCCCACGCCGTCCAGGCCGCGCCGAAGGCGATCGAGCCGACGAAGCGTGCCGCGGCCTGGCCGGTCTGCACCAGGGCGAGTCCGCTGGACCGCAGGCCGGCCGGTACGCAACCGGCCGCGGCGGCCATGAGCACACCGTCAGTGGCGGCGTAGAAGGCGCCGTGCAACGCGAGGACCGCGTACGGCAGCCACCCGGACTGTACGTGTGTGAGCAGCAGCCCGTACGCCGTGAGCAGCGCGAGGTGGCCGCCGATGAATACCCGCCAGCGGCCTACCCGGTCTGCCCACCGGCCCAGCGGCACCGCCAGCAACAGGAACGCCACGGCCGTGCCCAGCGGCAGCAGCGCGATCCAGCGGTCGGACACCCCGAGCTGCCGCTGCAGCAGCAGGTAGACGAACGAGTCGCTGACCGTGGCCAGGCTCAGCACCACCGCGCACAGCACCAGGCGGCGCAGCTCGCGGCGGCCGAGCAGGGCGACGGCGGCGCGCAGCGACGGGCGTTCCGCGGCGGACGCCGGCGTGGCGCCCAGCTCCGGGGCGCGCGAGGGCACGAACAACAGCAGCACGATCACGCCCAGGGCCGCCACGCAGAAGCTGACCGTGAACACCACGTTGTAGCCCTCGGGTGCCTGACGCAGTATCAGGAACGCGACCAGCGGCCCGAGCAGGGCACCGGTGGTGTCCATCGCCCGGTGCACGCCGAATGCCCGGCCGCGGGTCTCCGGCGGCGAGGACAGTGAGATCAGCGCGTCGCGGGGCGCGGTGCGCAGACCCTTGCCGGTGCGGTCCATCGCCAGCACCGCGCCGATCAGCGGCAGCGTGTGCGCGGCCAGCAGCAGCGGCTTGGAGATCGCGGACAGGCCGTACCCGAGGGCGGCAACCGTTTTGTGGCGGCCGCCGCGGTCGGCAAGGTGCCCGCCGACCAGCCGGACGAGCGCGCTGAATCCGTTGTAGACCCCGTCGAGCAGACCGAAACCGAGCGGGGAAAGGCCCAGTCCGGTGACCAGGTACAGCGGCAGGATGGCGGTGACCATCTCCGACGAGATGTCGGTGACGAGACTGACCGTGCCGAGCACGAGCACGGTCGTCGTCACAGCCGACCGCCCGGGGAAAAGGCCCCGGGCGGTCGGCGCGGTCGCGGCGGGAGTGCTGCCGCGGCTCTCACTGACGTACATGGTCACCCAGCCCAGATGGCGGGTATGCCGGACGCGGCCTGGACGGCGGGCGTCGACGTGCCCACCAGCACCGCGCCGACCGCCTGGTCGGGGCCCCCGAGTCCGGCCCACGGGTCGGCGGAAGTGGTGGCCCAGTCGACGGCGGACAACAAGACGGTGAAGCCGCGCCGGGGCGGACTCCAACTGGGCATGGATTACTCCTGATGTGCGGTTTGTGGCAGTGGCTCGCCAAATTTATAGGCGCATATTCCCTGGCCAAGAAGACGTAGAGTGAACTGAATTGGAACGCTTCGGTCCGGTTGGCGTCCCTGAGGTTGCGCGCCCAGTTACCTATTTCGTGGCCCTGAAACGGGGCTCCTGGCCTCCTGGCCCGGCATGACTGTTGCCCCCTGTTGAAGGCATGATCTGGGGGTGTCACCGTGGCCCGGAGCGCCGTCTGACGCGATCGCCTGGGGGTGACTCCAGGCTTTGCGTCCGTACGCAGCGTTCGGCCCCATACCTGTTCGGCTGTATTTGAGAAGTTCACCTTTAGTTTAAAACGGTGGGAGTGAACGTCCCTACGCTGCTGGCTGCCATGAATGGCTGCGACAGCACAACGGAAGCATCACCGTTTGCCTTTGCGGTGGTCTTCGCCGCGATGCCGGCGTGTGCTGTCGCCCTAACAAGGAAGAACCAGCATGCGCATAGCGCGCCCAAGCATCCGAGGCCTGATGGCCTCGGCCCTGCTGGCATGTATCGCCCTTCCGGGGGCCGTTTCCGCGGCCGCGGAGACTCCGGACGCCGGGTCTTCGGTCGCCGCGTCTTCGGTGGTCGTGGGTTCCCCCGAGGTTCCCAAGCCTGACCACGTGGTCATGGTGATGATGGAGAACAAGGGCTACGACGACATCCTCAAGAACCCGTCCACCAAGCCCCAGGACCAGGTGCCGTACATCAAGTCCCTGGAAGCCCAGGGTGCGTCGTTCACCGACTCTTACGGCCTCCAGCACCCGAGCCTGCCCAACTACTATGCGCTGCTGTCCGCCTCGGACATCGTGAAGACCAACACGCATCCCGCGCCGTCGTCCGTCGACACCGACAACCTGGCCAACCAGCTGGTGACCCACGGGTACACCTTCGCGAACCACGCCAACCAGGCCAAGCCCACGCAGTGGTTTCGCTTCAAGACCACGCCGGGTACCGCGGCGAACCTGAACCCGATGGACAAGCGGCTGGAGCAGTTCCCGACCACGCCGGAGGGGTTCGAAAAGCTGCCCACCGTCTCCTTTGTCGTGGGCAACGGCGATCAGAGCATGCATGACGGGTCCCTCGCGCAGGGCGACGCCTGGGTCAAGAAGACCTTCGACTCGTACATCCAGTGGGCCAAGACGCACAACAGCCTGTTCGTGCTGACCTGGGACGAGGACAACTTCACCCCGGTCAACCGCATCCCGACGCTCATGGTCGGGCCGATGGTCAAGGCCGGCGAGTACAGCGAGCGCATCAACCACTACAACGTGACGAAGACGCTGCTGGACATGTACGGCCTGGACCACATCAACCACACGGCCGACCCGGACGTCTCGACGATCACTGACGCGTTCGATCTGTCGCAGACCGAGCGCCTGCAGGGCACGGCCGGGCGATGCCTGGAGAACCACCGGACCAACCCGGCGGAGCCAGGCAAGCTCGGCCTGTGGCACTGCGAAGAAGCTGACAACCAGCAGTGGGTCAGGCACGGGGACGGCACGCTCCGCAACGCCGACAAGTGCCTGACCGCCACCGCGGACCAGAAGACCGGACTCGCCGACTGTGACGGCACCCCCGCGCAGACCTGGCAGCCCAAGACCGACGGTTCCCTGCTCAACCCGGCATCCGGCCGCTGCCTGACCGTCCCCGGCGCGGACATCGCCAACGGAACCCCGGCGGAGCTGCGGGACTGCGACGGCACGACCAGCCAGAAGTGGATCGTGCCCGGCTACAACGCGGAGCACTCGCTCACGGTCGACGCGCGCTCGTTCGTCAAGCCCGGCTCCACCGCCACGGTGACGACCACCTACACCAACGACGTCAGCCCCATGGCGCTGTCGAACGCCTCCGTCGACCTCACCGTGCCCAACGGCTGGACGGCTGAAGCCACCTCGCCCGCCACGGCCACCAACCTCGAGCCCGGCCAGTCGGTGAAGACCACCTGGACGGTCACAGCCCCCGCGGACGCAAAGCCCGGTGACCCGGCACTGTCCGCGCAGGCCACCTTCAAGAACGCAAAGAGCACTGACGAGGACACCAGCACGATCCGCGTCGGGTACAACCCGGTCGATGCCGTCGCAGCTACTCCCGAGGGCCTGGATCTGGTCGCCGGGCACTCCACATCTGTCCGGGTGAACGTCACCAACAATACGGCCGCCGGCACGGACGTTACGGTGCAGGCGGACGTGCCGTCCGGGTGGACGGCGAGCGCGCCGCAGCCCGTCACCCTGAATGCGTGGGAGTCCAAGACCGTCACGTTCTCCCTCACCCCGGCTCAGGACGCGTTCGGCCGCGAGATGGTCACGCTGTCCGTCGACGGGGAGTTCCCCTCGAGCAGTACGATTCCGGCGACCGTCGGCAAGCCGATCACGATGGCCGGGGAGACCGATGCCAGCAGCCATGAGTTCGCGCTGGCCCCGAATCGATACAGTGCCTATCCGTCGACGTTCCCCAATGACGTCACCTTCACCACGGGTGTGAGTAACCCGGCCACCGCTTGGAGTTACATCCAGCCCGGGCCTCGCGACTCCTGGGCCGGGAGCAAGTCGCACACGTTCACGTTGAACTTCAATCTCGCCACTGCGCCGAGCAGCGATCTGACGTTCACCGCCTGGCTGCAGGACACCCACCCCACTGCCCCGCCCGCGCTCACGATCGGACTCAACGGCGCCGAGCTGAGCAATGTCCAGACCCCGGCCGGCGGCGGCGGTGGCGCCACATCGGCTAATAACACCAAGCCGTCCACGGTGAACGTGACCCTGCCCGCCGCCAAGCTCAAGGCCGGCGACAACACCGTCACCGTCACCACAACCGGCGGATCATGGCTGGTCTACGACGCCTTCGGCATCCGACAGCTCCCGTGACCCGAACCAGCTGACAACTCGCCAAGTCTGCCGCACGCGGCTGCTGACAATCGCCGGCAGTTGCGTGCGGCCAGCCCCCATAGAGACACCCCCCCCCGCGAGGTTGCTCGCGCGGGGGGCGCCGGTGGGTGGGGCGACAGCGGAGGGCGGACGGGACGCCTGCGGCCGCGTCGGTGAGCTGGTGCTGTTCGGGTGCGGTCGCTGCCCCGTGCGGCCGAGATGCATCGGGCCGGCCTGTCGAGCCCCCGAAGCGGTGGGTGGGGGAGAGGGAAGCAGACGGAGGTGGCGCGCGGTCAGGCTTCGTCGTGGGTTCGGCCGGGGTCATTGGGGTGGGATTCGAGCGGGGTCACGGTGGGTGTCATCCACGGGCGCAGCGGGAGGGTGTCGAGGACCTTCCCGTGGAGTTCGTCCTCGTCGGCGGCGCGCCAGATGCCGATGCTGCGCAGTTCGCCGATCGGGCGCCACAGCCGGGACAGGTAGCCGGCAGCGGCGAGTTCGCGGGCGCGGTGGGCCTCGGCGGCGCGGCGGCGGTCGACCTCCTCCTGAGGGGGTGCCCTCGGGGATAGTGGTGGTGATCTCGACCAGGAACTCGCGCATGGGGTGGCTCCGTTGTTCGGGCGCCGGGCCGGGCCGGGGCGCTGTGGGGTGTGCCGGGGGCGGGGCTCTGTCGTGTTCTCATGGGGCGCCCGTCGTCGGGGTGTTTGCCACGACCGGTGTCCTCGCTGGTGGTAGGTGCAGCCTCTCAGCGGCCGTAGCATGCGGGGCGTGGAGTTGCGTCAATTGTGGTACTTCGTGGCAGTTGCCGAGGAGCTGAACTTCGGGCGGGCTGCTGAGCGGCTGCTGATCGCCGGGCCATCGTTGTCCCAGCAGATCAAGGCGCTCGAACAGGATCTTGGGGTGCGGCTCTTCGATCGCGATCGCCACTCGGTGGCGCTGGCCCCGGCCGGGACGGCGTTGCTCCCGCATGTGCGCTCGCGGTCCTGCAATGGGGCCGCTGGCCTCCGGGCCCGGTATGACTGTGTCCCCTCTGTCGAACGGATGGCCTGGGGGGGGCGCCGGGCCAGAGGGGTGCCGTCGGAGACGCCGATGAGAGACCCGGCCACCGTCCGGCCTGGTGCAATGCCGGGCAGCTCGCGGGCGGCAGTGTGTGTGTTTTCGCTGTTCAGGGCCGTGGTAGCAGGGCGGGTTCGAAGACGTCACGGTAGGTGACGCGCATAGGCCGGGCGCCCCTCGGCGAGATGGTCACCTTCGCGGACGGTCTGTACACCCCCGTTCCTTAGCCGATTAGGGCGCCGTTTCTTGCCGCGCCCCCATAGCGGCTCATATGACGTATTTCGTACGTAATCTCAACGAAAGGTATGTCATGAAGTTCGCAGTCATCGGCGGTACCGGGCTGATCGGGGCGCAGGTCGTCAAGGATCTGAACGCCGCCGGACACGAGGCGGTACCTCACTCGCAGTCCACCGGAGTCGACGTCATCAGCGGCCAGGGACTGGACGAGGCGGTGGCGGGAGCTGGCGTCGTCGTCAATCTGACGAACTCCTCGACCTTCGACGAAGCATCCCCGGCCTTCTTCCAGACCTCGATGGACAACCTTCTGGCCGCGGCCCAGAAGGGCGGCGTCGGCCACTTCGTCATCCTCTCGATCGTCGGCACGGACCAGGTCCCGGAGCTGGATTACTACCGGGCCAAGACGCTCCAGGAGAACATCCTCGCGGCCGGGCCGATCCCCTACTCGATTGTCCGGGCCACGCAATTCATGGAGTTCATGGACGCCGTCCTGTCCTGGACCACCGACGGCGACACCATCCGGCTGCCCGCCACGCCGATCCAGCCGATCGCGTCCAAGGACGTGGCCAGCGCGGTGGCGGAGGTCGCCGCGGGCGCCCCGCTGAACGGCAGGCGCAACATCGCGGGCCCCGAGATCTTCACCCTGGACGAGCTGGGCCGGATCACCCTCTCCCGCAAGGGCGACAACCGCACCGTCGTCACCGACCCCACCGCCGGTATGTTCGCCGCCGTCAAAGGGGATGTCCTCACCGACAAGGACGCTCACCTCGCCCCCACCCGCTACGCCGACTGGCTCTCCTGACTCGCTCGCGCCCCCTCCGGCACGCAGAGCGCACAGAACCCAGCCCTAGCCTGTCGTGAGTGATGCCACGTACTCCATACAGGGGCCAGGCGTGGTCTGTGCGGCCTCACGCAGCCAGGGCATCGACCGCGCTGGGCGCCGGACTCGCCCGTTGTTGTGACGGTGCGATGAATCGCTGACGGTTGAGCAGGTCGAGTCGTGGGTTGCGGGGACAGACAGGTTCTATGCCCGGTTCGCACAGCTTCGCACTGGGCGAACAGCTTCGCGTACTGAGAGTGCTACTTTGTCACATTTTAAGGTTCCCGACTGTCCATAAGCAGACACGTGGAGCAGGTGAGGGAGGTGGATGACCTTGGACGTTTATGAGGCGGTCGCGAGCCGACGGGCGGTGCGCGGGTTCACCGACCGACCTGTGCCGAGGGAGGTGCTGGAACGTGTGCTGTCCGCCGCGGCTTGGGCGCCGTCCGGGTCAAATCTCCAGCCGTGGCGCACCTACGTGCTGACCGGCCGGCCGCTGGCCGAGCTCAAGAGGCGTGCCGGCGAACGCGTGGCCTCATGCGACCCCTGGGACGAGCGGGAGTATGAGATGTACCCGCCCGCACTGAAGTCCCCGTACCGCGAGCGCCGATCCGCCTTCGGCCATGAGCGCTACAGCGCACTCGGTATTGGGCGCGAGGACTGGGAGGCGCGCCAGCGGGCCGCTTCCGCGAACTGGGACTGTTTCGGTGCGCCCGCCGCCCTGTTCTGCTACATCGACCGCGGCCTGGGGCGGCCCCAATGGTCCGACGTCGGCATGTATCTGCAGACCGTCATGCTGCTACTGCGCGCCGAAGGGCTGCACAGTTGCCCGCAGATGGCGTGGTCGGTGTATCGCAAGACCGTCGCGGCGGTCCTCTCACCCCCGGACGAGCTCATCTTCTTCTGCGGCATGTCGATCGGGTTCGAGGACGTCACGGTGGATTACGCCCGTACGGGCCGGGCGCCACTCGAGGAGATGGTCACGTTCATCGAGGACTAATCAACGGTGCTTATCGCCCATCTCCGGTGCGTTCTGCTAGCTACTGCCCCCGGGCGGGGGGCTGAGCCGGCGGGTGTTCGCCGTACAGTCCTGCTGGCGGTGGCCGTAGATGTCGCCACCGACGAGCGGCCCTTCTCCTGGACAGGCACGGCGATTACCTTCGCCCAGTCCTACGCCGGTGGAATTCTGGTGGGCGCGCGGTCCCCCTGCTCCTGGTTCCGATCAGGCGCCGGCTTCCCGAACCGCTGCTCCACAGCGTGCTGAGCGTCGCCACCCCCTTCCTGGCCTACCTGCCCGCCGAGCTCCTGCATGTCGCCGAGATCGACTCGGACCGGCCCCTCCCCTTGGACCAGGCCTTGAAGGCTGGACGTACCCGTCTCTTCGACTGGCGCGTGCTGGAGCCGTACTTCCGTAATCGGAAGTCATGGCAGGGCTGGCGGACGGACAGTATGAGGCCGCCGCAGGAAGGCTGGGAGAAGGCCCGACCCGTCGGCTGGCTGGGGGTGCGCTATCGGTGGAGCATAAGGGGTATATGGGTGTACGACGTGTGTGGGATCGCTTCCTGGAGCATCCAGCCGGTGGTGGGCTGGTGGCGGTCCCGTTCGTGCTGATTGTGACGATTGCCGCGCTGGATATCTACACCGGGCGCGATGTCCAGCTGGGCCCACTGCTGGTCGTCGCGCCCGCTCTGACCGCTTCCCTCGCCGGGACATGGCTCACTGCTCTCGCTGGGGTCCTGGCGGTGGCGGCCCAGGTGTTCATCGCTGTCTTCCTCGGTGGACTGACCACGCCCAACCGCGTGGCGCAGATCATCGCGCTGACGGTGCTCTCCGCTCTGGTGGTTTTCATGCGGTCTGTGCTGGAGCGGCGCGAGCGGGCGCTGAGTCTGGCGCGCTCTGTGGCAGAAGCAGCTCAGCGTGTTCTGCTGCGGCCTCCGCCACGCCGGATCGGGCCGTTGCAGGTGGCATGGCTGTATATGTCCGCGGAGGACGAGGCCGAGATCGGGGGTGATTTGTTTGCGTTCGCCCGCGCCGCGCATGCCGCGACCCGGGTGGTCATCGGCGATGTCCGGGGCCACGGGCTGGCTGCCATCGGTGAGGCCTCGCTGGTGCTGGGGGCATTCCGTGAGGGCGCTCACCGGCGTGCCACCCTCCCCGGGCTGGTAACTGCCCTCGGAGAGAGCGTCTCCCGGAATCTGGAGGACGTGACGGACACCGAGCACGACGCCGGCGAGCACTTCATCACCTGCCTCGTCCTGGAGATCCCCGACGACCTGTCGGCCGCCGAGATGATCGATTGCGGACATCCCCCTCCTCTGCTGGTGCACGATCAGCGGGTCACGGTCCTGTATGCCCGACAGCCCCTGCCTCCGCTGGGCGTGTGCGAACGACCGATCGAGGACGACCGCATCGACGCGTTCACCTTCAAAGGCGGTGACATGCTCGTCCTCTACACCGACGGTGTCATCGAAGCCCGCTCGCCGTCCGGAGCCTTCTACCCGCTCGCCGAACGAGTCGCCTCCTTCCCCACCAGCAGCCCCGACACTCTGCTGCACCACATCCACCGCGATCTGCTCGCCCACATCGGCGGCCACCCCGCCGACGACGCCGCCCTCCTGGTCATCGAACGCACCCCGTCCCATCGGCCGCACCTCACATCCCATCCCAGTGGTCACCACCAGCACCACCCCAGTGGATCGCCCCCGCCCCCAGGCCGCTGAACCCAAGAAACGAGCGACCCCCGGCGGGTGGTGTCAGGCCCATTCCTTTGCGCGTCGGCCGGGGCCCGCCGCGCCGCGCCGCCGTCAGCCCGGCAGCCCGGAGCCGGGACGGAAGAGCCGGCACCCGATGCTGTCCTTCGTGTGCCGAGCCCCACCAAGGGGTGAGGCGGGAGAGTCCCGCCGGATGGAGGTACCGCTGTGATCGTTCGACTCCTGGGCGGCCCGCTCGCCGGCCGCGAGCTGTCGATCACCCGGGCCCGTGGGCCGTCGAGGTGGGGGCCGAAGGAATTCACTGGCCTGCTGAAGCGCGGTTCTCGACGTGTGTGGGCCCTGCACCCGATCGTGGGGATTCCCCGTGGACCGCGTAGGTGGGATGCCGTCGGGCCCATCACTCGCGAGGGGCGGTGGTGAGCGGGAATCCTCTGCGGCCGCCGCCCTGCATGTCCTTCATGTCGAGCGGATCCGCGTCGGCCCGGATGGCATGAACATCGAACCGTTCCTAGCCAGTGTGCATGAGTGAGTCCTGGACCCACCGATGTGTACTGGGCGCATCCCGAACGGTGTTGGATGCGCTGGGTTGTCGCTTTCTCGTCCCGTTCGGCGGCACGTCTCTGGGGGCGTGGTCCGTTGCGGGTGGGCGGGTTCCCTCACGCCCCCGGTCACCTGGTTCGGCCTGGGCGGTCCGATGCCCCGCACGATCGCTCCGGTCGTGTGGGGGCGGTGCCGTCCTTCCCCAAGCTCTCAACTCCGTTCGAGCAGGGGATACCCCATCCCGGACCGGGTGTCCGAGGGCGCGTCGTCCGATCGCGATACCGGCGGCATCGTGACGGGACATGGTGCGGTGGGGGGTGGCCAGTGGTTTCTGCCAGTGTTGGGCACCCCACCGGGAGGTGTAGGCCGGATCCACCGCGACGATCGCAAGGCCGTGTTCGGCGGCCATGGAGACGAGCCGGGCCTTGAGCCTGCCGGTCGGGATGCCGGAGATCAGCTGCCGGAACCGTTTGCGGCGGCCGTGTTTCTCCCGGGTCTTCTCGGTGGTGAAGTCGAGGTCTTCGATGGCGATCGCGGCCACGCCGCACCGCTTGGTGACCGTGTGCCGCTGCTTGCGCGGCGCATCCAGGTCAGCCCACAGAATCCCGTCGATCACCGCCTTGCACGGATCCAGCGTCGACAGCCGCGGCGGAAGCCTCTTGCGTGGCTCCGATCAAGCGGAGTCCAGGGCCTTGCGCACCGTCCGCCAGGTGACGTTGTACTTACGCTCACGCTCCCGCACAGTCCTGTTTCCGCGATGGTCCCGCCGGATCGCCGCGTGCAGCTCGACCTTCGATATCTGTGGTATGACCAGGGCCTTTCACCGGGAACACCCTGATATCGGCCTGGCCAACCCCCCACTTCCTTCAAAACTCCAAAACTCGTGAACATCACCCTCCCGTGGATCCGGGCGCCTCCCAAACCCGTGTACAACCGCCTTCACGACTCGGTTCTGGCACACATTCCGTGAGCGATCTTGAGTCCAGCCTCAGCGGACCCCGGTGACGCGTGGTCCGTGCAGCTCACATGACGCGCGCGCCTCGTGCTGGCGAGAGCCAGCAAGATCTTTCGCGGAATGTGTGCCAGAACCACTCGTGAATAGAGCCAGCCGGTGCCTCCGAAGAATCCGCCGTTTTCTCCGGTCTCACCTCAGGGCGGGCTGCTCGGCTTGGTGCTGGGCTCTACCAGGTCGGGCAGGTACGTCTCCGTCGGGACGTCGTCCGTGGCTGACAGTCTGGGAACATGCGTCGCCTCGGGTGAG
Organism: Streptomyces sp. NPDC057565; assembly: GCF_042801455.1. NCBI lineage: Bacteria > Bacillati > Actinomycetota > Actinomycetes > Kitasatosporales > Streptomycetaceae > Streptomyces > Streptomyces sp. NPDC057565. The sequence continues at coordinate 16,446 of NZ_JBHVFU010000075.1, read as the reverse complement.
GTACACAATGAGGTGTATGGGTGTCCGGCGCGCCTCGGTGGACCGCATCCTTGAGCAGCCGTCGGGCCGCGGATTGGTGGCGATCCCGCTCGCGCTGATCATGGTGATCACTGTGGTGGACATCCACTCTCCGGCCGATGTCCATCTGGGGCCGTTGCTGGTCATCGCGCCCGCACTCACCGCCTCCTTTGCCGGCCCATGGCTGACTGCGGCAATCGGCGTTCTGGCTGTGGCCGCTCAGGTATTCATCGCTGTTCTCCACGGCGGGATGGCCACGACCAACCACATTTCGCAGATCGCCGCCCTGGCCATGCTCTCCGCTCTGGTGGCTTTCATCTGCTACGTGCGGGAGCGGCGCGGTCGTCAGCTGAGCCGGGCACGATCGGTGGCCGAGACGGCTCAGCGAGTTCTGTTGCGGCCTCCACCCCGCCGGATCGGGCCGTTGCGCGTGGCCTGGCTGTATCTGGCCGCGGAGGACGAGACCCAGATCGGCGGCGACCTGTTTGCGATCGCCCGCGCCGCCCGTCCCGGCACCCGGGTGATCATCGGTGACGTCCGCGGCAAAGGCATGGCCGCCATCGGGGAGGCTTCGGTGCTGCTGGGCGCGTTCCGTGAGGGTGTTCACCGGTACGCCACGCTGCCCGAGCTCACGGCGGCACTCGAGGAGAGCTTCTGCCTGAACGTGGAGGATGTGGCCGATACCAAGCACGACTCCGGCGAGCACTTCGTCACCGCCCTCGTGCTCGACATTCCCGACCACGACTCACAGGCCCAGATGGTCAACTGTGGCCATCCCCCGCCCTTGCTGGTGCACGATCACCAGGTGACGGCCCTGCACTCGCGCGGCCCCGCACCCCCGCTGGGCATGTGCGCACTGCCTGCCGCATTGCCCGCCTCCAGCCACCGCGCCGACCTGTTCCCCTTCGAAACCGGCGACGTCCTCCTGCTCTACACCGACGGCGTCATCGAAGCCCGCTCGCCGACCGGAGCCTTCTACCCGCTCGCCGAACGCGTCGCCTCCTTCTCCGCCACCAGCCCCGATGCCCTGCTGCGTCACATCCACGATGACCTACTCGCCCACGTCGGCGAGGTGCCAACCGACGACGCCGCTCTCCTTGCCATCGAACGCACCGCCTCCCACCCGCTCCACGGGCCGCACCTGGAGTAAGTCCTCAAGCGCTTTCCAGCCGGTCAAGTCCCGCATCCACGCGTCGGCGTAGCCCGCAGGGGATCCGCCGGGGCTGTGCGGGCGAACGGCAAGTGTCGGTATGCGGCTGTGGTCGCCCGCTACGACTACGCCGACGGGCGCGTCGCGTGAAGCTGCATGTGCGGTTCGGAAAAGCGGCGAACACGTCGGGGCCGCGCCCCAGATGGGCTCCGATGCTGGACGGCCTGGACCGGATCCTGGCCTGGTATCTGGAGGATGTCCGTCCGCGGGTGAGGCTGAGACTCTCAGGTGCACTTGCGGAAGCCACGAAGGTGCGAGCTTGCACGAGAAGCCGGCCGACTGCGAACGCACCGAGGAGCGCGAGCAGGGTTCCGCTCACCGAATCTGCGTCCTCAGCTGTCATCCAGACGCGTGCGATGAGGGCGGGAGGGCCACTTCATGCGCCTGCCCGGTGCCCAGATCGTCTCCACGCGGGCGCTGCTCACGGCTATGGAGAACATCCGGGCCGCGATCGAGGCAAAGGCGATGATCTGTATCTACGGGCAGGTCGGCCACGGCAAGTCCTTCGCGGTCAGCGCCTCGCTGCGGGGAGCTCGCGCCGACGCTGACCCGCCGGATCCAGTTCCGGGCCCGGCTGATGGGCTTGTCCGCTGGCCCGGACGGAGGACTGTCGTGAAGCAAACAACCCAGGGTGGAGCGATCGGCCGCTGATCGTGATGCGATGGAGAAATGAACGAACCACTGGAAAGCAGCACAAGTGGCACGTATGACGTGGTTGTGCTGGGTGCCGGTCCGGTCGGGCAGAACGTCGCCGACCGCGCCCGGGCGGCCGGCCTCGCCGTAGCTGTCGTGGAGCGTGAACTCGTCGGCGGTGAATGCTCCTACTGGGCCTGTGTCCCCAGCAAGGCGCTGCTGCGGCCGGTCATCGCTGTCGCCGACTCCCAGCGGGTGGACGGCGCCCGGCAGGCTGTCACCGGCCGGCTGGACACCGCCCGGGTCTTTGCCCGCCGCAACCACTACGTCTCCGACTGGGACGACACGGGACAGGCCAAGTGGGTCAAGTCTATCGGAGCCGACCTCTTCCGCGGCCACGGCCGGATCGACGGCCCTCGCCGGGTCACGGTCACCCGGGAGGACGGCGCACGCCACACCCTCACCGCCCGGCATGCCGTGGCCATTGCCACCGGCAGCCGCCCGGCGCTGCCCGACATCCCGGGTATCAAAGAGGCTCGCCCCTGGACGAACCGGCACGGCACCGACTCCAGCACTGTCCCCGCCCGCCTCGCCATTGTCGGCGGCGGCGGGGTCGGTGCCGAGATGGCCACCCTCTGGCAGGGCCTCGGCTCCCAGGTCACTCTGCTCGTCCGTCGCTCCCTGCTGTCCCGCATGGAGCCCTTCGCGGGCGAGCTCATTGCGCAGGGCCTGACCCAGGCGGGGGCGGACGTGCGGATCGGAGTGCAGGTGACCGCTCTGCGCCGTCCCGACCCCGCCGGACCGGTCACCCTCAGCCTCGACGACGGCGGCGAGTTGGAGGTTGACGAAGTCATGTTCGCCACCGGCCGCGCTCCCCACACCGACGACCTCGGCCTGGACACGGTCGGTCTCACGCCAGGTTCCTGGCTGGACGTGGATACGACCTGTCTCGTCCGCGGCGTCGAAGGCGACTGGCTGTACGCCCTCGGCGACGTCAACCACCGCGCTCTCCTCACCCACCAGGGCAAGTACCAGGCCCGGACAGCGGGCGACGCGATCGGAGCCCGTGCCGCCGGTCTTCCGCTGGACGACGTCCCCTGGGGCGACCACGCCACGACCGCCGACCAGCACGCCGTGCCACAGGTCTTCTTCACCGACCCCGAGGCAGGCGCGGTGGGCCTGTCCGCCGAGGAAGCGGACCGGGCCGGCCACCGCACCAAGGTTGTCGACCTTGACTTCAACGCCGCCCAGGGCGCCAACCTCTACGCCGACGGCTACCGGGGCCACGCCCGGATGGTGGTCGACCTCGACCGGGAGGTCCTGCTCGGGGTGACCTTCGTCGGGCCAGGCGTCAGCGAGCTGCTGCACTCGGCGACCGTCGCGGTCGCCGGGGAGGTCCCGCTCAAGCGGCTGCGGCACGCGGTTGCCTGTTTCCCGACCGTCAGCGAGATCTGGCTCTTCCTCCTCGCCAGCTACCACCGGAACTAATGAGTTTCGTCGCGTGATGTCGCTGGAGCGCGCGCCCTGACCTGCAGCGAAGGGCAACTGCGACGCGACATCACGCAAAGATCATCAGTGACCCACCAGTTCAGCCTCCTGCCCCTTCCCGAGCCACTGAGCCAGGAGGTGCTGTACGGGCTGCAGCAGGCCGATCCATGGCTGCGGACCTTCGAGCCGGCCCAGGTGCGCCGGATGGTGTGTGACCTGTCAGGCGTCACGACTGTGGTCAGCGAGGTGTCCGACCAGCAGATGTGCCAGCGTTCCACCGTCGCGGCCCGGCGGATGCGGGCCTGGGCAAGACCACGTTCGCCGTCCGCGCGGCACATACGGTGCGGCCGAGCTTTCCCGACGGAGTGCTCTTCGTCGATCTGTTCGGCATGTCGCAACGTCCGCTGCCCGCCGATGACGCGCTACATCTGCTGCTGCGTGCGCTCGGGGCCGCGGACCAGCAGATCCCGGCCGGCACCCAGGACCGTGCCTCCCTGTATCGGGCCCTGCTGCGGGACAAGTGTGTACTGATCGTCCTCGACAACGCTGGGTCGGAGGAGCAGGTGCGCCCGCTGCTGCCGGGCGGCGGCACGGGCCGGGTGCTGATCACCACCCGGCGGTTGCTGGCCGGGCTGGAGGGGGTACGCAGGCTCGTCCTGGGGCCGCTGCCGTTGCCGGAGTCCAGGGCATTGTTGACCGGGATTCTGGGTGAACGCGCCGCATCTGATGGCGAGTCGGCGCTCACTCGCCTTGCTGAGCTGTGTGGTGGTCTGCCGCTGGCTCTGCGGATCATCGGGAACCGGCTGGTCAGCCGGCCCGGATGGGGCGCGGCTGAACTGGCTGCCCGGCTGGCGGATGAGGAGCGCAGGCTGGAGCAGTTCACGGCCGGCGACCTCAAGATCGCCAACGCGTTCGGGATGTCGTACGAACACCTCTCCGATGCCGCGCGGCGAATGTTCCGGCGGCTCGCTGTGGTGCCGGGCCAGGACTTCGACGCGGCTCTGGCGGCCGTCGTCGGCGGGGTGTCGAGCAAGGACGCGTGGGCGGCGCTCGACGACCTCGTCGATCTCGGCCTCCTTTCCGACGGTGCCGCGGGCCGTTATCGCTTCCACGACCTGGTCCGCCTGTTCGCCCGCGACCGGCTTCATGCGGAGGAGGCCGCAGCCGCGCGGGAGGTGCTGTTGGAGAGGGCGGTGTCGTGGCTGCTGTGGATGGCCACGTTGTGCGGGCGGTGGTTTGAGCCCGGCCATGGCCGTCCCGAGCGGCCCGACGCCGATCTCGTCGTGCTTCCCTCCGCGGAGGCGGCCGACGTGTGGCTGCGGGTGAACGCGGACAACTGGCTGGGGGCGATGCGTATCGCGGCGGCCGATGACCGCCACTCGATCGTCCTGGACTGCGCGGAGTCGATGCACTGGTTCTCCGAACGGTGGGCGCACAGTCCGTACTGGCAGGAGATCTTCACGCTGGGAGCGGACGTCGCCGCTGCCCTGGGCGACCCAGCTGAACTATCTGGCCTGGGTTCAATGGGTACCGCCCAGCGACCCGGATGCCGTTCTGCGGTACGCCGCCGAGGCGCTGAAGTTGGCCGCCCTCTCCGACGCCACCGCGCAGATCGCCTGGGCGCACGCGTACACCGCCTGGGCGCTGCGCCTGCTCGACCGGTTCAAGGAGTCCGTCGCCGCGTCGTTGCGGGCAGCGGACCTGTTCCAGGCCATCGGCGACATCGACTGCTACGTTCAGTGCCTTGCCAACATCGCCGACTGTCTGCTCGGCGAAGGACGCTACCGCGAGGCGTTGGAGCAGTGTCTCGAACATCTCGCTCTGCTGGACGATCCGGAATCTGGGATGACACCGAGCATCGCCGCACACAGCCGGCCGGTTGCTCTGCTGCGCATCGGTCGTTGCCTCGCGGACCTCGGCCGCCGGGAGGAGGCGATCTCCACGCTCCGCGAGGGCATCGACGGCTTGGACTCTCTCCAGATGTCCGACTTCCGCCAGGCGGCCGCACTGGAAACGCTGGCCGCCCTGCTGGCCGGCGCAGGCCGTACCGACGAGAGCCAGACGGCCTACCTGCGGGCGGCACGAGTCTTTGAGTCGATCGGGGACAGGGAGGCGAGTGACCGCTGCAACTCCCTGGCAGCAACCTCCTGTTGACCGTGCCGGAGGCTTTCGCGCGAGGTGGGTGGGCGGGTACTTCTGCGTGCTGTTCTGCGTGGTCCGACTGCCCCGCCACGGCTTGACTTACGACACTGGGACAGACGTCAAGGCGCTGTCCCTCCAAGGTCAGGAGTGACCATGGCACCCATCAAGAACATCGTTCTCGTGCACGGCGGCTTCGTTGACGGATCGGGCTGGCAGGGGGTCTACGACCATCTGAGCGCGGACGGATACCAGCTGGCCGTCGTGCAGAACCCGACGCTGTCGCTGGCCGGTGACATTGCCGCCACCCGCCAGGTCCTCGACACGCTCGACGGCCCGGCGGTGCTGGTCGGCCACTCCTACGGCGGCGCCGTCATCACCGAGGCCGGCAACCACCCCAATGTGGCGGCGCTTGCCTACATCGCCGCGTTCGCGCCGGACAAGGGCGAGTCGGTCAGCACCCTGATCGCCGACCCGCCGCCCGGGGCGCCGGTCCCGCCGATCCTGCCGCCCCAAGACGGGTTCCTGTTCCTGGACCGGGCCAGGTTCGCGGCCGCCTTCGCCGCCGACGTGCCTGAGCAACAGGCGGCGTTCATGGCCGACTCGCAGGTCCCCTGGGGTGTCGAGGCCCTCGAAGGGGCCGTTTCGGAGCCGGCCTGGCAGACCAAACCCGCCTGGTACCTGGTCGCCACGGACGACCGCATGATCCCGCCACCTGCCCAGCGCGCCATGTCCGAACGGGCCGGGGCAACCGTCTCCGAGACCCCGGGCAGTCACGCCGTCTATGTGTCCCGCCCGGCCGTCGTGGCCGCCGTCATCGCCCAGGCCGCCCAGGGCGCCAACGGCCAGCCCTGAGGCCGTTCTGCCTCCCGGGAGCTCGGCCGGTCAGCCGACGGTGAAGTCCACTGTCCTGGTGTCCAAGGCAGTGGTGCCGTCCGCCGCGGTGGCGAGAGTGGCGACATGCCAGGCACCGCGCGGGGACGAAGCGGCATCGTCGGCGGTCACCGCGGCCGAGTAATGCACCGCACGATGTCCGCGCCGGCGGGCCTGCATCGGGCGGATTCTGCCTGGGCCATCTCCTTGACGGTCGGCTGCTCCGCGGCGGGGCCGGACTTCTCCGGCCAGGCCAGCACCTTCAGGCTCTTGACGCCGGAGAATGCCGTGAACTCGGTGGAGAAGACGAAGGAGCCGACCCGCCCGTCCTGTGGGGCGGTGTAACGGGCGGTGCTGTGCGCCAGGCCAGGTGCCTGGTCTCCGGCATAGGCAAGAGCGAAGGCCCCGATTCCGGCCAGGACGGCGATGCCGACGACGGACAGGGTGATGCGACGGGACATGACGAGTTCTCCGTAACACGCTCGGCTGAAGGCACCCGGCGCTCTCGACCACGCCGCTGCACCGAGACTCGCCCCACGCAGCCTCCGGGCCCGGCTTACGCTCCTGACCTCAATCCGACAGTGGCCATGTTCGCGATCAAGGATGAAGCTACCGGCGAGAACGCCCGAACCGTGACCTTCTGACTCGCATCGATCGCTCAAAGTCGGCCAGAACCCATACGCACTTGGCCGTTGACAACGTTTACGGACGGTTCATCGGATGGCCCGTTCCGGCCGGTCCTCCCGGTGGTGTGGTCTCTCTAGCGTGCTTGTGCCCCCCACGCTCCATTGTTCAGACAACAGCAGAGAGATCGCCCCATGAGTGATGAGCGCAAGCATGTGTCCGCGTCTGGATTTGAGTCGGGTTCTGGGACCGATCACCCTAATCGCCGTGGCTTTCTGATCATGTCCGGCGCGGCTGTGACCTCGGTAGCGGCCGCGGGCGTGCTGGGCCAGGCGGCACCGGCATTTGCTGCCTCCACCTCGGGTGTCGGCAGTTTCAGGTCCTACCCATTCTCCCTGGGAATCGCCTCGGGTGACCCGTTGCCGGACTCCGTGATCCTGTGGACCAGGCTCGCCCCCGAGCCGCTGGCCGTCGGCTCCGGGATGCCGCAGCGCAAGGTTCCGGTGCATTGGCAGGTTGCCGATGACGAGGCCTTCAAGCACATCGTGACCGAGGGTGAGATCTTCGCCCTTCCGGAGAACAACCACTCGGTCCACGTCGACGTCCGTGGCCTGCGGCCCGACCGCTGGTACTTCTACCGGTTCCGCTGCGGCTCGGAGCTGAGCCCGGTCGGCCGGACCCGTACGCTGCCGGCGCTCGGTGCAACGGTGTCGTCGTTCAACTTCGCGCACGTCTCGTGCCAGAACTGGATCAACGGCCACTACACCGCCTACCGCGATCTGGCGCGGGAGAACCTCGACGTCGTCTTCCACCTCGGCGACTACATCTACGAGACCCAGATCCCGGTCACGACCCCGCGGGGCATTGATGTTGCGGCCGAGGTCCGCGCCCCTTGCCACTCGGTCGACGAGTACCGGCTGCGGTACGCGCTGTACAAGCTCGACGCCAACCTCCAGGCCAGCCACGCGGCCTTCCCGTGGGTGGTCACGTGGGACGACCACGAGGTCGCCAACGACTACGCCGGGGCCGCGGACCGCGGCAAGCTCGAGCTTGAGCGGCGTGCCGCGGGCTACAAGGCCTGGTGGGAGAACATCCCGACCCGGATGGCGCCGCCGGTCGGTCCCGACATGAAGGTCTACCGCCGCTTCGCGGTCGGCAACCTCGTCCAGTTCGACGTCCTGGACGGTCGGCAGTACCGCAAGGGCAACAACGACCCGGTGGTCTCCAAGATCGGCGACGAGCAGGAGGCCTGGCTGATCGACGGGATCGGCTCCTACGACACGACATGGAACGTCATGGCGGTCGGCCAGCAGCTGGGTGGCGTGGCGCAGAACAGCCCGACCCGTAACCGGATCTACCAGGCCTACTACGACCGCGGTGTGAGCCCGGTGATCCTCGCCGGTGACCTGCACTGGACGCTGGTTTCGGATGCGCTGCTCAGGATCCCGGACGCCTCGAGCCCAATCGTCGGCTCGCAGTTCATCGGCACCTCGATCACCTCCACTGGCGACGGCCCGGGCGACCCCGCGACGGTCACCGGATGGATGAAGAACCCCTGGGTCAAGTACGCCCAGGGCTACCGCGGCTACTTCCGTCACACCGTCACCCCCACCGGCATGACCAGCACCCAGCACAACGTTCAGTTCGTCACCCGACCCGACGCGCCCGGCTGGGACGCGCAGTCCTGCTACATCGACGCCAGCCGTCCCGGCGTCCAACTGCTGTAAGCACGAAAGGCCCCGAAAGCCGCCCCGAAGCTTCCGGACAGCGCCCCCTCTGAGACCTTGAGGTTGCCCAGGTCGCCGACAGCCGCGATCGAACTCCTAAAGCGGGTGTCGGCCTGCCCGGCTCCGCCTCTAAAGAGCACGGCCCCTCAGCGGGCTGTGGGCCATGTGCGGGGGCCACCGAAGCGCCGCCGGGGGGCAGCCCTATAGGAGCGTGTCTCAGTGCTAAGACGATCGTTAGTAGGTAGACAGCGCCGTTGGCCTGGTTCGCTCAAGTGGCAGTGTCAGGAGCCGATGTAGGCGAGGTCGGGTGCGCGGAAGAAGCCCGTGACTCGGGCGGGCAGCTTCTGCAGTCGCCGTAGCGCGGACAGCGCCTTGCCTTTCAGGTCTTCCGCGTTGGCGTGGGCGGTGCTGCCGATGCTGTCGTGCTTGATCGACTTCCAGACCCACTCGTCCGGGTTCAGCTCCGGGCTGTATCCGGGGAGGTAGAACAGGCGCAGGCGGCCGCCGCTCTCCTCGGCGAAGGCCTTGAGTTTCTTGGACTTGTGGATGGAATGGTTGTCCAGGACCAGGAAGACCGGGCGGTCGGCGTCGGCGACCAGGCGCTTGGCGAAGGTGAGGAACACGGCGGCGTTGACGCCGCCCTCGACGACCATGAAGCGCAGCGCGCCCCGGCCGGTGACCGCCGAGATCATGTTCACGGATGCGCGCTTACCGGTGGTCTTCACCACCGGCGTCTGCCCGACCGGGGCCCAGGTGGTGCCAGTGTGGTAGTCGGTGCGGATCCCGGCCTCGTCGGCGAACCAGACCTCGGCCCCGGCCTTCTTCGCCTCGGCCTTGATGGCGGGGAACTCCTCGCGCTTCCAGCGCTCCACGGCCTCGGGGTCCTGCTGCCAGGCCCGCCACAGCGGACGCTGCGGGGACAGGCCCAGCTTGCGCAGGAGCCGACCGACGCTGACCGCCGACAGGGTCACCCCGAAGTCCCGCCGGATCAGCTCCCGCACCCGGTCGCGGGTCCACAGGTCAAAGTCGAAGCGCAGTTGGCGAGGATCCTTACCCACGATCAGCCGGTACAGCCGCCCCAGCTGGGCGCCGGTCAGCTTCGCCGGACGCCCGGGGACCGGCTTGGCCCGCAGCGCGTCCACCCCGCCCTCGCGATAGGCAGCCAGCCACTTGAACACAGTCGAACGCGCCAACCCCAGCGTCTGCGCGGCCTCGTCGGGGGGTATGCCACCCTCCTCGATCTGCCGCACGGTCCGGATCCGCAACGCCTCCAGCGTCCCGTGATCCAGTTTCCGACCGTCGTTCTCCCGCATGTTGACCATCATCGCAGGCGAACCTGTCTACCTACTAATGATCGCCTTAGTAACCGTGCGCGTGACGACAGACTTCTCCCGCAACACGAACTGGGCCCTTCTCGCACAGTGACCTACAGGGCCTCGCCAACGGTGGTCTGGACGCGCTGACTTCAGTCGCCGGGCAAGGGGGCTGGGAGTTGTAGCCCCCTTCGGCGTCATGGATCCGCCTGCTTGAGACACAGCAGTGCGGTGCCGCTGGAGACCCAGGTGCTGTTGCCCGAACTCTCCGCCGTCCAGGGCACGGACGGGGGGTCGCCCTCGTAGGGGAGACTCCAGACCCGCTTGCCGCCGGAGAGGGCGTATCCGTACAGGCCGGGGTGGCTGCCGCCAGTGATGCCGAGCAGGACGAGGCCGGCTCTGGCGGCGAGGACCAGGGACAGGCCTTTGCCGAGGTCCCCAGTACGCCACAGGCGGTGTCCGCTGCGCAGGGAGTACGCCGTGAGCGGGCCGCGCCCCGCGGTGAAGTCCGTGCCGGCCGGGGGGAGAGGCGGTGGTGAACAGGGTGGTGCCGAAGGGGTTCAGCTGTTGCACGGAAGCCGGTCGTCCCCGCCACAGCTGCTCGGCGACGTCCTGGACCTCGCCAACGGCGAGGCGGTCACCTGGGCTTTGGACATGACCGGCGGCGAGCCCGCCTTGCTGATCGCCCTGCTGGTCAACCACGGCCAAGAGCTCGTCTACATCCTCGGCATCGCGGTCAACAGGGCTACCGACAGCTACCGCGGCCAGGGCAAGACCGACACCCGGGACGCGCGGGTGATCACCGACCAGGCAAGAATGCGGCGCGACCTGCAACCGATCCGCCCCGGCGACGAAGCGGCCATCGAGCTGCGGTTGCTGACCGAGCACCGCGTCGACCTGGTCGCCGACCGCACCCGCACCATCAACCGACTCTGCTCGCTGCTGACCAGCATGTTCCCGGCCCTGGAACGAGCGCTCGACATCGGCGGCACCGTCGGACCGCTGGTGCTGCTGAGCGGATACCAGACTCCTGCCGCGATCCGCCGCGCGGGCACCAGCCGACTGACGACGTGGCTTCGCAACCGCAAGGTCTACAATGCCGCTGGTCTCGCGGCGAAGGCGGTCGAGGCCGCCGAGCGCCAGCACACCGCCGTCGCGGGCGAGAAGGCCATCGCGAAGATGGTGCACACCCTCGTGAAGGAGGTGACGGCCCTCAACGAGAAGATCGCCGAGACCGACAAACTCATCGAGAGCCGGTTTCGCGAGCACGAACTCGCCGAAGTGATCCTGTCGATGCCCGGCATCGGAGCGACCCTCGGCGCCGAGTTCCTCGCCGGCATCGGCGGCAGCCTGGACGCCTTCCCCACCCCCGATCGGCTCGCGGCCTTCGCCGGGGTAGCCCCCGCACCACACGACTCCGGCAAAGTCAGCGGCAACCTCCACCGGCCCCAGCGATACCACTGTCGCCTGCAACGCGTTTTCTACACCTCCGCACTCACCAGCATCCAGTGCGACCCCAACTCTCGGACGTTCTACGACAGGAAGAGAGCCGAGGGGAAACGTCACGTCCAAGCCGTCCTTGCCGGCTCAGCGAAGTTACTGATGATCTTCGCGTGATGTCGCGTTGCGGTTGCCTTTCGCTGCAGGTCAGGGCACGCGCTCCAGCGACATCACGCGGCGAAACTCAGTAGTGGGGGTCGGGCTGGCACAGCGCTCCACTTGGCCATTCGGAGACACGGCCGTCTCGGCCGGCCTCACGGCTGGGTCAGCCCGGCTTGACCGCCAGCGTCGCAAAATAGTTCGACATGTATTGGGCGGATGCGTTGGATTGGTGCGGTGCTTCTGCGAAGCCGGTGAGGACGAACCCCGCGGCGAGTTGCCCGCCGATCTGGTCGGTGAGGGTGTGGCTGTATTCAAGAGCGGCATCGGCGCCGAACTTCGTGGCGCGTTCCTCGGCGGAGTACTGCGTGACATCGCTGTAGGGCAGCTTGTGCACGACGATCAGCTCGCCGCGCTCGTCGAGGGCCTCGTGGTCGAACAAGTACACATCAGGGTTGAGGAAGCCCGCGAGCAGAGTTCCGCCCGGTCGCAGGATGCGGAAGCACTCACGCCACACCGGTGCCAAGTCTGGTACGAATAGGTTAGAGACCGGATGGAATACGACGTCGAACGTTGCGTCGCCGAAGGCGCTGAGGTCGCGCATGTCGCCTAGGACGCTGCGCAGCTCGAGTCCGTCGCGCGCCGCCACCATCTGGTCCTGGCCGAGCTGACGGGGTGAGTTGTCGAATACGGTGACCCGCGCCCCTGCGGCGGCGAGGATCGGACCCTGCTGGCCACCGCCGGAGGCCAGGCACAACACGTCCTTGCCGGTCAGGTCCGTCGGCAGCCAGGAGCGGTCGACTGGCTCACGCCCGATGAGAACAATCGACCAGTCGCCCATGCGGGCGCGCTCGACATCCTCAGCACTCACCGGCCTCGACCACTCGTTGCCCTCTTGGACATATTTGTCCCAGGCTGCCCGATTGTGGGCAACGGGGTCGACAACAATGTCCTGCACGTTTAACTCCCTGCTACAGCCAAGCGGACACCTGCAGTACTGACAGTTCGGTGCCCCTAGCCAACACGATTGCAGGGTGCGGGCTCAACGAGTTTAGCGGGCATCGAGGTGTCCACGGGCTCGACGGTGCGCTTGCCGGAAACACCAACATGCTGCTCACGCCGCATGTTGGTACTCATTCAGGATGCCGCCGAGCCGTTCGTGTCGGCGTATGTCGAGGCGGGCTGTCTCGTCCGGATTGGCAATCGGTGTGGGCAAGGGGCGTAGCGGCCGAGTGTTCGCGATGCCCTGGTGTGGGCGGTGGGAGTTGTAGTACTGCTCGAACTCGCGCAGGGCATGCAGCAGATGGCGCTGGTTCCAGATCAAGGTGCGGTCCAGGAGCTCGCGCCGGCAGGTCTGTATCCAGCGCTCCGTGATCGAGTTCATCCTCGGCGTCCGGACAGCGCTGAGCACGGCCTCGATCCCCGCGTCCTTGAGGATCGCGTCGAACAGGGCCGGGAACTTGCCATCCCTGTCCCGGATCAGGAACCGGGCCCGGCACCCGGCGTCCTCGAGGCCCATGACGAGATTCTTCGCGGCTTGCGCCACCCAGGAGGCGGTCGGGTGCGCGGTGGCGCCCAGGATCCGGATCCGTCGGTTGGTGTGCTCGATAACGGCGAAGACGTACAGCCGCGCCCCGGACAGGGTGACCGTGTCGAAAAAGTCGCATGCGAGCAGGGCGTCTGCCTGTGAGCGCAGGAAGTCGGCCCAGGTGCTGGAGGAGCGCTGGGGCGCGGGATCGATCCCGGCCTCCTTCAAGATCTCCCAGACGGTGGACGCGGCCACCTTCACCCCCAGCACGAGCAGCTCGCCATGCACCCTCCTGTAGCCCCAACTGGGGTTCTCGTTCGCCAGGCGCAATACCAGGGCCTGGATGGAGTGCACGGTCCGCGGTCGTCCTGGGCGCTTGGGTCGGGAGGCGGCGCCGTGGCGGCGTGCGAGAAGGTCGCGATGCCGGCGCAGTAGTGTGTCCGGGTATACCAGCAGCCGCACTCTGCGGAGCACATCCCTCGGGAGTCGGTGCAGTAGCGCCGCCAGGAATGCCCGATCGCTCAGGGTGAACCGCACCCTCTTCTCGCCCAGTTGGCGTTCCAGGACCGTGATCTGATGGCGCAGGGCGAGGATCTCCGCGTCCTTGTCTCGAGCGCTCATCGGTAGCAGCCGCAGCAGGGCGAACGCGTTCGCCATGCCCAGATAAGCCAGTCGAAGCAGCATGGTCGATCATCATGCCGTGGTGATCGACAACCACGCGAGGGTACTGGCTCAAGCGACCGCCGTGGACATCGCCTACACCATGCACACCGGCTCCCACCAGCGCGGATGAGTTTTCGGCAGGCGCAGCGCCACGCGGCCGCGGCGCAGGTGCCGAGAAGGGCATCACCAGCATCGTCGCGGGCATGGCCGCGGGCGCGGACAGCATCGACGACCTGGCGATGTTGCGCCACGGGGCACGAAGATCTCCTCGAAGGGCTTCGGCAAGGACCGGCGGCTGCCGATCACCAACCGGTGGCGCGAGTCGGGGTGAGCGGCGACATCCCTCGCGTGTCTACCGGGAGTGAATCCATGGGATGTCGCGTTTGCTCAGGAACCACTCCGCCGGGGACGTGGGCCTGTCGGTGCTGTGCTGGTGGATGTAGGCGTCGCGGCGTATGTGGTCAGGATCGAAGCCGAGCGCCCCGAGCTGCTTCTCGACAGCGCGCACCATGCCCGAGGGCCCGCTGACGTAGACCTGGCGGCCAGGTCGGTTACGGGCGTACTCACCGACCTGTCGCAACAGTTCGGCGTCGGCTTCCTCCGGTTCCCCGCCCTCCGGTGGCAGCGCCGCTGTGACGTCCAGCCAGTCATACGTCTTGGCCAGCCGCTCCAGGCCGTCGAGGTCGTAGACCTCGCGCTCGGTGCGGGCGCCGAGGATGAGCCTCACTTCGCCCGGCCGGGGCAGGGCCGCGACCGCCTCGATGATCGCCTTCACCGGCGCCCAGCCGGTACCCCCGGCCACGCACAGCAGACCGTGACCGGAATCGGGCTGCAGGGTCATGCTGCCGATCGCGGGGCCGAGACGGACGCTGCCTCCGGAGCGGACCCGGTCCACCAGTGCGGTGCTCAGCCGGCCGCGCTCGATGCGGCGCACATGGAATTCCAGGGTGCCGTCGATGCGCGGAGCGTTGGCGATCGAGTACGGGCGCCAGACCTGGGGCGCCTCGGGCACGGTCAGCGCGGCGTGCTGACCGGCCTCGAAGGGATAGGGAAGGTGCGGGCGCACCGTGAGAACCGCGATGTCACCGGTGCGCAGCTCGTGGTGGACGACCTCCGCGTCCCACCAGCGGGGCGTCGACGCGGGGACCTCTTCGGCCGCAGCGATCATCACTTGCGAGATGAGGCCGTAGGCCGCGACCCACGCCTCCTCGATCTCCTGCGTCCAGGCGTCGCCGGAAAACATCTTCAGCGCCGCGATGAGGCTGGCGCCCACGGCCGGGTAGTGCTCGGGACGGGTATCGAACTTGCGGTGGTCGAAGCCGAGGGGGCGCAGGTACGCCACGAGGGCTTCAGGGTCGGCGGCGTTCATGGCTGCCGCAGTGAGGGCGGCGAAGAGCCGGTCCTGCTGCTCGTCCATCTGCTCCGGGAACATGTGACGGACGCCAGGGTTGTGGTGAAACAGGTGGGCGTAGAAGTACTTGCTCAGCTGATCCGCACGCCGTTCGACGACAGAGAAGCTCCACTCGATGAGTGCAGTATTTATGGACACGAGGGGCAATAATATCCGCGACCTCCACGCCCCCTTCACGATAGATATGCGCACCCTGCACAGGCCCCCGACGGGGTAGGTCTCAGAGTTCGACGCGGGCGGCGATCGGGAGGTGGTCGTTGTCCGTCGCCGGGAGCGTCCACGTACCGCGCGCGTGGCCGGCTGACAGCGCCGATGCCAGGCATCTGATCGACTACGCTCCTGGCGATGACCAGCGAGAACCCACGCGTAGACCGCTTCCTCGGCGAGTTCAGGGAACTGAAGCACGGGAATCCGGACGGACCCTCCCTGATCGCTACCGTGCGCAGCGAAGGTGACCCGTACGAGGACGAGCTTGTGCGATACCTGCGTGCCGGCAGCGTGATCGCCGCTACTGGATCAGCCGTCTACGACTTCCTCAGTCCCACCAACGAGTTCATCGACGGCCTTCACCTCCTCACCGACGGTGAGTGGTTCTGGCACACCGACCTCGCCCACTACGTCGAGCGGTACCACGTTCCCGTCGATGACCGATTCGTTGATCACGCACGCCTTCGTGGATGGGTTCCCGCGCAGCTGAGTGACGACCAGCTCGTGCAGATCGCGGACACCTTCTTCCCTGACGACGAAGCCTGAGATGCCATCCGGCGCTACCTCAGCAGAGCCGAGCTTGACGGCTTAGAAGCCGCGCAGATAGGCGCGGTGGCGGCACCCCGGCAGCAAGGCAGGCACAGGTCTTGGCGATCATGGAGTTGCGACGCTCTGTGATCACTGGGGAGACCTGTGCCTGTACTGCCATCATGGCTGACCGAACCGCTCTGGAGCCAATTCGCCGCCCTGCTGCCTGAGCGATCGGCGTACGCGCCGACCCATCCGCTGGGATGCCACCGCCCACGCATCAGCGACCGGATCGTCTTCGACAAGATGCTGCAACTCCTGCGCTTCGGCTGCTCGTATCAGGCGATCGCCGACATGACCTGCTCGGCCACCACGATTCGCAACCGTCGCGACGAGTGGATACGACTGGGCGTGTTCGCCCGGCTCAAGCAGATCGCGCTGGAGTCCTACGACCGGATCGTCGGCCTCGTCCTCGATCAGATCGC